>NYYJ01000175.1 GCA_002686755.1 Verrucomicrobiales bacterium
ACGGCGAGAACGAGCAGCAAGTGTTGGAAGACTTGGCCAACGGTTTGGCCAAGCGCGGCATCAGCCGCGACGGCGAAGCAACTGCCCCGCAACCCACCACCGTCAAACACCACGAGCGGCCAAAACCAATACCTCAGACTGACGGCAAAACCAACAACTTGCTAAAGTTCACTATTGGGGTGTTGTTAATAAGTGTGTTTGTATTGTTAGGTTTATTACTTGCCAGCCCTAAGAAGGCATCAACATCAATACACAATATTGAGAGTGCTCACCAAAAACCAAAACAGAGTCGTATCCATTTGACGTTATCAATCCCGGAGGAATATCCAATGTCGAAGCCGGCTGAGATGCCATTTGGGGTTATCCGAAGAAATCTTGCAATCTCACCTGACGGTAATCACTTGGCGTATGTATGTGTGTTTGAAAATGAACTTTACCTTTGCCTGCGTAATATGGGCGAAGATGCGTTCCGGATATTAAAAGAGTCGAAAGGAGGGCTGCTTCCTTTCTTTAGTCCGGATAGCAAATGGATTGGTTTTGTGACTGCGGACAAGATTAAGAAGATTGAGTTGTCGAGCGGTTTGCTGAAAAATATATGCGAGGCGAATAATCCTTTTGTTGGAGCTGCCTGGGGGAGTGATGGAATGATTTATTTTGGTGATTCAGAGGGAGCCAGTTTTTTGAAAGTAAGTGAAAATGGGGGCACCCCATCCGTTTTAACGGATAAGATAATACGGTTATTGAACCCCAGTGTGATGCCTGATGGATCAGGTGTGTTGTTTAGATCTGCAGGAGTCAATGTATTTAGAGGAGTGTTTTCTGTGCATCATGTGGATGTAAATGGTGAAGTAATCTCTAGATTAGGAGACGGGGAAACGCCGCATATGAGAATGAATCACAATGATTTGATCACGGTTGAAGATGGGAAGTTGAGGGCAGTTGAGATTGATTTGGATACTCTAAAGCCAATTGGTACGCCTCGCACTTTGGTCAATTCGAAAATACTTACCCACCGGTTTGGGGCACAGTATTCGATATCCGAAAATGACATTTTAGTGTTTTTGAAAGGTGTGAGTCATCCTAATTTTCAATTAACAATATTAGACCTTATTACGAATGAGTCCAAACCTTTGTTTGATAAGAAGGAAAAGTACGGGCAATATTCAGTATCACCCGATGGTAAAAAAGTTGCTGTTGAGGTTTACAATAACCAGATACCGGAGATTCATATATTGGATATAACCCGGTCGCGACTTAGTTCGTTTGTCAACTCTGAGCACAATTACACTCCCATGTGGAGTTTAGACGGGGCGAAGCTATATTATTCATCGAATAGAAATGATCCGGCAAATTTTGAGATATATGAGTATGACTTTGACGAACGAGAAGAAAGAAAACTTGAATTGGGAATAAGATCCATGGGGGTGCTAAATATATCAGATATTTCTAATAATGGGGAACAGTTGTTGTGTTTTGGAGCAGAGCATGGTGCGGGGTTGAACGAATTGTATATGGTAAATATTAAGCAGGAGAAAATAACGAGGTTAACCAATAACGATGTCACTGAGTGGGGGGCAGTTTTTTCGGGCGACGAAAAATGGATTGTATACACTTCGGAAAAGGACATGGAAGGGAGCTATGCTATTTATCTCAATCGGTTTCCGGAACTGAATGACGAGATCCGTATTTCAGCAGGCGGAGGGGAGGAACCGAAGTGGCTGCCCGACGGTTCTGGGGTATATTATCGGAATGGTTCACAATGGATGAAGGTATCGTTGAAACTTGATGAGAAGATGGAGATTGGCGAGCCCGAACTTTTTTTTGAAGGAGACTATGTGAACGTTTGGGGGCCTTCGCACGATGTGTTTCCTGACGGCCGCATCCTATTGCTAAAAGGTGAAGAATGGGTGCCGCCTACGGAGATTGATGTGATTATCAATGCGTTGGATGTGGAGCCTTGAGGGTTAGTCTTGAGTGAATCGTTTTAGGGCGTCTGTATTGACTTCAATGCCGAGGCCCGGTTTTTGTGGGATGGCCAGTTTGCCTTCGATGAGTTGCAGTTCGTCCTGGACGAGTTCCTGCCGGAGCTTGGAGTCGGTCAGTTCCGCGGGAAGGTATTCGAAGTAGGGGCAGTGCGGGGTGACGGCGGCGAGGTGGGCGCTGGCGGAGATGCTGATTCCGGTTTTCCAGCAGTGCGGGATAATTTGCCGGCCCCGTTCGGCGGCCATGTCGCAGACTTTCATGGCCTCGGTCAGGCCTCCGACCCGGCCAACGTCCGGCTGGGCGATGTCCACTTTTCCGCGATCCATCAGGTCGGCGAATTCGTGCCGGGTGGTTTGCCATTCGCCGGCGGCGATGCGGATGCCGCTCTCGTCGTGCATCTGGGCGTAGCCGTCGAGGTCGTCCACCCAGAGCGGAGTCTCGAGAAAGTAGACGTCGAATTCATTCCAGTCGCGGACGGTGGCGAGCGCCCGCTCGGCGCTGTCCCAAGCGTACTGGACATCGACCATGAGGGTGAAGTCGGGGCCAACGGCCTTGCGGCAAGCGGCGAGTACCTCGGTGACCTTGTCGTCGCTCTCGTTCATCCCGGTGTGGTTGTAGGGACCGAAAAGGGTGATTTCGAGTTTGGCGGCGCGGAAGCCGATTTCTTTCGCGTGCAGCACCCATTCGACTAGGGAGTCGCGATATTGCTGAAGACTGGTGCCGTTCGGTTGGAGCGAGGCGTAGGGCTGGATCGCGTCGCGCGGGGTGCCGCCGAGCAGTTGCCACGTGGGTTTACCGGCGGCCTTGCCGCGGATATCCCACAGGGCCATGTCGATGGCGCCGATGGCGTTGATGACAGCGCCGCGTCGGCCGTTCATGCAGCTGCCAACGTATAGCTTTTGCCAAAGGCGCTCGGTGTCGAGTGGATCTTCGCCGATGAGCATTTCCCTGAGGCCAAGGCCCATGGAGTGGGTGCTG
Source organism: Verrucomicrobiales bacterium (assembly GCA_002686755.1). Lineage (GTDB taxonomy): Bacteria > Verrucomicrobiota > Verrucomicrobiia > Limisphaerales > UBA1096 > UBA1096. The sequence goes on from NYYJ01000175.1 coordinate 2,962, forward strand.
GGGGCCTCGATGCAGGCTCGGGCGATCCACGGGTTGACGTCGCTCTCGCCGATGCCGGTGATGCCTTCGTCGGTATGGACAAAGACGACGATGTCGTCCTGCGCGGAGGAGGTGGCGTCCGTTCGGACGTCCGGAACGAGCAGCACATGGCACTCGATATCGGTGATCTTCATTTGGCGGACCACCGGTAGCATCGCCCGGCCGTATATGCAACCGGACATTCGCGCTTGGCCAAGCGGGGGAATCATGGCGATTCGGGTTGGTTCCCTAAAAAACTTGAAAAGGGCGGATTCGCTCCTATGATGCCGCGTCCGCTGGCTGGCGGGGTAGCCAAGTGGTAAGGCAGGGCTCTGCAAAAGCTCTATCGCCGGTTCGATTCCGGCCCTCGCCTCCATTCCCAACACCCGATCCGGGGAGGTTGGCTTCGTCGTGGGTCACCTAAAAATCAGAGAGCCATCTGTTGCTTGTGAAAAAAATCACTAATTCGCTTGTCGGGACTTCGAGTTCCAATTAAGCTGCCGCGCTTTGTTGGATGTCTGACGTCTTTCCTAGATGGACCAACAGGTTACCGGGCCAAATCATATTTGGCATTTTGCTCATTGGGGGAGCGGTGACGGCTGGTCTGACCTATTATTTTACGCCCAAGTACACCCGGGTCGGGTATCAACCGACGCAGCCGGTGCCGTTTTCCCATTCCATCCATGTCAACCAACTGGGGATGGACTGCCGATATTGCCACGACGGGGTGGAGGAGTCGTGGTACTCGAACGTACCGGCGGCGGAGACCTGCATGAACTGCCACAGCGCGGTTCGGGCCAGTGACCCGCGGCTGGAGCCGGTGCGGGCCAGTTACAAGGATGAGAACAAGCCGGTTGAGTGGGTGCAGATTCACAAGCTGCCGGATTACGCCTTTTTCAACCACTCGGTGCACGTGAACCGGGGTGTGAGCTGTGTGGAATGCCACGGCCGGGTGGACCAGATGGATGAGGTGAGGCACGAGAAACATTTCAGCATGACTTTCTGTCTGGACTGCCATCGCGACCCGGAGAAGCGTCTGCGTCCGCTGGACAAGATCACTGACTTGGCCTACGACCGTTCGCTGGATCCGGAGAATAAAGACAGGAATTTCGTGAAGGAGTGGCACATCAAGACCTCCGAGAACTGCTCGGCCTGCCATCGATGAACGACAGCACGACCCCATCAAACAGGAATATGACCGGCCCGCGCCACTGGCGGAGCCTTGAGCACAAGGCGGATTCGCCGGAGTTTCGCGCGTTCGTCGAGAAGGAGTTCCCGTCCGGGGTGGATTTGATTGATGATCCGGTTTCGCGCCGGAACTTCATGAAGATCATGTCGGCCTCGTTCGCGCTGGCGGGCCTTGGCGTGAGCGGATGCCGCCGGCCGGAGCACAAGATCCTGCCGTTTTCGAAGATGCCGGAGAACTATGTTCACGGCACGCCGCAGTTTTTTGCCACCGCGATGCCGACCCGTGGCACGGCCGTGCCGTTGGTGGTCAAGTCGTACGACGGTCGCCCGATCAAGGTGGAGGGCAACGCCGAGCACCCCGACAGCAACGGGGGCACGGATCAATGCGCGCAGGCTTCGGTTTTGAGCCTCTACGACCCGGATCGAGGGTTGAATTTCAAGCGAGCCGAGTACTCGGTGCGGGGCAACGTTGAGGTCACTGAATTCACCGAGGACGGGAAGAAAACGCTGAAAGTTGAACCGAAGTCGGGAGTGCTCAAGTTGCTCGACGGTTTGGCCAATGGCAAAACTCACGTGTTGATGGAGCAGAGCAGTTCGCCGTCCCGTGCGCGCCTCGTCGACGGTCTCAAGGCCAATGGGGTCAATTTCTACGAGTATGAGCCGGTCGATTTTTCCGTCCACGCAGAAGCGGCTGGCATTGCGTTTGGCCCTGGGATTGAGCCGTACTACAAACTCGACGAGGCCAAGGCAATCCTGTCTCTCGACTGCGATTTTCTCGGCACCGAGGAATCGGCGTTTCAGCATATTCGCGGTTTCGCCGAGGGGCGTCGCGTGAAGGATGATACCAAGGAAAATCCGGCCGATTTAATGAACCGCCTCTATTCGGTGGAAGGTCTGTTGACGCTGACCGGCACGAACGCTGATCACCGTTTGCGTATTCCCACTGGGAGTGTGATTCGGGTGGCTGCGTTGGCTCTGGCAGAAGCACTGGATAGGATTGGTTTGGATGGCGCGGAGGATGGGATTCGCCAACTCAAGGCATTTGCTGGGGATTTAAGCAAAGACTTTTCAAATAGTCATGCCACCGAGGGTCAGGCCAAGGCCAATACATCCAAGTGGGTGCGTCAGTGCGTCGCCGACTTGGTACGCTTCGCCAAGCGCGGCGACAAGACGCTGGTCATGGCCGGGTACCGTCAGCCCAAGGAAGTGCACTTGGCTGCCATGGCGATGAACGCGTTGCTGGGCAACGTGGGATCGACCCTCCTGCTGCGCAGCGCCAAACCAAGTGGGAACGGCAGTATCGCCGATTTGATCGATCAATTCAAAGATGGCGACAACCTCGTGGTGTTGGGCGGCGACCCCGCCTACAACGCGCCGGCAGATTTGGACTGGGCCAAGTTGGTTGATCGGGCCGGCAAGGTGATCCGGCACGGTTACTACATTGACCAGACTGCTCAGGGTGCTGATGCCTACATCCCGGCGGCACATTATCTTGAGTCCTGGGGCGACGCACGCACAAGCGACGGCACATTGGTGCCGGTGCAGCCGTTGATTGCTCCCCTGTTTGGCGGTATGACCGAGTTGGAAGTGCTGGCTCGGCTTGGCGGTACAGAGAGCGATCCTTACAAGATTGTTCGTAAAACATTTGAAGGCATCGCCGGCGAGGGCGATACCCAATGGGAGAAATTCCTGCACGATGGTTTTCTCGCTAATAGTGCAAGCGGTGTTGAGAGCCGGGAATATGACTGGGATGCCGCACAAGCCGCTTGGCTGGATGGTGCCGAGCCTGTGAAGCCGCCGGGCAAGGGCGACTATGAGGTTACTTTTTACCGCGACCACAGTATGGACGATGGTCGTTGGTGCAACAATGGCTGGCTGCTCGAGACGCCTAACCCAGTGACGCGCATCACCTGGGATAACGTGTTGCTGGTCAGCCTGAAAACAGCGATCGAGCAGCTTGGCCAAGCGGAGGCCAAGCGGCTTTTGGATTTTGAAAAGGTCGATGGCAGCGACTACGACAAAAAGTTGGGAGGCTTGCCGGGGCGGTTCGGGTTCCACTCAGAATCGGGTCGGTTTTTCCAGAAGAAATACAAGCTGACCATCGGCGACAAATCGGTTGAGGGCGCCATCTGGCTGTTGCCCGGCATGGCCGACAACACCGTGGGGGTTGCGCTTGGCTATGGCCGCGGCGTGGGCCGGGTCGGCGGTGCCGCCGGGTTCGATGCCTACCAAGCGCGAACCACCGGCACGCAGCATGTGGCCACCGGGGCCAAGTTGAAGGCCACCGGGGAGACGTACGAAATCGCCTGCACACAGGAGCAGGGGATCATGGACGGCCGGCCGGTGGTGCGCGAGTGCAATGCCGACGACTACGCCGGCCACGAGGATTTCGTAAAGCATTTCGACTTGGACAGCGTCCACCACACCACGCACCTCGTGAAAGGGGATGACCGCGGATATCCGTGGGAGAAGGATATTCAGGATGAAATGCCGGCCTCGCCCTACATGAGGAAGGGCGACGACAAGGGCAGTTTTGGGGTCGACACAATGAGCGGACCCAAGTTGATGGACGTTCAGCTTCAGCAGTGGGGCATGGTGATCGACCTGACCACGTGCGTCGGTTGCAACGCCTGCGTCGTGGCCTGCCAGAGCGAGAACAACATTCCGATCGTTGGCAAGCATCAGGTGGCGATTGGCCGCGAGATGTCTTGGATCAACATTCACCGTTATTTCTCCGGTGACGAGCACAACCCGCAGGTCACCTACCAGGGTGTCGCTTGTCAGCATTGCGAGGATGCCCCGTGCGAAAGTGTCTGCCCGGTGAATGCCACCGTACACGACGAGGAGGGCCTGAACCTGATGGCGTACAACCGTTGCGTGGGCACGCGGTACTGCTCCAACAACTGCCCGTACAAGGTGCGTCGATTCAACTACTACGACTACAACCGCCGCCCTATGGGAGTGGAGGACGGAGAGCGTGCGCCCGGCCGATTCTTTAACGACGACAACGACCTGAACAACAGCCCGCTGCACCCGGGGAACAAGAGTTCCAACGGGGAATGGGAGTTGATCCGCTGGTACAAGGACCCGAGCCGCGGGAGTGTCCCCGGGCTGGATGATGGCAAAAAGGACGGTGGCGAGTTCGATCCGGAATGGGATTTGATCAAGCTCTCCAAGAACCCGGATGTGTCGGTACGCATGCGCGGTGTCATGGAGAAATGCACCTACTGCGTGCAGCGCATTCAGCGTGCGAAAATCGAGCAGAAGGCCAAAGTCAGGGATACGGTGGAAGCCCTCGACAATCCGGATGACAAAATTGCTGCGCTGGACGTTCCCGATGGGACCATCATTCCTGCATGCCAACAGGCCTGCCCGGCTGACGGCGTTAGCTTTGGGGATGTTTCCGATCCGAACAGTGAAGTGTACTGGCTCAAGCGGCAGAACAGAAATTACTCCGTGCTGGGGTATCTGGACACTCGGCCGCGTACCACATTCCTGGCCAAGCTGCGCAATCCGAACGCCGCGATGCCGGATCACTTTGATATTCCCAACACCGTGACCGAGTACAACGAAAAGAACCATGCGGATGTATTTGGGACGAAAGAGGCCAAGGCCGACGGGAAGGAGGCCAAGCAGTGATGGCGCACGGCACGGTACCATCCTCTGTTAAGATCGCTGCTCCCCCGGCGGAACTGGAGCGACCGGCGTTGGTTGAAAACAACCGGTCCATTGGCTGGATTTCCGACACCGTGGCCGGGGTCATCGAGAATAAGACGCCGGGTTGGTGGAAGATCGCGATCACGTGCAGCCTGTTGCTGTCGCTTGGCCTGCCGCTTGGCCTGATTCACCTCATCTCGACCGGTGTAGGCGTCTGGGGTTTGAATCATCCCGTTGCCTGGGGTTGGGCGATCGTGAACTTCGTCTGGTGGATCGGTATCGGCCATGCGGGCACGCTGATCTCAGCCATCCTGTTTTTGCTGCGCCAAAAATGGCGGACCTCCATCAACCGCGCCTCCGAGGCAATGACGATTTTTGCGGTCATGTGCGCCGGCATTTTCCCGGCGGTTCACGTCGGTCGCATCTGGTTTGATTGGTGGCTGTTTCCGCTGCCCAACGCCAACTCGATCTGGCCGCAGTTCCGTTCGCCCCTGTTGTGGGATGTGTTTGCGGTCTCCACCTACTTTACCGTGTCGGTCTTGTTCTGGTACATGGGTTTGATCCCGGACTTGGCCACCATGCGTGACCGATTCCGCAAGGTGGCCGGCAAGTTGGTCGAGCCGGCGGCCAGGATGCGCAACAAGCTGGCCCAGGTTCTATACGGCATGTTTTCGCTTGGCTGGACCGGCTCGAACCGCCATTGGCGAAACTACGAGAAAGCCTATTTGCTGCTCGCTGGTCTCTCGACGCCGCTGGTGTTGTCAGTGCACTCGATCGTCTCCTTCGACTTCGCCGTGTCGCAGTTGCCGGGTTGGCACACGACCATTTTCCCGCCGTACTTCGTAGCGGGTGCCGTCTTCGGTGGCTTCGCGATGGTGATGACGCTGATGATACCGTTGGTTTCGCTTTACGACGGCCTCGACGAGATCGTGACCGTCCGGCACTTGGAGGTGATGTCCAAGGTGATTTTGGTGACCGGCTCCATCGTGGGCTACGCCTACGGGATGGAGTTTTTCATCGCCTACTATGGCGGCAACCCGTACGAGTTGTATGCGTTCAAGAACCGGGCGTTCGGTGACATGAACTGGTCGTATTGGTGGATGCTCGGCTGCAACGTGCTGGCGCCGCAGTTCTTCTGGTTCAAGTGGTGCCGGACAACGCCGTGGTTCATCTGGGTCATCTGCGGGTTCGTGAACATCGGGATGTGGATGGAGCGGTTCGTGATCGTGGTCACTTCCCTGCACAACGACTTCATGCCGGGCAACTGGGGTTACTATTCCCCGACCTGGGTGGACATGGTGACCTATTTCGGCACTTTCGGATTTTTCATGACCCTGTTCCTGCTGTTCTGCCGCTTCCTGCCGCTGATCGCGATCTCGGAAGTCAAGGGCGTCACCCCGCAGGCGGACCCGCATCATCCACAGGGAGGAGCGAAACATTGATGGATTCCTTGGACGACTACCAGATTCCGTACGGTTTGATGGCCGAGTTTGACACTCCGGCCGGTGCCATGCACGCCGCCGAGAAGGTGCGCGATGCCGGCTATGTTCGCTGGGACGTTCATACCCCGTACCCGGTGCACGGGATGGATGAGGCGATGGGCCTGGACAACTCGAAGGTTGGCTGGTTTACCTTCTGCTGCGGCCTGTGCGGGTTCTTCGGCGGCATGCTGATGATCTGGTACATGAACGCCTACGACTACGGCATCCCCGTTGGCGGCAAGCCTAACTTCAGTCCGTTTGCCTCCTTCCCGGTGGCGTACGAGATGACCATCCTTTCCGGTGCATTCGGTTCGCTGTTTGGCATGTTGATCCTGAACAAGCTGCCGAGGCTGCATCATCCGTTGTTGAAAAACATGCGCTTTGCCGACGTGACTCACGACAAGTTTTTCGTGGTGATCGAGGCGGATGACCCGAAATATGAGGAAGAGGAAACCCGCGAGCTGCTGAAGAAGGCAGGCAGCAAGCATATCGAAATGGTGAACGAATAATGCGCTACTTCATCACAGGATTTGTTGCGATCGTTTGCCTGGTCATATCCATGGCGGGGTTTCAGGGGTCGTTTACCCGCAACACACCGGTGGAGGTGTTCCCGGACATGGATCGCCAGCCGCGGGTTCGTCCGCAGGCGTCCAACCTGTTTGACACGATGCTCGGGGCGGGGGACGGGCGCGGTTCCCGGTTGCCGGTTGCCGGTTCGGTGGCCCGTGGCGCGGCGGTCGGTGACGAGCCGAAATTAACCGGGCGCCAAGCCGGCTCGGAGGATTGGGTGGAACTCAACCCGCTCGAGGTGAACGCCGGCACGCTGAAGCGCGGCCGGGAACGGTATTCAATTTTTTGCGCCCCGTGCCATGGCCAGGCGGGTGATGGCAGCGGCATCGTGACGCAGTACAGCCTCACCACGGCCGATTTGCACCAGCACCGTTTGGTCCAATCGACGGACGGCTATATGTTTGATGTCATTAGCAACGGTTTCAACGCGACGACCAACGAAGTCGGGATCGCCTACAGCCGGATGCCGGCCTATAAGAGCAATATTCCGATCGACGATCGCTGGGCAATCGTGAGTTATCTACGGGTCCTGCAATTTAGCCAGTTAGGCAAACTGGACGAAGTGACCGATCTCGACAAAAAGGCCGAGTTGCAGAAGGCGATGAACGGCAATTAACCGGCTGGAGATTTTATTCGTTCGATGACTGCTAAGAAAAAAACCAGCGCCAAGAAGGTGGAACCGGAACAAAAGCTTCCCGAATGGGCAGGTAAGCTACCGCTGTTCCTGATCGTGCTTGGGGCGCTATTGGCCATCGCGGGGGTTGCCGCCGACAAGGTGCACTTCACCCACGCTTGGCTGGTCTCGTTCATGTTTTATCTGAGCATCTGTCTCGGGGGATTCTTCCTTGTGCTGTTGCATTACCTGCTGGATTCCCACTGGATCGTCCCGATACGGAGAATCGCAGAGCACTTGTCCTGCATGCTGCCGTTGTTGGCGGTGTTTTTCATCCCGATCGCGATCTGGTCTGGCAGTGAGTTCGTGACTGTTTCCGGTGGAGCGGAAGAGCACGGACACGCACAGGCTGAAAAAGCGGATAAAGCAACGGAGAATGCGGCCGAGGCCCACGGGGAGAGGGTTCAGGCCAAGGCCGGTGATCATGGCCACGCGCATGACGGCGGGTCCCGTGCGTTCTATTCTTGGATGCAGTCCGAGAAAGAGTACAAGCAGACGCACAAGACCCATGATCACGCCTGGTATGCCAAGAAGGGCTATCTGAACAGCGGCTTTTGGCATCTTCGCTGGGTGGCCATTTTTGTGCTTTGGGGTGTGTTCACCTGGTTGATCCGCAAACATTCACTGGCCCAAGACGCCGATGGCGCGGCCAAGTGGACCCGCTACAATCGCAAGCTGGCAGCGGCGGGGATTTTCGTGTTTGCCGCGACGTTGACCATCGGGGCGGTCGACTGGATGAAGGGTCTCGAGCACCAATGGTTCTCCACCATGTACGGCGTGTACTATTTTGCCGGGAGCGTCTGGGTGTCTTTGATCACCATTTACGTCATCGCCTTGCTGATGAAAAACTACGGCCCGCTGAAGGACGTGGTGCAAAAGAAGACGTTGAAGGACAACGCCACGCTGTTTTTCGCGTTCACGGTGTTCTACGCGTACATTCACTTTTCACAATACTTCATGATCTGGAACGCCTCGATCCCGGAGGAAACCTTCTGGTACGTGAAACGCGAACAGGGACCGTGGTGGAATGTGGGCATGCTGATCATCTTCGGTCACTTCTTCGTGCCATTCCTCGCGCTGTTGAGGCAGGACGTGAAGGTGAAACCGGAGGTCATGATCACGGTGGCTGTTTTGGCTTGGTTCCTGCATTTCTGTGACATGAGTTACAACATCATGCCCCTGATCCACGAGACCGGCGGCTGGATGAGCCGAATCTGGATCGACCTCGGCTGTCTGGCCTTCATGGGCGGCTGCTTGTCGATGGTGTTTCTGCACTTTTTCAATAAGAGCGCGCCGTACCCGCAGAAGGATCCCCGCATCGCGGAGACCATGGGCGTTTATGTGCAACTGCATTCAGAGGCCAAGGCGGCCGGCAAACGATGAGTGACGAATATTACAACCACGACAGCGAAGGGTCCGGTTTTTTCGGGTTAATTCTCCTGCTGGTGTTCATGTTGGGCGGGTTTGTGGTGGCCCGGGTGCATGAGCCGGGGCAGGCGATCGGCACCGACGCGGCCAAGGCCCGCTTGGCCAAGCGCGAAAAAATCGAGGCCGGTGCGACCGCCAAGATGGCAGGGTACTCGGTGGTCAACGCGGAGAAGGGGTTCGTGAGTCTGCCGGTCGATTCCGCCTTGGCCAAGGTAGCCGAGTTGGGCAGTGAAAAGACCCGTAACGAACTGGTCGAGCGCAGTATCGCCAAGGACGGGAAGTACGAGGCGCCCAAGCCGGTGGATGTTTCTGGCACGGACTTGGCCGACCCGGCCTTGGTCGCCAAGGGCAAGGAGTTGTTCATGACCAAGACCTGTTTCACTTGCCACCAGACGGATCCCGCCATCCCGGCACCAGCCGGCTTGGCCATCAAGTCGCCGCAATTCATAGGCGAGTTCTGGGGCAAGGAACGCGAGGTGCATATCGGTTTTCAGGGTCCAATACAGAAGGTCGTGTTGAATGAGCAATATTTCATCGAGTCGGTGAAACAGCCGTTGGCCAAGGTGGTGAAAGGCGCGCTGGCGCCGATGGTACTCGCGCCGGGGCTGGTGAACGACGAGGAGGTTCTGGCCCTGATGGCGTACGTGAAGTCCCTGAGCAAATAGATGAGTAGCAAACCGAAAGAGGACGAGGCAAAGAAGGATCCGCGCGAGGCGGTGGATCGTTCCTGCTGCGGTCCGGTGTTGTTTCTGGCGTTTAGTGCCGTCGCTTGGCTGTTGGTGTACAGCTTCTTTGCGCTGCTCGCCGGCGTCAAGGTGCACGCCTCAGGCATGATGGCCGACAGCGCTTGGCTTGCCTACGGCCGCATCCAGCCCGCCTCGCTGTTGGCGTTGCAATTCGGGTTTCTCGTTCAGCTTGGCTTGGCCGTCTCAGCTTGGATTCTTAGTCATCGCGGCAAGACAGTGTTGGTGGATGGCGGTTATCTGGTTTTTGGTGGGTTGCTTTGGAACGCTGGTGTCACGCTTGGTTTTATCGGCATCCTGAACGGCAACTCAAGCGGGCTGGAAGGATTGCCGATGCCGGGCGAGGTGCTGCCGCTGCTGTTTTTCGGCTTCGTACTGGTGGGCTTGAGTCTTGTACAGACCAACAACCGCCGCACCGACGAGGAGATGAGCCCGGCGCAATGGTTCCTGTTCGCAGCCACGCTCTGGCTGCCGTGGGTGCTCGCCGGATCCTATTTGTTGATTCACTTCTTCAACGCCAAGGGCGTGGTGGCCAACATTGTCGATTGGTGGTTCATTCATAATTTCGTCAAGGTTTACCTGACGTTCGTTGGACTGGGCACGCTGTTCCACTTTCTCCCAGCCATGACCGGCCGGGCGTTGGCGGGTCGCGGTTTCGCGCAGTTCGGTTTCTGGGTGCTGCTGCTTTTCGGCTCCATGGGGGGTGTGGGGCCGGGTGCGCCGGTGCCTGCCTGGTTGTCGGCGTTGAGCACGGTCACCGCTGTCTTTTACTTCTTCGGCGTGATCGCGGTCTGGGTGAGCCTCAAGCGGACGATCAACGGCGTTACCGCCGCTGACTCCTCCGATAGCTTGGCCTACAACCTGATGCGCTTGGCTGCCGTGATCTTCGTCACAGTCAGCGCGTTGAATGTGTTCTTCGCGTTTCCCGGGCCGGGAAGCGTGGCGGAGTTCACGATCTACGGCCCGGCGAAGGAGTTGTTGTTCAGCCTGGGCTTCGTGGGCGTGACGCTGATCGCCGCCCTTTACCATGTTTTCCCGCGGCTGGCCGGGATCGATTTCAGCCCGAGAATGACCCGGATTCAGAACGCGGCCATCATCCTCGGTGTTCTTGGGGCGACGCTGCCGGCTGCCTTGGGCGGATTGATGTCGGGGGACGCGGTGCTGGGTTCCGGCTTTTATTTCGCCAGCGTGGGACAGTTGCTCCTGTTCGTCGGAAGTCTGGTTTTATTTGTAAATTTATTGGGAGCCGTTTTCTTTGCGATGAAAAATTGTGGATGTCTCTCCAGTATTTGTTGCGGGATTAAAAAGAAGGAGGCCGGCACATGACGATCGGATTGAGTTTTCTTTGCGGCCTGTTGGCCAGTTCGGTTTCCTACTTCATGCTGGGCCTGTGGTGGCCGGTTGCCTTGCTGGTGGGGGGCTTCGCCTGGCTCGCCTTTGGCCTGCTGGACGTCAAGATGAACAGCACATTTACCCTGCTCGGGGGGATGCTGTTAATCTTCTGCGTGTCACTCTCGGCGATGGTGCTCCGAGCCAATGACCAGTTGAGCGGCCTGCAGTTTGCCAATACTCAGGACGAGGAGGGAACGGAGTTTCGTTACCCGGTGCCCCTGCTTGGCCAAGCGCGCTACGGTGAAAAAATCTACAAGGCCAGCGGCTGCGTCGCCTGCCACACGCAGCAGGTGACCCACGAGAGCGTGGAACTGGACGTCAAGGCGATGGCGGGCGAGAAAAACCATGCGGCCGCCCAGGAGGCGGTGAGTCGCTTTTACAGGTCAACCGGCCGCAAGACGTCCGGCGGGGCGGCGCTTGGCCTGCCGGTTGGGGAGTGGGAAACCATCGAGACCGGCCTCAACCCGGCGGATGCCTCCAAGGCCCGCAACTTCCTCGCGGCCGCCGGGGCCTCGGTGGATGTGCAGGTGCGGTTCCGTGGGGAGGACCTCATGCAGAACGAACACAGCAATCCGGAGGGCCGGGGGTGGGGCCGGCGCCGTTCGGTCGCGCAGGATTACCTGTTTGCCGAGCCTCCGATGCTCGGCTCGGTTCGCATCGGGCCGGACCTGGCCAATGTCGGTGCGCGCCATACACGGGACGCGCTGATGCGGATTCTCCTCAACCCGAGGATCATCCGGAAAGACAGCAAGATGCCGCAGCACCGGTTCCTGTTCGAGGAGGCCGACGAGGGCGAGCAAGGCCGGCATATCATTCAAGACGGCGACAAAGCCTACAAGCCGACCGCCGACGCCGAGGCACTGGTCGACTATTTGTTGAGCCTAAAGGGGGCGAACTACCCGTTGCCGGAGGCGCCGGTCAACCAGCCGTTCACCTCCTCTCTGCCTGACCCGGCCCCGGCTCCAGCCGAGGAAGCAGCGAAAACCACACAACCTGTCGAGGCCGACAAGTAACTTAGAATTTCACGAACCAAGATGGCGGCCAAAAAAACCAACGAGGAACCAGAGACGACTCAAGCCGATGTCAGCGGCGGCCCGAAGCCGTGGGTGTTCGTGCTCATGGTGTTGACCCTGTACTGGGCCATTAATTACTTGGACGGACACAGCGGCGGCTTCAACGCGACCGTGTACACGCCGCACAGTGATGCTGCAGCAGTTGCCAGCCTCAAGGTGCAGAAGACTCCGGAGGAACAGGCGTTCGAGAGTGGCGCCCGGATTTATCGCGGCCTTTGTGCGGCTTGCCACCAGCCAAACGGCCTGGGCAACTCCAACGCCGGTTTCCCGCCGCTGGCCAACTCCGAGTGGGTTCTCGCGCCCACGCCGGATCGCATGATAGCGATCGTGTTGAACGGAATGCAGGGACCAGTGGAGGTGTCGGGGCAGATATACAACAAGGTCGCCATGCCGGCGCAAGGGGTCGCGTTGAGCAGCGAGGACATCGCAAACGTGCTGAGCTACATCCGCCGCAACGGTGACTGGGGTGACGCCCACAGCCTGCCGTTGGTGACACCGGAGCAGGTGCAGGCCGTGCGCGACAGCGACGCCATCGTCAACCGATCCGCGGCATGGACGGCGGACGAGTTGAAGCAGCAATTCCCTGAGAGCCAATAGGCACGAAAAACCTATTTTCAGGAGGCGGCCTCACGGCCGCCTTTTTTGTTGGCGGGAGACCCCGCGGGAAATGCGGCTTGGCTGTCCCGCACAATTTCGTTTCAATGCGCCTGACGCTGTTCTTGTTATGAATCACCCCGTATGACCTCCCGTTATCTGGCCATCGATCTCGGCGCCGAGAGCGGCCGGGTGATGCTTGGCACGCTCGACGACGGTCGCCTCGCGCTCGAGGAACTTTCCCGGTTCAGCAACACGCCCATCCGCGACGGCGATCGGATGTACTGGAACATTCCGTCCCTGCTCGACGGCATCCGCGCCGGCTTGGCCAAGGCCGGCGCGCTTGGCCAACCGTTCACCAGCGTCAGCACCTGCGCCTGGGGCGTGGATTACGTGCTGCTCGACGACGCCGGCGAAATTATTGAGCCGGTTTTTCACTACCGCGATCCCCGCACGTCGGACGGCGAAAAGGCCGCGCTGGCCCGGGTCGACTGGCCCACGCTGTTCGCCGAGACTGGCATCCAGTACATGATGCTCAACACCAGCATCCAGCTATGCGCCGAGCCGCCCGCGCGCTTGGCCAAGGCGACCCGGCTCCTAACGATCGCCGACGCGATCAACCATCTCCTGTGCGGCGTCGCCAAGATCGAGGTGTCGATGGCCAGCACGACGCAGCTTTACAACCCGCGCCTGGCTAACTGGAGCGACACGCTCATCGACGCACTGAGCCTGCCACGGACGCTGTTCCCGGAGGTGGTCGATTCCGGCACGGCGCTTGGCCCGCTCAAGCCCGGCCTCGCGACCGAGAACGGCTTGGCCGGCCTCAACGTCGTCGCGTCGCTTTCCCACGATACCGCGAGCGCCGTGGCCGCCGTGCCGGCCGGGGATGAGCGCTGGGCTTACATCAGCTCTGGCACTTGGTCGTTGATGGGGCTCGAGTTGCCGGAACCAATCCTCACCGACGCCTGCCGCGAACTCAACTTCACCAACGAGATTGGCCACGGCGGCTCCATTCGCCTGCTCAAGAACATTGTCGGCCTGTGGCTTGTGCAGGAATGCCGACGCGCCTGGGCAGCGCAGGGCGACGACTACAGCTATGCCGACCTGGCCGAACAGGCCGCCGCTGCCGAGCCGTGGCATTCCGTGATCAACCCGTCCGATCCCCGGTTCCTCTCGCCGGACAAAATGCCGCAGCGCATCGCCGAAGCCTGCCGCGAAACCGGCGAGCCAGTACCGGAGACGCCCGGCGCGATCGTCCGGTGCGCGCTGGAGAGCCTCGCTTTGTTGTACGCCCGAACTCTCCGCGAATCGGAGCAGCTTGTCGGTTGGCGGGCCGACACGGTGCACATCGTCGGCGGCGGCAGCCGCAACGCGTTGCTCAACCAGTTGACCGCCGATGCCGCGAACGTCTGTGTCTTGGCCGGGCCGACGGAGGCCACCGCCTCCGGCAACATCCTCGCGCAGGCCATCGCCGCCGGGGCCGTCGAGAACCTCGCCGAGGCGCGGCAGATTGTCCGAAACTCGTTCGACACCACGCGCTACGAGCCGAACCCGTTGGACGCCATCGAGGCGGCCCGCACCCGGTTCAACAAACTCTAAAATAATGCCAACCGATTCACTTCGCGACTTTCTCGACCAGCAGGGCGCGCGGTTCGGTGACGTCGCTGGCGTGCCGGTTGCCCACGATTACGGCGACACGACTGCCGAGTACCGGGCGCTGACCGGGTCGGTCGCCCTCGTCGATTTGTCCTTTCGTGGCTGCCTTGCCGTGCTGGGCGGCGACCGGGTGAAGTTCATCAACGGTCAGGTCACCAACGAGGTCGCCGGGCTCAAGCCGGGTCAAGGCTGCTACGCCGCGCTCGTCAACGCCAAGGCCAAGATGCAGGCTGACCTGCACGTGTACCGGCTCGATGACGAGTTGATTCTCGACTTCGAGCCGGGCCTGCACGACACGGTCATGGCGCGCCTCGAGAGTCACATCGTCGCCGATCAGGTTGAACTCGTCGATGCCTCGCCGCATTTCGGTCTGTTCAGCCTGCAGGGTCCGAAAACGCCGGACGTGCTGGTGTCGCTTGGCTTGAGCTTGCCTGGGGAATTATTTGCGCACACCAAGATGTCGCTCGACGACTTGGAGGTTTATGTAATGAACAACGGCAGGTATGGCCCCGCCGGTTGCGACCTGTACGTTCCGAAAGAAAGCTTGGCCAAGGCCGCCGAGCGCTTGGCTAAGGCGGTCGAGGCGCAGGGAGGTTGTCTGGCCGGTCGGCGGGCGACGGAGATTGCGCGGGTTGAGGCTGGTCTCCCGCGCTTCGGTGCCGACATGGATCACAACACGCTGCCGCCCGAGGCCTGCCTGGAGGCGCGGGCCATCAGCTACACCAAGGGCTGCTACATCGGGCAGGAGATCATCGCCCGCATTCGCACCTACGGGCGGGTGAACCGTTCGCTCGTTGGATACCGCCTGGACGCCGGTCTGGACGCCGGGACTCAACTCACCGACGACTACGGCAAAACGGTTGGCACGCTGACCAGCGTGGTCGACTCGCCGAGGTTTGGCCCGATCGCTCTCGGCTTGGCCAAGTGCGGCAGCGAAACTCCGGGCCAGGTCTTTACAGCACGGGAACCCGCCCAAGGCCGGGCAACAGTGGTCGGAATCCCGTTTACTTGATTCTCCGCTTGGCCAAGCGAGGATCGCTATTCGTTGGGGGGATGGAGTTGTTTTTCGGAGTGGGCGATCACCGCACAGACGGCGGCATCGCCGGTCACGTTGGTCGTGGTGCGCAGCATGTCGAGGATTCGGTCTACACCAAGGATCAGCGCGATGCCTTCACCAGGGACGCGAACGGCCTCGAGAATGATCACCAGCATGATGATGCCGGCACCGGGCACGGCGGCCGTGCCGATTGACGC
>NYYJ01000176.1 GCA_002686755.1 Verrucomicrobiales bacterium
AGGGTTGATTGCGTAGAGGTTATTGTCCGTAGACCCGACGTAGATGGTTCCATCGCTTCCTATCGCTGGGGAGGAAAATACCCAGTCTCCTGTTTTGAATGCCCATTTTTTTCTGCCGCGAGGGTTGATTGCGTAGAGGTTATTGTCCGTAGACCCGACGTAGATGGTTCCATCGCTTCCTATCGCTGGGGAGGAATATACCGAGCCTCCTGTTTTGAATGCCCATTTTTTTTCAGTTCTCCATTGTGACTGTGCAAACCCCAAAGAAGCGCAATGAATAAAAAGCAATAAACTTAGAAGTGACTTAAACATCCGGGGAAAGCTTATCTGAAATCACCCATGTTAGGCAATTCCCCTATTATCAAGTAACAATGGTGAAGGCTATTTATCGCCAAGAATCACTGAATTAATTAGCTCAAGTAACTAATTCCACTGTCTAGGCCCGAGTCTAGACATAAAAAAACGCCAAATTACTAATAAAGAGGCGTACTTTTAAATTTGAAAAGGCTTAACCCTTGAACTTTTTTGCCACGAGACTGGCGTTGTGGCCGCCGAATCCGAATGAGTTATTGGCGATGGCGTTGACTTCCATCTCGCGGGCCTCGTTGGGGACGTAGTCGAGGTCGCAGTCGGGGTCGGGGGTCTCGTAGTTGAGGGTCGGCGGCACGGTGCCGGTCTGGAGCGCCTTGCAGCAGACAGCCATCTCCACACCGCCGGCGGCCCCGAGCATGTGCCCGGTCGCCCCCTTGGTGGAACTGACGGCCAGGCGGCGGGCGTGTTCGCCAAACACCGACTTGATGGCCTGGGTCTCGCAGATGTCGCCCTGCGGGGTGGAGGTGCCGTGGGCGTTGATGTAGGAAATTTCGTCCGGGTTGAGTCCGCCGGAGTTGAGCGCCATGCGCATGGCGCGTGCGCCGCCTTCGCCCTCGGGGGCGGGGGCGGACATGTGATGGGCGTCGGCGGTGTTGCCGTACCCGGCGAGTTCGCAGTAGATGCGCGCGCCGCGCGCGGTGGCGTGCTCGACGGTCTCGAGCACCAGCGCGCCGGCGCCCTCGCCCATGACGAAGCCGTCGCGCCCGGCGTCGAACGGTCGGGAGGCGTGCTTGGGGTCGTCGTTGCGGGTGCTGAGCGCCTTCATGGCGGCGAAGCCGCCCATGGCGGTGGGGTGCACGGCCGCCTCGGTGCCGCCGGCGACCATGACGTCGGCATCGCCCATGACGAGCGTGCGCCACGCCTCGCCGATGGCGTGGTTGGCGGTGGCGCAGGCGGAGCAGGTGGCGACGTTGGGGCCGCGCAGGCCGTGGTAGAGCGAGAACATCCCGGAGGCCATGTTGAGGATCATCATCGGGATGAAAAACGGCGACATGCGCCCCGGGCCGCGGTCGAGCAGGGTCTTATGCTGGCTCTCGAGCGTGGCCAGGCCGCCGATCCCGGAGCCGATCATCGCACCGACGCGGTCGCGGTTGGCCTGGTCGAGGTCAAGGCCGGAGTCGTTGAGCGCCTGCCAGCCGGCGTGGATGCCGAACTGGGCGAAGCGGTCGGTGCGGCGGACCTCCTTGGGTGAGGGAAACGCCTCGGCGGCGTTGAATTCCTTCACCTCACCGGCGATGGTGCAGGGGAAGCCTTCGGTGTCGAACGCGGTGATCGAGTCGAGGCCGCACTGGCCGGCGAGGAGGTTTTGCCAGAACGGCTCAATCCCTTGGCCAAGCGGGGAGACAACGCCGATGCCGGTGACGACGACGCGCTTACGTGATGAATCCGGCATAAGGCAAAACGGGACAGCCAATCCAGTCGGCGGCTTGCGTTGCCCCGGGATCCGTTCCCGCCTCAGGACTGGGTGTCCTCGATGTACTTGACGACATCGCCGACGCTCTGGAGCTTTTCAGCCTCCTCGTCGGGAATCTCGGTTCCGAATTCCTCCTCCAGAGCCATGACCAGCTCGACGGTGTCGAGCGAGTCCGCGCCCAAGTCCTCGATGAACTTGGCCTCTGGCTTGATTTGGTCCTCGTTGACGCCGAGTTGCTCGACGATGATTTTCTTGATCCGGTCTGCGGGTGAATTGTCAGACATAAGTCTCCAAAAGTTCGGGGGCTTCTTTAAGAACGCCGCCCGGAGGCGTCAAGCACCTAATTACAAAAAATCGCTCAAGGAGGCTCACATCACCATGCCGCCGTCCACGGTGAGCACCTGCCCAGTGACATAGCCGGTCGGTTCCATCGCCAAAAAGACGGCCGTATGGGCGATGTCGTCCGGCGAACCGAACCGGCCCAGCGGCACGCGGTCGAGAATGGCGTCGCGCATTTTTTCGTCGAGCACGGCGGTCATGTCGGTCTCGATGAAGCCGGGCGCGATAGCGTTGACGGTGATGCCGCGCTGCGCCAGCTCCTTGGCGACCGACTTGGTGAAGCCGATGAGCGCCGCCTTGCTGGCGGCGTAGTTGCTCTGGCCGGCGTTGCCGATCAGGCCGATCACCGAAGCGATGTTGATGATGCGCCCGCTGCGCTGCTTCATGAAAGGCCTGGTGAAGGCCTTGGTGAAGTTGAACGCCCCCTTGAGGTTGGTGTTGAGCACCGTGTCCCATTCCTCCTCGCTCATGCGCATGAGCAGATTGTCGCGGGTGACCCCGGCGTTGTTGACGAGGATGTCGACCTTGCCGGCCTGTTCGAGAATCTCCTTCGCGGCGGCCTCGACGGCGGCGGTGTCGGACACGTCCACCGCCTTGGCCCAGGCCTTGCGTCCCAGTTCCTCCACCTCGGCAGCCACCTTGGCCGAGTTCTCCTCGGTGCGCGAGACGCACACCACGTCGGCGCCCATGCGGGCGTAGGCGATGGCCACGGCGCGGCCGATCCCCCGGCCGGCACCGGTCACCACGGCGACTTTGTCAGCTAACAAACTCATAGCGGGGAAAGATTTGCTTGGCCAAGCGGCACGATGTCAATGCGCGAATCCACGCCCGGCCATTCAGCGGAAGATCTCGATGACCTCGCGCCGGGCCGGATCGCTCTCGCCAAGCTGTATCAGCGCGGCGTTCCGGTACAGCGCAGAGTCGGGCGGCGAGTAGTCCGCCTTGAACCGTTCCCGCTGCCGCTTGAGTTCCTCTATCGAGAAGACATCCAGCGCGACCGGGTCGGTGCTGAACCGCAGTTGGCCAAGCGCCGCCGTGTAATGCAGCAGGCATTTACTCTGGCCCAGGTATTGGCAGAACAGGGCGTCGGTGATGCCGAGCACCAGCCGGTCGCCAAGCAGCCGGCGCTGTGCCTCGTCCTCGATCGCGAGGATCTCCGGGACGGCCACCGCGAGGATCGAGCCGCTCCTGCTGAACCGGTGGGAGTTGTCCATGCTGCCGTCGACGAGGCCGACGAGGTGCCCCGACACCCCGGCCCGGTTGTGATTGAGCAGCGGGCAGATGCTGATGATCCGCGTCATCTCTCCGGTGAGCAGCCGCGACAGGTGGGACTTGCGGCTGGTTTTCTCCCCGTCCCGCTCAAAACCCAGGTCGCCCGAGACCAGCGTGCCGATGATCGGCGACTCGTAGGTGACCGACTCGTCCCACCCGGCGTCCCGGCTCCCGGCCAGGCGCACGCCGTGCCGCTTGGCCAAGGCGTCGTACCCGGCCGCCTTCAAGCTGGCCAGCGACCGATCCCAGATGATGATCCGGTTCGGCGGGAGACGCGCCTCGAGCAGCCCCCGCACCACGGCGTCGACCACCGGCTTGCGCGTGCCGCCGATCGGCCCCGGCGCCGAGTTGACCTTGATGCCGACCGTGTCGGCCGGGGAGACCAGCGTCAGCCAGGCGGCCGCCGCGCTGGGTTTGCCGGTGAGCCGCTTGAGTCCCTCGGTGACCATGTTCGCCACCTTCACGGAGTCGACCTCGTACTCCCGCAGGGCCGACTTGTCCTCCACCAGCAGGATGCGCGGCTGGGGCAGTGGCGCGGCCTCCTGCGCTTGGCCAAGCGTCGGCGACGGCCCGAGGCAGAGCGCCCCGGCCCATAACGGCAGCCAACGACACAGTTTTTCGGGGAACATGACGAGCCGGGCAGCAAAGGAAGTGTGCCTCCCTTGACTCGCCCGTGCGGCGATGCTACCACCAGCACCCATGCGGACCACGCAAAAACCCACCAACAGGACCGGCCGACCTTGGGCGGCGGCTTGCCTCGTGGCCGCGCTCGCCGGATGCACCCCGCCCGAACAGAAAGCCCTCGAGGAGGGCAGCCGCCTGCTCGCCGCCGGCGACCCGGCGGGGGCGCTCCAGCAACTGGAGGTGGCCCGGGCACGCATCGAGGATCACCCCAGCCTCAAGAACAATCTCGTCGTCGTCGGCAAGCTGTACAACCAGCTTGGCCTCGCCCACCAAACCGGGGCCAAGGGCAAAACCGGGGCCGCCAAGACCGGGGCGTTGAGGGAGGCGAAAAAGTGGTTCGACCTCGCCATCGAGAAAGGCGGCCAGGAAAGCCGAACCCGGGCATACCAAAACCGCGCCTGGCTGCACCTCGAGGCGTCGAATTGGGAGGAGGCTGCCAACGATCTCGGTTCGCTGCTCCTCACGACCAGCGGCTCGAGTTCAACGAACCAGACGTTCGATCTCTGGCTCGAGAAGGGCATCGCCGAGTACGGCGCAAAACGAATCGACGATGCGCGGAAAAGCTTCAGCAACATCCCCAACGACCCGCGCGCGCAAAACAACCTCGGCAACATCGCCTGGTCACAAAAGAGATACAGGGACGCCGCCGCCCATTTTGAGAAGGCCGTCGAACTCGACAACAAAAACAGCCTGGCCCTGCGCAACCTCGGTGCGGTCCGCCAGCAGATGAAGCAGTACGCCGGCGCGCTGGAGGCGTATCGTGACTACCTCGACCTCGTGCCGAATGGGGACGCCGACATCCAAACCCTCGCCAACCAACTCGAGGAATTTCTCAAGCCGGAACCAGAACCGGAACCGGAGCCAGTCGCCGTTGTCGAGCCGGAGCCGGAGCCAGTCGTCGCGAAGGTGGAGCCAGAGCCAGAACCGGAGCCAGCCCCCGAGCCGGAGCCGGCCGAGGTCACGGTCGTCGAGCCGCCCGCCGAAGAACCGGAGCCGGAACCGATCGCGCCCGAACCGGAAGTTGTGACCGTGGTCGAGCCGGAGCCGCTCCCCGTCCCGGCCGCCAAACCGGAACCGCCCGCGCCCGAACCGGAGCCGGTCATCGCCGAGGCCAAGCCGGAACCGAAGCCGGCCAAGGATTGGAAACAAAAACTCAACCCTCGCAACTGGTTTGGCGACGAGGAGGAGGAAGCCACGGAGGAACCCAAAGTCAGCCAAGCGGAGAGCGCGCCCGATGACGGCAAGGACTGGAAACAAAAGCTCAACCCGCGCAGCTGGTTCGGCGACGACGAAGGGGACGCCCCGGCCAAGCCGGGCAATAACAGCCCAACGCAAATCTCCTGGCGCTCAAACGCACCGATCCCGACCACGCCTCTGCCCGGCCCCGGGCCGGTGGCCAAGGCCTCCACGAACGCCGTGCGGGTGGCCAGCGTCCTGCCCAGCGCGGTGGCCTTTCCGCGCTACAAATACCTGAACCCCGCCCTGCCCGCCGGCGGCGACCGCCCGGTGGCCAAGCGCTATTTTGACGACGGCGCCGCAGCCCAGAAATCGAAGGAATGGCCCCGGGCCAAGGCGGCATACATCGAGGCGGCCAAGGCCGATCCGGCCTGGTTCGACGCCCGGTTCGAGCTTGGCCAAGCGGCCTTTTACACCGGCGACACCGACCTTGCGCTGCAGGCGTTCGAGCATGCCTTGGCCATCGACCCGAACGACGGCCCTGCCCGGTTCAACTTCGCCATGTCTCTCGCGCAGGGCAGCTACTATGCCGACGCCGCCAGCGAGTTTGAGACCTTCCTCCAGTTTCATCCGGACAACGCGCAGGCCCACTTCGAGGCCGGCAAACTGTACGCCGAGCGACTCAACGACGTGGCCCGGGCCAACGTCCATTACAAGCGCGTGATCGGCCTCCAGCCCGGCCACCCGCAGGCGGTCAGCATTCGTTACTGGCTCATTCGCAACAAGGCCAACTAACCCCCCTCCGGAGCTGCCTTGCCCGTCATCCCCCAGGCCACGATCGAGCAGGTCCGCCACGCCAGCGACATCGTCGACATCATCAGCTCCGTCCTCCCGCTCAAGCGCGCCGGCACGAACTTCCTTGCCCTCTGCCCGTTCCACAAGGAAAAGACCCCCAGCTTCAACGTCTCGCCCTCCAAGCAGATCTTCCACTGTTTCGGCTGCCACAAGGGCGGCGATGTGTTCACGTTCCTGCGCGAGTTTGAGAACCTCTCTTTCATCGAGTCGGTGGAGCGCCTCGCCGAGCGGGCGCGCATCCCGATCGAGTTTGAGATGAAGCCCGGCCAGCGCGAGGAAGGCTCGCTGAAGGAAAAGCTCCGCACCATCCACGAGCAGGTGGCCAAGCGCTGGGAAACCACCCTGGCCAACGACGCCCGCGCCGCGGCCGGCCGCGACTACCTGGCCAAGCGCGGCCTCAGCGACGAAGCGGTAAAACGCTTCCGCATCGGCTTCGCGCCGGACGAATGGAGCGACACCCTCAATTGGGCCAAGTCGAAAAAACACGACGCCGACCTGCTAGAGAAGGGCGGCCTCGCCATCGCCGGCGACAAGGGCCATTACGACCGGTTCCGCGGACGGCTCATCTTTCCAATCTGCGACGAGCAGGGCCGCGTCATCGGCTTCAGCGGCCGCGTGCTCAGCGCCGAGCAGAAGGGCGGCAAATACATCAACTCGCCCGAAACGCCGATCTTCAGCAAGCGCCGCGTCATCTACGGGCTGGACAAGGCCAAGCGCCCGATCCTCGACGCCAAGTCGGCCATCGTCTGCGAGGGCCAACTCGACACCATCGCCTGCCACCTGGCCGGCATCGAAAACGCCGTCGCGCCGCAGGGCACCGCCCTCACCGCCGACCAGGCACGCATCCTCAAGCGCTACGCCGAAGAAGTTGTGCTGTGCTTCGACTCAGACACCGCCGGGCAACAGGCCGCCTTGCGCTCGCTCGACGACCTGCTCGCCAGCGGCCTGTCCATTCGCGTCGCCGTCATTCCAAAACCGCACGACCCCGACAGCTTCATCCGCGAGAACGGCGCCGACGCCTTCCGCAAACTGGCCGCCGGGGCGCCCGGGTTTTTCGACTTCCTGCTCGGCTACCTCTGCGGCGTCCACGACGCCGACTCCGACCGCGGCCGCATCAACATCGTGTCAGAGATGCGCGACGCCGTGCAGAAGACAAACAACCCGGTGCTCATCGACACCCATGCGCAGAAGGTCAGCCACCGGCTCGGAGTCGAGGTCGATGCCGTGCGCGCCGAGTTCAAGAAAAACAAACGAGGCTTCCAGCCATCCGAGCCGCAGTTCGACGAGCCTCCGCCCGAGGAGGCCGAACACTCGATGGCCAAGCCGACCCCCGTCGAGTCGTGGCTGCTCAAGCTGGCGCTCACCGAGCGGGACTCCGCCGAATGGCTCGAGTCGCATCTCGACCCCGACTGGGTGACCCACCCCGCCGTGCGAGAGATTTTGCAGCAACATTTCGCGCTGCTCGCCGGGAACCCCGACGCCGGCGTGCCGGAACTGCTCGCAACCCTGCACGCCGAGGCGTTCAAGCGGGTGGCCACCGAGGCCGTGGCCGACGGCCGCACCATCCCGGATCCCGCGCGGCAATTGAAAGATATCGTGTTGCGGCTGCGCAACCAGTTCATCGAGCGCCGTCTGGCCGGCATTCAGCGCGAACTCCCCGTCGTGGGCGACGAGCCTCTGGCCAAGCTCCTCGCCGAGCGGACGCAGTTGAAGGAACTGACCCGTCACCCCCTCGAGCCCCTCGCCGGCGCATAAACCAAGCGCTTGGCCAAGCGCTCACTCCAGCCCGAGTTGGCGGGAAAAATAGACGTACTCCAGGGCGTAGCGGCGGAGATGAACTTTGCGAAGCTACTGAACCAAGTGGCCCATCTTTGGCGTCAAATATGTGAGATGCTCAAAAGTATGAAAACCACTTTTTCAGTTACGACTGAAAAGCTGACTGACTTTCCGCAACATTCCCTACATGCCGCTTGTCCGCATGTCCATAGGCTGGGCAATCAGCCAGACGCTGAACACTGAGTAGAGCACCATGGCGAACATCAACGGATACAACACCCGCTTGGCCAAGCCTGATGTATCATACAACCGCCTGGCCAGATTGTCGGCAATCACGACGCCAAACACGTGGCCAACCACGACACAGATAATCTGGAGCCACCAGATGGCTTTCATCGACAGCATTGCCCCATAGGTCTTTTTTGCTGTCCCAAAAAGATCCCATCCCCAACCAAGCGGGTCGCTGAGCAACGGAAGCAAGTTTCCCGCCTCCATGAAGAAATGCATGCAGTTATGGGCCAAATGATAAAACAACGCCACAGGGATCAATGAATAAGAGAACGCCTTGAAAATGACCCCGGTTGAAACTCCGGCCGTAGGTGTCAATGCTGATGCCACCCTTGCCGTCACCCAGAAAAGGCCGATCGGCAGCAACACCATCAGGAGCATCAACAGAGTGAACATGACCTTTGGGCCAAGCCCTGTCTCGACTCTCAAAAGGTTGTTCGCGCTCGCCCACACAGGAGTCATGGTCAGACCGTGGAAACTCGTCAGCGCCAGCAGCACTATGGCGAGAATGGATTCATCCCATTGAAAACGATTCTTGCGCACGAGATCTGTAGCGGGCGGGCGCAGGTTCAACGCTAGGTTATCGTGCGGACAGGCCCGGACGCACTCGGAACAAAGCGTGCAATACGTGTTCTCGGTGAGGTGGCCGGGAAATAAACCGGTCGGGCAACCGGTTTGGTTGGCGCTGCCGTGGTAGCATTCCTTGCCATCGCAGGTGCGGCAGATTTCGGCATCGGCAGGCCGCAGTTCCACCGGACTGAATAGTGCATACAGTCCGCTGATCCGTCCCACTGGACAACTGTAGCGACAGAAAGCTCGCTTCTCATAAACCACAGCCAGCATCACTGCCATAGCCGCCATGAACAGGCCAAGCACTGCGGTCATTGCCGGGGAATGGGTGATGTCCATGCCCAGTTCCAACCAGGTGAGCAGGACAAAAAAACCGATTGCCGGCCAGATGTTACGCGCCCAGCGCGGGAAAGGCCGGTCGTGAGTGATCCGCTTGAGACGAGATTTTAGGGATAGTGCGGTGACCATTGATGACAGCGCCTCCCACGGACAGATGGCGCAGAAAAGTTTGCCAAAGCCGGCCACGAAAAAGATCAGCAAAATCCACCACCACGTCCAGGTCAGCACAGGAGCGATGTTGCCCTTGGGTGAACCAAACAAACCGGCGACGATCACCAGGGACAACAAAAATAATGGCACAGACTGGATCAGCAGCGGGAACGCAGGCCATTTCACCAGTCGTTTCAGACTAGCTACGCTCAGCAGATTCAATGTCCAGTAAGGCACACGCCGGGCATCCGGCTCTTTTCTGAACATCATGTAACCGTGCGTCAGCAGGATAATCAGCACCACCCCGCTGGCTGCCATCCAGAACGGGATGCCATCCATCGTCATGGTGCCATCGGCAGCCATCGAGCAGTGCTCCATGTCGTGATTCATCGGGTGTATGCCGTGGAGGACAGATTGCGTTTGTGCGCCTCACATCGATCCTGGACCAAGCGGGCCTTGCGCGCTCCAACGGCGGTAACAGCTATCAGCACCAGCAGACCAAGCGCGATCCAGCGCCCCCAGTGTGTCGTCTGCGAAGACAACCGAAACGGGATGACACACTGGCGCTCATCATCATCATGCAACGTCAGTCGCACTGCGTAGTCACCGGTGTCCGACAGGTTCCGCTGCGCCGAGTACATGTTCTCCAACTGCGCCTTCTCGTAGTGCTTGCTGTGCAACACACGGCCCCCATCAAGAATTTCGAAGGTTAACTCACCTTGGTATACCCGCGAGTTGCGCAGGTTGAAGATCACAAGAAAGAGCCTCACGTTCTCCGGATCCTCAATGTTTGGGCTGTGGATACCCTGAAAATCGTACACCACCAACGAAGTCTCGTACTCTCCCGCTTGGCCAAGGAATTCCTCCTCCGGCACCTGCGGGTAGTTCTCAAAATAATTGTAATGCGGCAACCCCTTGAAATGGTGTGCAAACAGGGGCCCCGCTGACAATAACCAGAACAACAGAGCCGCCTTGGCCAAGCGGGGGCTCAAGCGGCGGCGCCTTCTTACGGTGAGACAATGAGTGGGGCAAACCATCATACACTCGCCGCAAAGCGAACAATCAACCGTCTGGTCCAGTCGAGGACTGATACCTTGCGGACAAATCTCCGCGCAACTGTTGCAACCATCAATGCAGCGGCTGGCATCCCGTTGCAGCGTGAACACTGGTCGCTGCCCAAGCCAACCGAGCACCCGGCCCGTGGGGCACACATGCCTGCAGGTGAATTGGCGACCCAGGAAAAAGTCCAACATCACAAACACAATCAAACTGCCCGACGCGACAGACAACGTTCCCATTGCCAAGCCATGAAAAATCGTTTGGCCAAGCGCAAAGTATGGCAACAGAAGCAACCAAACTCCATGTCCTGTAATCATTGCCACGCCCAAGCCGCCAAACAGAATCCCCCAGGCCAACCCTCGGCTGGGATGCCACTCGGGGAAGTAGAACCAGCGACCAAGCAACCGCCGCACACGAGCCACCGCAAAAAACAAGATCGAGGCCGGGCAAATGTACGAACAAAACACTCTTCCAAATACGAACACCAACAATAATGGTACGAACAGGCCAAGCGCGAAGCCAAGCTCCCACTGTCCCTCCACAGACAACACCGACAGAGCCGCCACGGGATCTGTGAATTGCATGCCCAATATCCGGATGGACCAAGTCATCCCGCCATTGGATTGTGCCACCTCCATCGGGTCGCCCAGTTGGCCAAACGCCGCGTCCGCCACTTCGTAAGCCTTCCTGGCCGTGGCACCCAGGCTCAACTCAACCAATCGCGGGTTGTTGTACGCCTGCTTGAGGTTGACGTAACTGCTCATCAACGCCAAAGCACAAAGCAGAGCCGCTACACCCAGACGCGAGATGATTGATCCCACCAGCATGAGGCGTTCAGCACGCATTAACCATGCACCTCCTCTTGGGCAAGTTGGCTGGCAGGGATGACGCGGATTGCCTGCGGCATGTGGACACAGGCCTGCTCGCAAAGCCCGCAACCCACACAATGCTCGGGGTTAACAATCGGCGTTTCATACAAACCAAGTTTCATCGCCTTTCCTGGCAACGGACAGGCGCGGTAGCACACCCCGCAGGTGCGACCAGCGTACGAGTAGCAGACATCCTCCATCACCACGGCGGTGCCCATGCTGACAGTTTGGCGTCCAGCCTCGGTGGGTTCGAGTGGTTGCAATGCGCCCGTGGGGCAGACCTGTGTGCAGGCCATGCAAAGGATACAGGCCTGGGCTCTTGCAGTGATAACTGGCGCAGCCAAGCCTGCCAGCCCTGTCTCCAACCCTGCCAGAGTAATGCACTGGTTTGGACAAACATTCGCGCATTGCCCACAACGGATGCAGGCAGAGAGAAAAGCCTCCTCCCGCTGAGCCCCAGGTGGTCGAAGATAGCGCCGCAATCGGCGGGTGCCGGGCAGTTTGTCCAGGAACAAAACAGCGAACGGTAGCACTGCACCGGTGAGCAGGGCTCTAAAAAACCCAACTCGATTGATGTTGCTTGATGCCTCTTTATTTTGGCTCAAAGCAATTCAATCCGCGCGGCGCATTTTTTGAAATCTGCTTGGCCTGATACCGGATCAAACGCCCGGTGGGTGGTGCCGTTTGCGAGCCATTTGTTCTTCTTTGGATCCGCCGAGTCAGCGACCGACAAGTTCCAAGGGCTGAAAAGAAAGCCCTTAGGCACGGTGTTGCGGGCCGGTTTTACCACTGAATCTAGACCGACCGAGACGCGCGCCTCAATCTCACCACGTCGCGTGACAACACGCACCCACTGACCATCCTTAACCCCCAACTCGCTGGCATCATCTGGATGCATCTCGACGTACATCTCGGGCACAAGCTGCAGGGTGGTGCCGGCACGAATGGTTTTTGCCGTATGAAAATGTTCATACACCACACCTGTCGCAAACCAGAATGGATACTTGTCCTTCGGGCATTTTCCAGCTTTTTTGCCAAGATGCTCAGCATGTGGCAACTCCGGGGTGAGGCCCATGTCACGTGCCTTAATCAACAAATCGTAGTGATCAATTATATGGAAATTTGGATCAGTGCCGACTTTGGACAATTCATCCGTGACTTCCCGGTATTCTGAGTAATCCTGATGACACATATGTATGTGCAGTTTACCATCAGTATGGCGAAACTCTGCGTACGGTTTGTCGGGCCAATAATCTTCCTGCCCCATGTATCTGCGCTTTGTGCCGCCCGCCTTGGCAATGGCTGCGCTCGGAGCAGGCCACTGGATACCT
>NYYJ01000177.1 GCA_002686755.1 Verrucomicrobiales bacterium
CGGCTTCGATTTTCCGGCGGTGATGCGGCGTAAGGCGGCAATGGTTGAGGAGTTCGCCAGCTACCGGCGCAGCCAACTGCAAGACGGTCGCTTCGAGCTGAAACCGACCATGTCGCCTCTGGGCATTGAACCTCCACGTCTCATTCCTCGCGAACCCAAGTATAACCCTTTCTCAAAGTTTTCCTCAAAAACTAGCGGGAGATCTGCGCTCCAGCCTGCCATGGGAATGGTCACGGCAAGCGCCTATAGAATTGTCCTGAGAATGTTCATGGTGTGTCTTCACACCCTAGTTGTTCCCCGCATCTGAGACAAGCCCATGAGTCGCCCAGAACGTAAAACAGGCTCAGGGTCCGCCCAAGGCCCGAAAGATGGCCACTGTGTCAGTGAGCAACTCGGTGTGCAGGGCGAGTGACTGGCGGCGAGCGGTAAGGATGCGGCGTTCATCTTCCAGCACCTCAAGCTGTGAGACCAGCCCGGCGCGGAGCTTGTCGACAGTGAATTCGCGGACCCTCCCGGCCTTGCCCACAATCTCGTCGGCGAGTTTAAGTTGTTCGCGGCGGCGGTTGAACTGCACGGCGGCAGTCTCAACTTCCTCGAACGCACGCAGGGCAAGCGCCCGGTATTCGGCGGCCACAACGCGCGCGTGGGCATGCTCAGACCCCAACCTCTCAATCCGTTCCGGATCCCAGATGGGAATCTCCAGGCGCGGGCCAATCTCGGTCATCCAACTACGAAAAGGATCCGTAACCGAGCCGATCATGGTAAGCCCGCTGAGACGCAGGTTGAGTGAGGGGTAGAGATTCAAATAGGCGGCCCGTTCCAGCGCAAAAACCGAACGCAGACGGGCCTCGGCAGCGGCGAGATCGGGGCGCTGCCGCAGGATGTCCGCCGGCAACCGGGCAGGCAACATCGGGGCGACCGTGCCCGGCCGCAGTGGGACAACGGAATATCGGCTGCTGCCCGCGGACAACCCGCGCAACCGATCGAGTCGACGGGCGGCGGTCTCGCCCAGCATCCGAACCCGAACCCGTTCCCGATGCAGATTGACGATTTCGACTTCCTGCCGCTCGATCACCGCAGCGTCAATGAGCCCGGCCTGCAATCGGTCGCGGTAGATGGCCAGAATGGCATCCTGGTGTTTAATGGAGTCTTCAATGATGACCTGATCCTCGTGGTGACGGCGTATGGCGAACCAGGCGTTGGCGGTCTCGGCGGCAAGCAGGAGTCGGCCAGCGTTCAGGTCAGCCTCGGTGGCGCGGACCCTCTCCTGTGCCGCGGTGCGCTGGGTTCTCCATTTGCCCAGCCAGTCCATCTCCCACGCCATCGCGCCGCTGAGGGTCACTGGCTTCAGGCTTTCGGTTTTCGAGTCGGTTTCACGCATGCGTCGCCGGCCGGCACGCAAGCCGGTGCCAGCCGAAACCCGCGGGCGGGACCCGGCGGTGTCCAGGCGCCCCTCGGCTCGTGCCAGCGCAACGCGCTCGGCCAACACAGCCAGATTGGCATTGGAGGCCAGGGCACCGGTGATCAGGTGATTGAGCTCAGGATCCTTAAACCGCTCCCACCATGGCCCTTCAAAGGCATTGGTCATGCCCGGCCAGCTGACCGACCATGCCTGCGGCGGATTTACTTCCGGGAAGGATTGCTTGGGGTAGGGCCCCACACAACCAATGAACGCCACTGCCCAGCCCAAGGCGGCGCCCACGAGGCCAAAGCTGCGAAAAGCGCGGCCGACAAAGGCGAATCTGTTCGATGAATATCTCACTGCGCAGGTGTCAAATGGATCTTCTCGGCGTTGATAACCAGGGCATCACTGGTGGCGCCCGGAGCAACCTTGCCCTGAACAGTCACGTAGCTGCCGGGCTTAATGCCGCCGAAACCCTTGAGCGTTTGTTTAAGCACCAGCCCGCCATCATCGACGGCCTGAACCGTGGCGATGGATGTCTTGAGTTTCTCGTGCGTTTCACAGCAGGCATCCCACGGCGTCTTGCAGTGGTCGTCGGGATTGGCGTCACAACGAACCAGGGCCTTGGCATCAGCCAGGGTAAAAGCCGCCCGATTGTCAACGAACGGATCCACGCGTCCGCCAATGTACCCGGTAATCACAATCCGGGCGCCGGGCTCGACATTTTTGCGGGCCTCAACAACACCGACGGCATTCGCTGGCGCCGCTGCGGCAATCAAGGATTGCGGCAGTGGGACGGTCGAGGAAGCGGAAGGTTGTGGAGACTCCTGGTTTCCGCAACCTAGGGCGTAGACTGCGAGCATCGTGGCCGCGATGACCGGGTGTGTAATTTGATTCATGATGCGTGTTCCTGTATTCATGGTTTTGGGTTTCATTAAAAAATTCAGGCAGCCCGGAGGGTGGCGATGAGTTTCGGGCGCAGACAGCTCCAGGCCGGCGGCAAGGCACCGATGATACCCAAACCAACGCCGACGCCGAACCCCAGCGCTAGGATGTCGGGCTCGAAATTCAGCGAGAATGCACCGATGGAAAACGGGACGGTCAACCCGTCGAGCCATAACAATCCCACCGTGGCCGCAGCCAGCGCGCCCATCAGGGTCGCGGCCGTGGACTCCTGCAGCAGGCTGGCCAGTAGCGCGAAGCGGCCAAAGCCGACTGCCTGCAGGGCGCCAAACTCGCGAATGCGCGCGACAAAGGCGGCATACAGGGTGTTGAGCCCGCCGAACACCGCGCCGGCGGCAATGAGCACAGCGCAGATCCATGCCATCCAACGCACGGGCGCGTAAAAGCGCGCGAGCTTGGCGTAATAATCCGACTCGCGCATGGCAACGAGTTCAAGGTCCAGTCGCTGCTTGGTGAACAGGTCCGCGTCCTCAAGCTCGGCGCGGCCCAGGGCGACCACGACACACGATAGGGAATCCCGCTGGGTCAGGGTCAACAGATCCCCGATGTTCATCCACAACTCGGCCTCCATCACCGTCCCCGGCGCGTCGAAGACGCCGGAGATTCTCAGCTCCACGTCGTTGAATCGAATTGTCTGGCCGATGGCGAGCCGGGCGGCGCTGGTTTCCAGCTTGTAATGGGCGAGCCGGCCGACCATCACCTCGCCCGGGCGCGGGAAATGTCCCTCCAAAATCCGCACCTCCCGGTGCACCCACAGGGCGCGAGGCGTCACGCCGCGCAGCAGGGCCTGGCTCGCCCGGTCGCCGGAGATTTCGACCAGTCCGTTGTAGTGCACCTCACCAGAGACCGCCGGCTGCCCAAGCACCGTGCGCAGGCCGGGGATGCCGGCGGCGGCGATGTCCGGCACACTGGGCGCCACCTCACTGCGCTCGATGCTCTCCTCACTGCCCGCGCCAAGGAGGATGACATTTTGTGGCGAACCCGAGGCGATCAACACGCGGTTCATGCCGCGGTTTAGCGAGGCGGCCAACATCAGCAACAGCACGACCAGCCCGCTGCCAAGGATCAGCTGCACGCAACGACCGGGCCGCCGCACCAGGTTTCTTATGGCATAGGTAAAAGGCAGCATGTTCGAATCAAGTGGTTGGTTGCGTTATTTTTTTCATACCTCGCGCAGGCTGTGAACGATCGATTGACGGGTGGCGACCCAGGCCGGGTACAGGCCGGCGGCCAGCCCAAGCGCCAGCGCAACCCCAAGGCCGCGCAGCAACACCTGCAGATCAGGCACAAAGGCCATCGTGAGGCCCTCATTGCCGACCGTAATGCTTTGCCATTGCAAAAACCCCACCGAAGCGCCGACCCCCACCGCACCACCGAACAACCCGAGCAGCAGGCTCTCGGCCATCACCAGCCAGCCAATCGCCGTATCCGGATAGCCCAGGGTCATCATCACCGCGTGGTCGGTCACCCGCGAACGCACCGTCAACAGGATGGTGTTGGCGACCAGCCCCATGACCGCGACCACCGCCGCCAGCCCAAGCCAGCGCGTGAAACCGATCAGTTCCACAAGTTCCTTCGCCGTGGTGGCGAAAAAGGCCTTCTCCGGCCGGGTATCGGTCGGGTGCGAATCGGTGGCGAACAACTCGTCGATGGCCTGGGCCGCCGGTTCAAGTTGCCCGGAGGAACGCACCTTGACGTTAAACTGGGTAACCACGCCCAGCCCAACACGCGAGGCTTGTTGAAGGAAAGGCAGATGCACGTAGGCAACATTCTCGTCCTGCGCCTCATCGGAGCGGATGATGCCCGCGACATACACGGTGACCCCGGCCGCGTCGAACTGGTCTCCCACCCGCAACCCGCGCCGGCGGGCGAGGTTGCGGCCAATGAGCGCGGCGTCCTCCCGTTCCTGCCACTGCTCCAGTGAGCCATCCAGCACCGCGATCCCCGGCGCGAACCGCATCAGGTTCTCGGGCGGCACCCCGCGGAAGGCAACGATGTCCAGGCTGGCGCCGCAATTGTTGACAACAATTTGAATGGGGATCACCTCCTCCACCCCGTCCAGCTCGCGGATTTGTTCCTGGTAATGCTCGGGCAATCGGCTGGTGGCCGGGCAGAAACGGTTCTCCCGATAAACCACCAGCGTGGTGTCGCCGGCGGTAACCTCGGTCGCCTGCTTCAGCGAAGTCTGCAGGGTTTCCACTGTCGCAAACAAAAACATCCCCGTGATGACGCCGGCCATTGTCAGCAGCGAACGCACCCGGTGCCGCGACAACTGTTTGCCGGCCAGCACAAGCAGGTTGACTGGGGTGCGCAGGCTCATGAAGCGACGGCCTCCTTTCCAGTTTCCTCCTCCTGCGCGAGCCGCCCCTTCTCCAGGTACAGTTTACGGTCGGCGAACCCGGCGGCGCGCGGGTCGTGGGTGACCATCACGATGGTTTTCTCGTATTCACCCGAGAGACGCTGCAGCAGGTCGAGGATGGCCGTGGCAGATTCGCGGTCAAGGTCGCCCGTCGGCTCGTCGGCCACTAACAACGGGGGATCGGCCACCAACGCGCGCGCAATGGCCACCCGCTGCTCCTGCCCGCCCGAAAGCTCATTGGGCCGATGATCCATGCGATCGCCCAGGTCGACCAGCTCCAGCACTGCCTCCACTCGTTGCTCACGTTCCCTGCGGCTCAAGGGCTGGAGCAGCAACGGCAGCTCGACATTTTCAAATGCCGTCAGCACCGGCATCAGGTGGTACAGCTGAAAAATGTAGCCCACGTTTTCCGCCCGCCAACGGGTGAGCCGGGAACGGCCAAACTCGGTGAGATTCTCCCCGCCGACGAGCAACTCGCCCTCGCTGGGCGAATCAATGCCGGCCAGCAGGTTCAGCAGCGTGGTCTTGCCACTGCCCGAGGGGCCCATCAACGCGAGGAATTCCGCGCGCGCAACCGCCAGGTCCAGCGACTCCAGCGGGGTCACCTCGGCATCGCCCTTGCGGTAGCGCTTGGTCAAACTGCGGCATTGGATGAATGGCCCGGTCATGATTTTAGGGAGTGCGAAGATCCATCGAAATTTTACTTTTACGGGCCTTGATGCGGATGCCCTCCTTCAACGAGGCCGGCGGATTCACGATCACGCGGTCGCCCGGGCGAAGTCCCTCCATCACGGATGGGTATCCCTCCGGCCTGCCGGTCCCCAGCGTGACTTCACGCCGCTTGGCATGTTGACCATCAGCAGACAATACCCACACCTGGGCGGCCTTGCCGCTGCGATTTAACACCACCTCGGCGGGCACAAAGATCGTCAGTGATTCACGACTGCCCGATGCCGTTGAGGAGCCCTGCCCCGCGCCAAAAAACTCGCCCCGACAAAGCATCTCAGGGCGCAGACGGGGATCAGGATTCGTAATGCGCACCTTGGCCTGCAGGGTGTTGCGCTGCAGGTCCGCCTCGCCGACGATGCGCGTAACCGTGCCCGTGAATTCACGGTCCGGCAGCAGGCTGCAGGTGACCCGGACCACCTGGCCCACCGCCAGTTTGCCCGCGTCGGCCAGAGGCACGTCCACCCGTGCCTGGAGTTTGCCCGGTTCGTAAAGGATGGCGGCCGTGGCGGAATCGGCCATATCCATGTCCAGCATCAACCGCTTGCCCGGTGTCGCCAAGAGCCGCAACACAACCCCGTCAATCGGCGCCAACACCCGTGTGCGGGAAAGAGCCAGCTGTGCCTCCTCGCCCGCCACTTTCGCGGCGACCACGAGCTGCTGCTGTACCAAAACCTGTTTTTGCAGCCGAACCTGCTCGGCTTTCCATTCGCCAATCGTTGCCTCGGCAGTGGCCACTGCCGAGGATTGGGTGCGTTCACGCAACTGCGCCTGCACCAGGTCACGTTCAGGAATGGTGCCCGGCTTCAGGGCCTGCAACCGGCGGGTCACATCGGTCAGTTCCGCCAGGCGCGCGGATTCGCCTTCGTATTTGCGCGTGGCCGTAATCTCCCTGGCCCGCACGAGTGCCATCTCCGCATGCAGCGCGGCTTCATCGGCACGAGCCTGGGCCAACCGGGCCCCAGTGTGACGCAGAACCAGCCGCGCATCGTCATCCACCAGCGTGGCCAACACCTGGCCGTTGGTCACCGACTGGCCCTCAAGCACGTGCATCTCGCGTACAACACCGCTGTAGAGCGAGACCGCGCGAATGGGCAGTGGATCCGGCTCAATCCAGCCGGCCGCCTGAAAAAGCAGCTGCGAAGCCCCTGAAGCCGGCTTGTCCACAGTTGCGTTCGAGCTTCCGGAGGACAACGCCACCGCCTCAACAAATTCCACCTCCAAGCCGGGCAACAAACGATCCCGAAAGGCATAGGCGAACAACGCCGCCAAGCCGAGCAACACGACAATCGGCAACAGCACGGCCCAAGCCGACCGGCGGTGCCGGCGTGGCTTGCCCTCCGACTTTTCGCCCTCCCCGGGCTTGTCAGCTTTCGGGGTGAGCCAATGAGGTTCAGGTTTGGTCATGTTGATTGCTTACCATTGGTGCGCCCAGTTTACGCAAAACATCGGGGCGCGGGATCAGGACATAAACGGATCCGCTCGTGTGGAACCCGTTCGCGACTCAGAAACAGGCGGCAATCAGACCAGAAGAACGCGCAAGCGCAAATGAAGGCGACAGGAATCCGGCGGCGAAGAACGGCCTGAATGGCTCGTCATGCCGCACCCATCCTTCTTTGAGGGAACACCCATGGAACATTGTTCCATCAGGAAACAAGAAATTGAAGGCGGAACAAAAACCACCGAGTCCTGGCTCTTCCAGCCGAATTCCGCAGAGGTCGCCAGCACCATCTGAACCGGCTCATTGCATGGATTCTGGCAGGGATCCGGGGTGTCGGTGCTGCATTTTTCCGTGCAGCACTCGGCTTTTTCCTGAGGCTTGGGCGTGAAAACAATTTTGCCGTCGCACTTGCAGATATAAAGTGTACCGGACAAAAGCACGAGAACCACCGCCAAGACCGTGGCGACAGCAACCTTGAACGGGCTGGTAAATAAATACCTCACTAGTCGATTGACCCTACAACGAATAAGGCTTAAATGCAAGCGCAATGCCGCCCACTTCACCTCTGAAGCCTGAGTATCCAACGGTGCCCCAGATCCAGTTGTCGAATCCATAGCGCAGGTTCGACGGCCCGGCGTGGGTATCGCTCGTCCCCCACCCTGTCGTCAGCACCTCGCGCACGTCTGCCTTGTCATCTCCGTCGGTATCCTTCAGGAACAGAAAGTCGGGCACGTGAGCGACGATGACCCCGCCGCGCGAGAAGGTCAGCGAAGTGGGAATGTTCAGACCCTCGGCAAACACGGTTACCTTGTCGCACTTACCGTCGCCGTCGGTGTCTTCGAGGATCTTGATCTTGTCGTTGCCGACACGGTTGGGCGTCATCTCGTTCGGGTAGTCGACCGTCTCAGCGACCCACAAGCGACCGCGCTCGTCCCAGGCGAGGCCGATGGGGTTGATGACGTCCGGCTCGCTGGCGAACAGTTCCAGCCGAAAGCCGACCGGTGCCTGGGTGTAATCCATGCTGTCCCTGGCGGAGAGCGGGAACTGGTAAGGCAACGGCTCGGGGCGCCTCTCGTAGTTGGCGATGTCACCGCGCTTCTCATATTTCAGCGGCGCGCGGGCGGCGATGAATTTTTCATACGACTGCTTCCTCGCATCGCCCACCGACCACAGGATCCCCGCCTTCAGCAACTGGTGGAAGGCCGACTGCCCCCACACTCTCTCGTCGTGGCCCGACGCGGTGTAGAAGACACGCCCCTTGCCCTGTGTGCGCACCCAGGTCCACGGCTCGAGTTCGGTAATATTGTCACCCTTCTCCGCCACCTCGCGCACCATCAACACCTGACGATCTTTCTTGTTGTGGTTCCTGTGCTTGTAGGTCTCGTCCCAGGCCTCGAACTCCTTGACACCGGCCATCGCCGGGTGCTTCGGGTCGATCACTTTGGCGGTGAAGGTACCGGTCTTGTGGCTGGCGAACCGGCCGCCGACCAACTGGTCGAAACCCGGTTCGTTGCCAAAGCACCAGCTCGCGCAATGCACCGGCACAAAACCGCCGCCGCCCTCGACGTAGCCCTTCAGGTTTTTCCACTGCCCGGGCGTGATCCTTCCATGGTTCGCATAAAGCAG
>NYYJ01000178.1 GCA_002686755.1 Verrucomicrobiales bacterium
CCGGCTGATCGAGGGTGCGTCCCCCTTTGAACTTTGCCGGCCAACTCACGATCCACGGCGTGCGGATGCCGCCTTCGTACAGACTGCCCTTGAAGGCGCGCAGCCGGCCGTTGTTGGCCTGCATCGCCTTGGAGCCGCCGTTGTCCGTGAGAAAAAACAGGAGCGTATTTTCCCAAACACCCTCGGCCTTGAGCTTGTTCATCACGGTGCCAACGCCGTTGTCGAGATGCTCCAGCATCGCCAGCAGAATCGCCCGCTTTTTGTCGAGGTGCGGGAACCGTTTTTGCATCCGCTCAATGTCGTCCTTGGGAGCCTGCGCCGGGGAGTGGACGGCGTTGTAGGCGAGGTAGAGGAAAAACGGTTTCTGTTCATGGCGATCGATGAATGCCACCGCTTCCTCCGTGAATCGAGTAGTCAGGTACCCGCTGTAATCGGAGTCCTTGAGGCGCGTTTTATTGCGGTAGATCGGGGCGTAGTCCGTGCCCTTGACGCCTTGCAATTTGAAGTAATCGTGACCGCCACGGCCCATGAACTTGTAGCACTCGTCGAAGCCACGGTTCAGCGCGTGCATGCTGAGTTTCGGATAGTCCGTGTCGAGGCCCATATGCCATTTGCCAACGACCATACTGGTGTAATCATTCGGCAAAAAGGACGGGAAGATTTTCGTCTGCGGATTAAATCCGCGCCCGCCGTCCCCGGCGGTGTAGATGCCCATCCGTTGCTGATACAGCCCAAGCATCAGGCCGGCACGCGTCGGCGAACACACCGCGCCACTCGTGTAGGCCTGAGAGAAAAAGACCCCCTCACGCGCCAGTGCATCCATGTGCGGCGTAGCCACCTCCTTCGGGTGATCAGGGTTAAAGCTAATGTCTGCATATCCCTGATCGTCTGTCAAAATAACGACAACATTTGGCGGCTTTGCCTCGGCAAAAACCAGACCAAACAGAATAGTAATCATGAGGCTCAATTTTGTAACTTCACTTTTTATCCCTTTAGTCAATTTTAGATTAGATTGCATTTTCATATCTGCTCAATAATTTGAGGGCCAATAGACAGAGTGTTTAAGTTAGAGGTTACAAAAATTAAGTACACAAGTTCAAAGGATCTCACATTAAATCAATCCTCAATCCTGAGAATGAGTTTGTAGGTCTCTATATTTTTTCTAACGAGGCCATATACCTTATTCCTTTAACCTCGGAGACTTTGTGATGGTAAGAACCATTGGCAAGGGGCGGATTTTTACCCGGCCAAAAGAACGGTCTGAAGGTTGGTTCATCACCTTCAATTTACCGTCCTGCCCCATCAGCCCCATGATGCTGCTGCCTCCTCCATCCATGTTCGTCGCAGTCCAGCAGCCCAGTTCCTTCATTACACTCGCCAGTTCGTGCATGTTCATCCCCTCGCTGTAACGAGGCTGCCGGCCATCCACAACCGCCAACCAGAGAATTTGCCCCTTCTCATCCGTACCCAGCGCCGTGCGCGGATGACGAGCCCCACCCATACCCACCGTCAGCTTGCCCTGGGAAAGGATCAGCTGAAACCCAGTGGTGGCCTCCTGCGGTTTATCTTCAGCTTGATGCCCAAAATGAGCCCGCCCCTTTGCGTCAAACCACACCGACGCATTGCTGGGCCCCATGGCACTGCGCATTTTGCCTTGGGTACCCGCCAGACCATGGATATCCACCGGCTGACCGGCGTACCAGCTACGATTCTTTCGCCCCTGAGCATTGGGAAAACTATCCCAGGGATTGGTGTTCACAAACGCCAACACCGAAGGGCTTGAGGCCAGTTTCCTCGGGTCGGTCAACGCCACTTCCGCCGGGCCATCCCCATCCGGATCCGGGCCCAGCGCGACTTTCGGTTTCACCCTGTTCAAGCCCAGATCAATGCGCAGCACATGAATCTTGTTGGGAATCGGGTCCGTTGATTTCTTGAGCGTGTAAGTGATGCCCAATTCCTTGAGGCCCGAAGCACCTGACACCTTGTCCGCAGAAGCCCCCAGACTAACGTTCGCAAAAAAAAGCGCGGTGATAATGGAGAAAAAAATTCGCATGACCAGATGAGCCAAAGGATAACTCGCCGGGCACAGGTGGACAGTTTTTTTGTGGGGCAACAGCGTTGCCGGTCATGGCAAACCCTTCGCCAACCAGAAAAACGCCTTCGCCAAGGTCCGCGAAACCCTCACGGACCATAGAATTGACGTCGCTAGTCTTGGTTAATGTATTGCCACATCTGGAAACGGTGCCGCCACGTTAATTATTGGGTTAGTTTGCCAAAAGGCGGATTCCCCTAATCCAATCCCGGGATCGGGTCCGTGTGTTTTACTTCCTCACCCTGCCACACAATTTTACCTTTCACGTAGGTAAGAATCCGGGCGCGGCTGCCCGGGGCGGGCATGCGGTTTTCTTTGGGTAAAAACTTTTTGTGTTCAGCTATCACTTCAGCGTATTTCGAGTCATGCGCGAGGTTGTTCCATTCGTTTTGGTCTTTGCGCATATCGTAAAGTTCCTGACTGCCATCGGCATACTGAATAAAGCGCCAGTGTTCACTGCGCACGCCGTGGTTGTCATGGTTGTGCGTGGTGATCGCCGGCCATTTGCGTTCGGCTTTGGCGTTCTTTAGCTGCGGCACCAAGCTATGGCCTTCGTTCTTTTTGTTGGCCGGCAGTTTGAGAAGTTCAGTCAGGGTCGGGTAAATATCCAGTAGCTCAGCGGGCTTGGCACAGACTTGGCCGGGTTTCACGCCCGGCCCGGCAAAGATGAGTGGTACGCGCGTTCCATCATCCCACAGCGAATTTTTGCCTGAGATCCCTTTCTCGCCCACGTGCCAACCATGATCGCTCCACAGAACAATGATCGTGTTTTCCTCCAGGCCATTTTTCTTGAGCGCATTCAAGACGCGGCCAACCTGTGAGTCCATGAACGAAGTGCAGGCCAGATAGCTGCGGGTGATATTTCGCCACTCGTTATTTTCTTCCAACCATTTGCGGCGCACTTCCGGCAAGTACCAGTGCATGTACCAGCTAAAGCGCGGGGTATCATCACGGTCACCCCGCTTGATCTTGGGCAGTACTGAGTCATCATCCGGATACAGGTCGAACCATTTTTGCGTGGCAAAGAGCGGAACGTGCGGCAGGAAAAAGCCGACGGACATAAAGAAAGGTTCCTTGGGCTTTTTATTGAGCTGATCAACGGCCCAATCAGCGATCAACCAGTCGCCCTTCTCCTCGTCCTTATGCGGGAAGGTGCCCCAGTCCACCAAGCGATGATTGCCAAAAGGTGTGGTGACCAGTTTCTTATTCCCCTTTGGGAAGGGCTTGCCGCTGGCCCCCGGGCCAATCACATCAAATTCCTTGTCCGTTTTTTGCCGGCCGTAACGACCGTGATAAATCTTCCCTGTCGAGTACGTCGTATATCCCCCGTGCTGCTTCAAATACTGCGGCAACGTGACGATATCTTTAAACTCCGGCACATTGCGAAACCAAGGCGCGAGCCCATAGATGCCCGTGCTTCCCGGTCGCCGACTGATCATCAGGCTGGTCCGCGAGGGGTTGCACAGGGGCGACTGGCAATGCGCATTGGTAAACGCCGTGCCGCGCTTGGCCAAGCGATCGATGTGTGGCGTCTTCACCATAGGATGCCCGCCGAGATAGCCGATCCAGTCGTTCTGGTCATCGATCGCAATGAACAACACGTTGGGCTTTTTTTCGGCCGCGAAACTCGCCACCGAACACACCAAAGCCACCAACAAACCCAGTAAAAAACGCATGGGCAAACCTTGCCCTTGGCCAAGCGCCAAGGCAAGTCAACGCCCGCTTGGCCAAGCGGCTAAACGATCGGCATTGTTGAAATGTGCCGGTTACTTTGCGATGCAGAAAAGGTGCTTCTCGCCGCGGATCAGCAGTTGATCACGAACCGGGACGGTGGTGGCGATGATACGCTCGCCCATGTTGTTTTCGGATAGGAATTTGAATCCGTCCGAGATGGACGCGACCATGATCACACCGTCTTCGCGCGGGGCGTACAGCTTGCCATCGGCCACGGTCGGCGAGGCGTAATAGCTGGCGCGGTGCTTGGGGAACTGGCCGTCCCAAAGTTTCTTCCCGGTCTTGGCGTCAAGGCAGGCGACCTGTCCGCGGTCGCCGAGCACGTAGACCTTGCCGTTGTGAACAGCAGGTGTGGGCACGAAAGAACCGGTGCCGGTGAGCGTCCATTTGCGATTGGACTGGGTGATGTTGCCTTCGCCGCTCAACTCGATGCCGGCGATGTGTTTGCCACGGCCGTACGGCACGATCGCCATGCTGCCGTCGAGCACCGATGAGGCGACCTGCACCCAGTTCCCGCGCTTGTCGGGGTTGAAGCCTTCGCAGGTCCAGAACAGTTCACCGTTGGAGGCGTCGTGGATGGTCAATCGTTCCGCGCCCCAGACAACAATCGCTTCGCGGCCCTGATACAGCACGACATGCGGCGTGGCGTAGCTGTGGTCACACTCGACCGGCGTCTCGTAGTTGCGGGATTCCTTCCATGCCAGTTCGCCGGTGCGCTTGTCAAACGCCGCGAGATACGACTCGCCGGAGTGCATCACCGCGAGCACGACATGTTTTGCGGTCAACACCGGAGAGGTGCCGATGTCCCAGTACAGCGTGTCGCGCACGAACCGCTCCTGGAGGTTTGTTTTCCAGAGCAGCTTACCCTGCTGCAGCGTGAAGCCGGCGAGGTTGCCGCTTTTGAAATAGGCGAACAGCAGCTTGCCGTCGGTGATCGCGGAGGGGTTGCTGCCGGAACCATTGCGGTGTTTGCCGGCGCGCTCGCCACCGACTGTGGTCTGCCACCGTTTTTTGCCGTTCCAGTCAAACGACATCAACGTGTCGTTGCCGTCGCTTGGGCTGGTGATAATGATTTGGTCCTTCCAGACGATCGGTGTCGAGCAGCCCTTCGCAGGCAGCGCGGTTTTCCACTTCACGTTTTTTTCGTTGTCAAACGCGGCAACGTAACTCCCGGAAGAGGTGGACCCGTTTTCGTCCGCCCCGCGCCAGTTCGGCCAGTTCGCCTCCGCGCCCCCAGCCAATGCCGGAGACAACAACGCCAAGCCAGCCACAAGGCTGGCCACTTTTGTTTTCAGTACGTATTCGGTTTTCATGATCAAGATCAATAGTTCGTGTTCGGTTCGGTACCGGCGAGGTATTGCACGCGGCGATAGACTTCGCCTTTGTTGAATTTCAGGTTCACTTTCGACGGATCGTATTCGTGGCCGATCTGGTCGCGCAGGTAGACGATGGTGTTGAATGCAATCATCACTGCCTGCTCGGTCTCGGCGGTGTTCACGATGCCGTACAGGGTCGGCATGGGGTCGACTGCCTTGATGCCCCCGAGGAACTCCGCGGCGCGCACGCGCACCATCAGGTTTTTATCCTTCAACAGCGGCTCGGCGGCCTTGGCCAACGGCTTGGCCTCGTTGCCGAAGTTCGAGCAGACCTTGAGCGCCCAGTAACGGCGCAGGACGCCTTTGGAGCGCAGCGCTTGGCCAAGCGCTTGTTGCACTTCGGCGAAAGGGCGCAGGGCCAAATCAGCCAAGTCAGAGAGGCGACTTATTTGTTTTGCATGTTCCCTGCCGAACGCCACGCCATCTTCCAGGGCGGCGGTGACCATCCGGTTTTCCGGGTAAAAGCTCAGGTCGTTGATCGATTTCATTTTGTCGCGTAGCAACCGGCGCATGTCGGCCAAGCGCTTGGCCTGGGCAGGGTCGGCGGCGAGGTTGTTGACCTCGTGCGGATCGGCTCCGAGATCGAAAAGCTGCTCGGCCTGCCGGCGCTCGAAGAACTGCCGCTGCACCGCGTTGAGCCGCTTGGCCCGGTACTCGTCGCGCCAGTTGTCGTAGGCGAGTTGCCGGTAACGGTAGTTGTTCTGTAGGCCGTCAGCGTAGTAGGCCTGATAGTTTCGAATGTACTTCCACCTGCCCTTGCGGTAGGTGCGAACCATGTCAAATTTTTCGTCGAACCGGTCGGCGTGGCCGAAGACTTCATCACGCTTGGCCAAGTCGGCGACCGACACGCCTTTGCCGAGGAACGCCTGTCCGTCAAGTTCCTTGTGCGGCGCGATGCCGGCAAGATTGAGTACCGTCGGCCCGAAGTCGATGAAACTCACAAAGCCGTCAGTGCGGTCGCCTCGCTTGTGGTCGACGAGGTGCTTGAAGTTCGCCGGGATGCGCACGACGAGAGGCACGTGGAGTCCACTCTCATAGGCGTAACCTTTGCTGCGTGGCATCACGCCGCCGTGGTCGCCAAAGTAAAATACAAACGTGTCCTCCAGCAGGCCGTCCTCTTTGAGCTGGCTGACGATGCGCCCGACATGGCCATCGATGATGCCCATCCGGTCGTAGTACCGTGCCTTGGTGTAACGCATGATAGGCGTATCGGGAAAGTACGGCTGCAGCACGACTTCATCCGGTGAGGTCTTGGTCGGCGTCTCCATTTGTTTCAGCGGAAAGTGCAGCCGGCTCTCGTGCGAATCGGCGAACGACTGCATGTGGAAAAACGGCATGGCCTTGTTCGGCCGCTTGCGCCATATGGCCTTGTTGGAGGACATGTCCCACGCCTGCTTCATGTCCACCTTGAAATTGTAGTCGGTCTTCGCGTTGTTGGTGGCGTAGTAGCCGTGCTCGCGGAGCACCTGCGACCACGGCTGCACGCCCGGCGGCAAACTGGCACGGGCCGACTTGCGGTGGTACTGGAACCCGACCCGTGGTGCGTGCATCCCCGTGGCCAACGTGGTGCGCGCGACCGAGCAGACCGGTGCGGCGGAGAAAGCATGGTTGAACGTCAATCCCTCGTTGGCCAAGCGCTCGATGTTTGGGGTGATCCCCAGCTTGTTGCCGTACAGGCGGAGGTAATGCACCGAGTTGTCCTCGGATAAAATGAAGACAAAATTGGGCCGCTTGGCCGGTTCCGCCGCCTTGGCCAAGCCGGGCAGCGACACGGCCGCGAGCAGACTGAAGATCAGTCGTGAAAAGCGCATCC
>NYYJ01000179.1 GCA_002686755.1 Verrucomicrobiales bacterium
CGGCAAGTATGGCGATGATGGCGATCACCACCAGCAGCTCAATCAGCGTGAAACCGGAGGAAGTGCGATTTTTTTTCATAAAGTCCATTGGT
This sequence comes from Verrucomicrobiales bacterium, assembly GCA_002686755.1. Taxonomy (GTDB): domain Bacteria; phylum Verrucomicrobiota; class Verrucomicrobiia; order Limisphaerales; family UBA1096; genus UBA1096. Next base: position 93 of record NYYJ01000179.1, read on the forward strand.
TAAAAGCAGGGCTGCGAATTTGCCGCTTGGCCAAGCGGCTGTCAACCGTGAATCGGGCGAAAAATCAGAGATCCAGCGGGCCGATCATCCGGTCCCCCTCCATCTCGTAAATGCCCACCAAATAGTCGTTTTCGAGCACTTCACCCACCTTCAACTGGCCCATGAGGGTGATCGCCTGATCCATGATCGGCTGGACGCCGTCGCCGGCCATCCGGATGTTGATCCACTCGTTGATCTTGGGCACGGTGCCGAAGCAGCACATCGACTGGTCGCGCATGATGAGCAGTTCGGTGACGAGCCCGTTCTCCACCTTGAGCGGCAGCATGAAGCCCCGGATAGCCACCGGCTTCCTGTCCAGCGACTTGATGCTCTCCGGGATCTGGGCGTTGAGCTTGGCCAACTCCACCTTGTTGGTGACCGGATCCAGCGGCACCTCATACGCGAATGATGCCAGCTTGTCGAAGGTGACCCCCTCGTAACCGTCGATCGCCTCCGGCATCTCGTCCATCGGCTGAACCAGCTCGACGAAGTTTGTGACGGGCTGTTCCACGGCGGCGGTGGGGTCTTGTTCGGCGGGCGGCCCGGGCACGAGTTCCGGCTCGGGCTCCTCCTCAATCAACTCGATGTTGCCACTTAATGCGTCGAGTTCATCCTGGGTCGGAGCGGGCACTTCCGGGCTGGGTTTGTCGATGAACACATTGTAGCCCGCATAAAGAATCAATGCCGCGATCACGGCCTTCAGCACGTACCACTTCCACAAACTGGGTTGATCCTGTGTGCTCATCTCAATTGCCTTTCGGATAGTTGAACGCCACGTTTCGGTAGACCGTGCCCCGAACCGTTACCTCTGGCAAGACCGCATCGAACGACTCCACGCCGGCCAGCCAGTCCGCCTTGGCCACGAATTGCGACGTGTCGCCAACCGTCTCGCCGGTCCCGGCATTGGCCACCGCGCGGAAGGTCAACCGAGCCTCACCGTCCGGCAGCTTGGCCAAGACCTCGAACGACTCCGCCTGGATGCGCAGATACCGCTCCATATGCGGCGTGAAAAACCAAGCGGTGACACTCCCCGCCCCGGCATCCACCAAAAACTCGATGTGCGCGGCCTCGTCCCCCAGCGTCACCCCCGCCCCGCCATGCGGCGGCTCGTGATAATGCGGCTCGGCGTGCGAATGGTCATGATCGTGCCCCCCACCGCACCCCGCTTGGCCAAGCGCAACCAACACTGCGAGAATCAAAAAGTGAAACGGCATCATTGTTTAAGAAATAGGGTTGAGATTTTGGGCCACATCGGTGCGGTAGGCCTTCGCCGCCGGAACCACCCCGGCGAGCGCACCCAATACGAGCATGGTCAAAGGCGCCCAAAGCATCACCGGCTCCAGTTCCAGCGGGCTGAGGACGATACCGGTTTCCTGCCGGATCAACCAGGCTGCCACGCTCATGATGAAAAAATAAACCGCAAACCCGGCCGCAGCGCCCAACGCAGCGATGCCGCTCGCCTCAAGGACCACCACGGCAAAAATCGTAGAGCGGCGCGCACCCAGCGCCCGCAATATGGCGATCTCGCGACGGCGCTCGTTCATTGAGTTGTAAATACTGGCAAGGATCGAGCCGGCCGCGACCAACGCCACGAGCAGCGCCACCGCCCGGAGCACCATCTCCACCGGGGCAATCTTGTTGAACAGCTTTGACATGGTGTCGGCGATCGGCCAGGCGAACGTCATGACGTTGCCCTGCAAGTTGAATTCCTGGTTCATCATCATGCCGCTTGAGCTGCCGCGTAGCTTCACCAGCACCGCGCTCACGTCGGTCGCCGTCTCGGCCTTGTGCCCCTCCATGTTTTGCAGTCCGGCAATCGGGATCCAGATCACCCGGTCCGCCGGCGTGTTGCTCGGCTCCATGATCCCGGAGACGACGTACGTCTCCGCGTGCTGTTTATTCTCATCAAAAATCAGGCCGTGATACGGATGGAACGTGCTGCCGACTCTCAATCGAAGCCGCTCCGCCGCGAAGCTGCCCACCACCGCCTGCTTCCTTTCCGGGTTGAACAGATACCCGTCGCGCACACCGTACTTTTTGCCGTCGCGATACTCCACCTCGAACAGGTTGGCCGTCACACCGACGAGCCGGTATCCGCGGTAATTGTCCCCAACCGCAATCGGCACCGCCGTGGCCACGCGACGGTCTTTGGCGATCAATTCGTACTGTTCCCATGTCAGGTTACCCGGTGACGCCTCGAGATGAAAAATGGAGTTGAGCACCAGTTGCAGCTTGGAACCACGCGCACCGAACACGCCGTCAAAACCGGAGTCCACGCCGGTGAAGTTTTCGCGCGCCTGATCCTTCACCACCCAGACGCTCATCAGCAGCCCGCTCGCCAGCGCAATCGAGAACGCGGTGATCACGGTCGACAACAGGTGCTGCCGAAGGCTGCGCAGGACGATCTGCAACAGGCTCACGGCAGACCCTCCCTCGCGCTTGGCCAAGCGGCCGCCCGGTTGATCTCCGCCAGGTCGCGGACATTGTCGAACTGGCCCAGCACCTCGCGGTCGTGGCTCACGAGCAGCAACGCCGCTCCGTTTTCCCTACAGGTTTCGCGAATCAGGCCAAGCGACTCGGCGGCACTGGCGGGGTCGAGGTTGCCGGTCGGCTCGTCCGCCAGTACCAGCTTGGGCCGGTTGGCCAAGGCGCGGGCCACGGCCACCCGCTGCTGCTGGCCGGTCGAAAGCTGGCGAGGGAGATGATCCAACCGTTGGCCAAGCCCCACCCGCTCGAGCAGTTCGCCTGCCCTGCGACGGTCGGCACCCGGCCCGAAGCGCATCCCGAGCAGCACATTCTCGATGCAGCTATAGCCCTGCAACAGGTTAAAGGTCTGGAATATGTAGCCAATCGTCCGGGCCCGCAGACGGTCGCGTGCCGCTTCGTTGGCCTGGGAGATCAGGCAGCCATCAAGCTCAATACAGCCGTCGTCCGGCTGCAGGATGCCGGCGATGAGGTTCAGGAAGGTGGTTTTGCCGGTACCACTCGTGCCGCACAACGCAGTCTGCTGCCCGGACTCGAGCGAGAAGGAGGGTACATCCACCACCGCCTGCACCGCCCCATCCGGAGTGCCGTAGCTCTTACGTAGGTTATCGATGTTCAGTAGCAACGGGCCAAGAATTGGTGTCGCTTGGTCAAGTTTCAAGTTTGAAGTGCAACGGGGCGGCTGGACATAAAAAAAGCCCCTCCGGGAAGGAGGGGCTTTGTGATCCAACGTGGTTGGAAATTAGAACTGGTAGAACAGGTTCAACGCGAAACCGGAACTGTCGCCGTTGTCGCGATCGCCCGTCTCATAGTTGTACTCCAAGCGGGTGAGGACATTCTCCCAGACGGAGTAACCCAGGGTGAGACTCCACATGGACTTGGTGTCGCTGCCGTTATCGAGCGTATCGTAACGACCCGCCAGTGAAACGCCGTCGCTGACGTCCCAAAGCGCATAGAGGGCCACAGCATCCTGATCCGGGCCGTTGGATGACTCGAGATCATCATACGCAACACCCAGGGAAACGCCCTCGATCGGACTACTCACGGAAGCACCAATATACAGGAGCTTCTCGTCATCGTCGTTGTTATCACCCGCATCAGCGCCGCTCGCGTAGCCGATGTACAGGTTGCTGCCGGACAGGAAGCTCAAACCTTCGGGAACGGTGAAGTCAACACCCACCAGATAGGCAAAGTTGCCCTCCCCGTTAATCGAGCCGTTGGCGTCAGCCGTGGAGTCGAATGCGTTGGCCAAGCCGAAGGAGACACTCAGGTTGTCAGACAACGTCGTGGAAGCCAACACCCCGGTGTGCGTCAAAGGCTCCAAGCCGTAACCGTAGGAACGGTGGACGTTCGGGTTGGAGCCACTGGCCTCGACTTCGTAACCAACGATCGTGTCAAACAGGCCAACCGTCAGGTCAACCCCGTTGCCGAAAGGCACATTCAGGCCAATGTTGGCGTTCTTGATGTGAAGGCCATCATTGCCGCCGCTGAAGACATCAGCACGATCACCCAACAACAGCTCGACGTTGTAGCCTGCGCTGTAGTCACCCTCGCCAAGCGGGCTACCGATAGCCAAGCTGGCGCCGTTTGCGACGAACCCGTCGTCGTTGTACAACTGATTGCTACTGCTAAGGCCTCCCATATAGGAAGCCTCAACAGAACCACTGATAACGGTCGACGACAGGGCCGTCAACACGCTGTTTTCCTCTGCCTGAGTAGTCGAAGCGAGACTGACAACACCAGCGGCGGCCAGACCCACGGTCCATTTGTTCATTTTCATTATGATCAGTTCCTCCTAAGAACTAGTTTGTTTGTATACGCATACAGCACAAACTCTCGCCTGTGCCACGAGGAGCTACTAACCGGTTACCCCTCTAATGCGCCACGAGAGGCGCACTTGCGGGGAAACTAGTGACCACACATGGCGGGGGCAAGCGTTTTTATCGGTTTTTTTTACAGATTTTCCACTAATTTCGCAAAAAAAAGACCCAATTAGTGAAAAAGCAAGTTTTTCCGAGTTAAACCTGTGAATTTCCTGTGAATAAAAAGTGAAAAAACAGACTACCTCGAATGTACCCAGACCCACGATTTGATGAATACACAACTGGCTGTGGTTCTGTGTATTGCACACCACAATCAGTGCAATCGGGGGATCGCCTAGCTATTCATCCCGAGAAGGCATGAAGCTTGAAACGATCTAAAAGGGACAATGCAACTCGGCGCTCTTGCAGTCGCAGTGTGACATCCTTAATTTGCCCCGCGTGCAGCTGGATTTTCTGGACACCCTTTTAGAGGCCGATAGTGGGGAAAACGCCATCTCTGATAAAGGGGTGCTCATTGGCCAATCCAGGCTTCCGCTGGAGTGCGTCCGGAACAAACGTGCCAAGCGCTACATCATACGGCTTCTCCCGGAACAGGTACTCCGGGTCACCATACCCCGTGGCGGCTCCCGCAAGGAGGCGCTCCGCTTCGTCTCGGAAAATTACGCGTGGGTGGAAAAACAATTCCTGTCCCAGCGTCTTCACGGTTCCCTCTTTTCGGACGACTCAAGTCTAGCAACAGGAACGGTGCCGTTCAGGGGGAGGCGGGTCTCGCTCCGCTTTTTGAGCCAAGACCGGGCTTTGGCTTATATACCCAACCCACCATCCTCGCTCTCAAGCGAAACCGACTTGGCCACACGGGACACAGCGGAAGAGATGATGCGTTGCTTGGCCAAGGTCGAACTCCCCGAGATCACCCACCGTTTGGCCAAGCGCCATGGGTTCGCCCCCAAGCGGGTGAGCGTCCGAAACCAAAAAACCCGCTGGGGATCCTGCTCTAGCAACGGTGCCATCTCACTGAACTGGCGCCTGATACAGGTGCCGTCCTTTGTCCGAGACTATGTTATTCTGCACGAACTGGTTCACTTGGATCACCTGAACCATTCCGACCGGTTTTGGAAGTGCTTGGCCAAGGCCTGCCCAAACCACATGGCCGCCGAGACCTGGCTCAAGCTGCGCGGCAACACCATTTGCTAAGCCCGCCGTAAGGGTGCCCTTGGGAAGAGTTCAGCGTGAACAAAAAAACACCCGGATGATCCATCCGGGTGTTTGCTGAATTATTGTGTTAACCGCGGTTATTCCCTGACCCGAACCAAGCGGAAGAACGCCTTGGTTCCGCAGTTCTTCTCCACGTGGATCCCCTTGCCCACCGTGGACGGGATCGTCTCCCATGTGCCGCCCTTGCAATCGCTATTGCGCTCCAGCACCAAACCGGGCGAACCGGGCCAAATCACATAAAGATCTTCACCCCTCTGGAAAATCTGGTTAACCGCCATTTTCGCAATCCCAGAACCACCAGATGCACTTGCGTCATAAAGCGTGTACGACCAACTATAGGTAAAGACGCGATCTCCGCCGACAGGCTCAAAGGCGAATGACACAGTCATTGCATTGTCAGTGCCAGGAGCAAGCGTCTCGTAACCAAGGAATGTCCCAGTAATAGTGTCTGTATCTGCGTTTTCGACCAGATCAACCGTGGCCTGAAGGCCGCGCCTGCCATCCGATACTTTTGCGTTGGCGGTGACGTTCACGCCATTGATCAAGATGGACGCCGTTGCGAGATCGATCTTGTCCACTCCACCTA
>NYYJ01000180.1 GCA_002686755.1 Verrucomicrobiales bacterium
GACTTGGGGAGTGGCGGAAGGGATGGTGCGCACTGTTGGATTTGAACCAACGACTTCTACCGTGTGAAGGTAGCACTCTACCACTGAGTTAAGCGCGCAACCGCAGCGGGGGACTGTACCGCTATTTCGTCCCGTGACAAGTTCTTTCCCCTTGGCCAAGCGGAGAAACCGCGAATGCACGCCAAGGCACGCGAATGGTTTCCTTCTCCCTCCCGTGAGCGCTTGGCCAAGCGTCAGACGAGGGCCATGACGCGGTTCGGGCCGCCGGTGCCCCCCTGAATCTTGGGTTGGCCGACGACGACGGTGGCCCCTGCGGCGGGGACGTCGTCGAGGTTGTTTACAACTTCAATGCCCCAGCGCTCGTCACCGAGCCAAGCGTTGTGCACGTCGTACTCCGGTGAGTGGAGGTTGTCAAAGCTGAACGTATCGACCGCGATGGAGACTACGTTGCGCTCCTCCATGATGAACTCAATGGCATCGATGTGGAAGGCGGGTTGCTGGTGTGCGCCGTCGGCGTTGGGGCTTTTGAACTTGGGCGTGTTGACGTGGGCCGCCCAACCGCTGTTCATCGCGAGACAGGCGCGTTCTGGGATGCGACCGTGTTTACTTTCCCATGCCTTGACATCTTCCAGCGTCACGAGGGCAAGTGGGTCGCGCGCGGCCCTGGCCTTGATGTCAATCACCGCCAGCGGCAGTACCAAATCTTCGGCCGGGATTTTCTCGACCGAACTGCCTTCGGAAAAATGATTTGGCGCGTCCATATGCGTGCCGACGTGTTCCCAGTAGGAAACCTTGCTCAGGTTGATTTTAATTTCCTCATATTTGAATACTCGCTCCACCTCTACGATCGCCGGGGGAAGGAATGTCTTGGTGCCAAAAGTCTTCTCTTCACCCGGCACGAACCAGGCGGGGAAGTCGGGGTGCAGCGTGTGGCTGAGATCGACCACCCGCGTGAACGAGACAGGTTCCGTGGCCGGTGCCGCCTTGGCCGTGGTTTTGCAGCCGGCAGCGAGGACGCCGGCGGCAGCGGCTCCGGTGGATTTCAGGAGATCCCGCCGCGAGATGCGCTGGCGAACTTTTTCAATGACGTTTGGGCAACACATAATGATTTCTGTTTGGTTGTAAGAATGACTTCGCGGGGAAGCGAACGTAAAACAGGATCGCTTGGCAAGCGGAAAAATGAACCGAGGAAAGGCAACCCGTTGCGTGGGATGCTTTCGGTGAACAATTGGCTGGCTTTTGGGCCGGGCGGGCGTATCCCTTGGGCATGCACACCTTGGCCAAGCGCGGTTTTGTTTCGGCGGTTCTGCTCGGCGGCTGGCTATCGCTTGGCCAAGCGGTGGAGCGGCCGAACATCCTGTTCGCCATCGCCGATGACTGGTCGTTTGGCCATGCCGGTGCATATGGGTGTGACTGGGTGCGTACGCCCAACTTTGATCGCCTGGCCAAGGAGGGGATTTTGTTTCAGCGCGCCTACACACCGAACGCCAAGTGCGCGCCGTCCCGGGCGATCATCCTGACCGGTCGTTACTCGTGGCAACTGGAGAATGCCGGCAATCACATGACCTATTTCCCGGCCAAGTTCGGTGGCTGGGTTGAGTTGCTGGAGGCCAACGGCTACACCACTGGTTACACCGGCAAAGGCTGGGGACCGGGCTACGCGAGGGATGCCAACGGCAAGGCGCGCAGGATTACCGGCACTGCCTGGCAGAAGCAGAAGGCCAAGCCGCCGGCCCGGGCGATTTCAAACAACAATTACTCAGCCAACTTTGCCGACTTTCTTAATGCTGCAAACGAAACGAAGGGAAAGCCTTGGGTGTTTTGGTACGGCACCACTGAGCCGCATCGTGGGTATGAGAACGGCGTGGGGCGGCGGATGGGCAAAAAGCTGTCGGACATCGACCGCGTGCCGAGGTATTGGCCGGACAACGAGGTGATCCGCAACGACATGCTCGATTACTCGATCGAGGTGGAGCATTACGACAATCACCTCGGCAAAATTTTGGCGTTGCTTGAAAAGAACGGGCAACTCGACAACACACTGATCGTCGCGACATCGGATCACGGCATGCCATTCCCGCGAGTGAAGGGACAGGCGTATGAGCCGTCGAACCACATTCCGCTGGCGATTCGCTGGCCGAACGGCATCAACGGCCGGGGCAGGGTGGTGACGGATTACGTGAATTTTGCCGACTTGGCACCGACCTTCATCGAGGCGGCCGGGGTGAAGCAGATCGCGCCGATCATGCAGCCGATCACCGGCCGGAGTTTGTTCGATATTTTACGGTCGCCGAAATCGGGCCGGGTCATCGCCAGTCGTGATCATGTGTTGATTGGCAAGGAGCGGCACGACATCGGCCGGCCAAACAACTGGGGCTACCCGATCCGCGGCATCGTGAAGGATGACCGGCTGTACCTGCACAATTTCAAGACCGACCGCTGGCCGTCGGGGCATCCGACCACCGGTTATCTCAATTGCGACGGCAGCCCGACCAAGACCACAATTCTCAACCAGCGCCGCAACGGGACGTATCATTTTTGGAACCTCAATTTCGGCAAGCGACCGCAGGAGGAGTTGTTCGACCTGAAACAGGACGCCGACTGCGTGACCAATCTGACCAAGTCCGAGGCACACGCGGAACTGAAAAAGGCGTTGAAGGATCAGTTGTTCGCCGAGCTGCGGGAGCAGGGCGATCCGCGGATGTTCGGCAAGGGCGATGTTTTTGATAACTTCCCATACTCCGGCGCGGCGACCGACGATTTTTACCGGCGCTACACGACCGGCGAGAAGGTGCGCGCCGGCTGGGTGTACCCCGGCGATTTCGAGAAGGAGAAACTGGACTGAGCGCTTGGCCAAGCGGACGCGGTTGGTTCATTTTTCGCTGGTCACCCGGCCAAGCGGGTGGCAGCGTTCGGCCGTTCCGTAAGGTGAAATTGTTCAAAATGAAAAAGACAAACGCAATAATGTTGGCTTGGGCCGTCGGGATGAGTGCGGCCGGGGTGCAGGCGGGCGAGTGGGGCAACTGGCGCGGGCCAAGCCACAACGGCTCAACCGACGAAAAAAACCTGCCGGCCAAGTTCAGCAAGACGCAAAATGTCCTCTGGAGTGTGAAGATGGACGGGCCAAGCGCCGGGACGCCGGTGGTCTGGGGCGACAATGTCTTTGTCTCCTCCTCCAACCCGGACAAGGAACGCCTGACGGCGAACTGTTACGACCTTGGGACAGGCGCGCTGAAGTGGTCGCACCAGGTTGCGAAGGGGCACCGGCAGGACAACCGCAGCAACTACGCCGCGCCGTCGCCGGTGACGGATGGGCAGGTGGTGACTTTTTTCTACGGCAACGGTGCGTTGGCGACGTACACGCTGGACGGTGAAAAATTGTGGTCACAAAACATCCAGGAAAAGCATGGGCAATTCGCGTTCCTGTGGACCTTCTCGACCAGCCCGCTGATTCACGACGGTGTCCTGTACCTGCAGGTGTTGCAGCGCGACACCAAGGTCGGGAGCAAGGGCAGCGACGACAACCGCTCCTATCTGCTGGCGCTCGACCCCAAGACCGGCGGGCAGCTTTGGAAGGTGTACCGGCCGGCCAAGGCGCGCAGCGAATCGCTTGAGGCGTTCAGCACTCCGATTCCGTTCAGCCACGACGGGCGCGACGAGATTCTCATCGTCGGGGGCGACTGCCTGACCGGTCACGACCCGAAGAGCGGCAAGGAACTATGGCGCTGGGGCACGTGGAACCCGACGCGCATCGGGCATTGGCGGCTTGTGCCGTCGCCAGTGGCAGGCGGCGGCGTGGTGCTGGCCTGTGCACCCAAGCGCGCCCCGGTGTATGCCATCAAGGCCGGCGGGGAGGGTGACATCAGCGCCAATGGCAAAGTGTGGAACAGCCAGGGAAGCCGCGACGGGGTGAGCAGCGACGTCTGCACGCCGTTGTTTTATCGCGGCAGCTTTTTTGTGCTGTACGGCGAGGGGCGCGACAAGATGCTCTCCCGGGTGGATCCGAAGAGTGGCAGCATTCGGTGGGCAACTGACCTGAAGAGCCGGTCGCTTTTCCGCGGTTCCCCGACCGGCGCGGACGGCAAAATCTACGTGCAAAATCACGCCGGAGTCGTGCATGTGATCGACGCGAAAAGCGGCAACGTGTTGCACCGGGCGGAGATGGGCGAGGCTGGCGACGACCAGACCCGCGCGAGCGTGGCGATCGCGCACGGCCGACTGTTCATCCGCACCAACAGCCGCCTGTTCTGCATCGGCAAAAGCTGAATCGACCGCGCTTGGCCAAGCGCTTACTGCACCGGGATGGTGTGGGGGATGGCGTTGAAGAGCCGCTCAAGGTCGCGATCGCCGCCGCGCTGGCCCGGTTGCAGGACGAGCCAATCGACCGGCTTGCCCGCGGTCTCTATGGTGTTCTTCTCGACCCAGCGCCACGATTCCGCATGGCCGTCGGCGAACGACAGCACCGTGCCGTTGTTGTGGCGGGTGGCCGGGAAACTGATCCACGTCCACTTCGCGGTGCCGAACAGCGTCCATGTGCCGGCGTTCGCGCCGAAGGCGCTTTGCTGGATGCTCTTGGTGTGCTCGTCAATGAACACGAACGCCTCCGAGGCGGAGGGGTTGTTGATGTCGGAAATCTTGTGCCAGCACTTGTTGTAGTTGCTATCCTTTGGGTCTGAGCGAAAATTCATGTACATGTTCATCGACACGCTGCGCACCCGGGGGATGTTGCCCTTGTCGCGAACTGTCGACTTGTCGGCCGGGCACTTGTAAATGCCGGAGGAGTCGTTGTACTTGAACAGGACGCCGTTTCGGATGTGGCTGTCATCGACATCGGTCCAGGCGTTGCCGTTGAGCCACGTTGGTCCCTGGCTGAACCAGCCGGCCCGGCTGCCGCCGCCGGGTAGTTGTGAGTTTTCCGGCATGTGGTCGTCGTGGTCGCCGGCGTACATGATCCAGCAGAGTTGAAGCTGCTTGAAGTTGCTCATGCAGTAGGCGCCGGTGGCCTTGCTTTTGGCCTTGGCCAGCGCCGGGAGTAGCAGGCTGGCGAGGATCGCGATGATGGCGATGACGACCAGCAGCTCGATCAGCGTGAACGCCTTGGCCAAGCGCGGCCAACCGTAATGAGAGTGGGGCGTTTTCATCTGGCGGCAAGCTACGCTTGGCCAAGCGGCGATGCAACCCCCGTTTTCGCGGCCAAGTGCGGTGACTCAGCGGCGGCGCATGCCCCGGATCAGGTGCGTCAGCCCGGCGAGGTTGCCGACGAGGATCAGCCCGTAAATCCCGCGCCAAGCCCACTGTACACCGGCCGGCATCGGCTCGAGGGTCGCCACGAGGCCGTACACGCAAAACAGCGCGGCGGCGGCGAGAATGAGCGACAGGAAGATGCGGAGAACCATGTTGCCGGGCGGGAGTGTCGGCCAGGAGTCGGCGCTTGGCAATTCCGTCCAAGCTTGACGCGCTTGGCCAGGAGCCGGTTCTTTATCGCCAAGCGCGTGGTGCGACCGCATAATCCGCCGCCATACTTTGGGTATTCCTGACATGACTCGGATAAAAATCAACTGTGTAATCAGGCTGCTGGCCGGCTTGGCGTTTGTCATCGCCGCCCCGTTGGCCAAGGGCAACTGGAGGGTCGTCGAGCACCCCAACCCGCTTGGCCCCGGCAAGGCTGTCGACGTGTTGCAGGGCGGCAAATCTGTTGTCCGCTTTGTGCACGGCGACGGGCAGATCAAGCCGTTCCTCCACATCTTTGGCAGCGGCGGCGAACTGGTGACCAACCCCGGCCTCGACAAGGAGGGCAAAGCCGCCGGCTTGTTCAGCCATCACCGTGGCATCTTCATCGGCTGGAACAAAATCTCGTCGGAACTTGGCAAGTACGACATGTGGCACAAGGGCGGCCCGGGGCAGGGGCGTTACGACATCGTGAAATTCGAGAACACCACGACCAAAAACTCCGCCTCGATCGTCGCGCACATCAAGTGGCGCGCCACGAAAAAGGATGCCACCGGCAGCGATGTGATGCTCACTGAGCGGCGCACGTTCAAAGTGTCGCGCCCGGGCGGCAAGCAGACGCAGGTGGACGCCAGCTTCGAGTTGAAAGCCGAGCGCGACATTAGCCTGGCCGGGGACTTGCAGCACGCCGGGGTGCACTTCCGCGCGAACACTGAGGTGGCCACACGCAAACAGGATACGAGCTATCTCTGGGAGCCACCCAACGAGCCCGGCAAAGGGAGGATCATCGCCGACGATCACCAATGGGTGCGGCTGCTATTCCCGATCGGCAAGCGCTGGTACACGGCGCAGGAGATGAACGCCCCGGACAACGGTGTGAAGGAACTGTCGTGGCGCGATTACGGCCGC
>NYYJ01000181.1 GCA_002686755.1 Verrucomicrobiales bacterium
AAACAGCACTTGACTGATGGGGTGGGTGTCAATGCGAAGTCTGAAATGGGAAGAACTACTTTGCATTCTGCGGCTCGTGAAGGTCATACGGAAGTCATCGAACTACTTATTGCCAAGGGTGCGGATGTGAATGTGAAGGATAAAGATGGCACAACCCCGCTAGATATGGCCGATGATAAGGAAACTGCCGACCTCCTCCGAAAACACGGCGGCAAGACGGGTGACGAATTGAAAGCTGAAGGCAAATGAAACACATACTAATCACAACAATCGCAGCTGTGCTGTTGGCGGGTTGTTCGAAACCATCACCGCCAGACATCTCAATTCACCTTGCAGCAGGGGCAAATAATGGAAAGAAAGCGAACATTGAAGCCATCAAACAGCACTTGGCAGCAGGCACTAATGTGAATGCAAAGGATGCTCGTGATGGAGGCAAAACCCCCTTGATGCATGCAGTATTTTGGGGGCATAAAGAAATTACCGAACTGATAGTTGCCAATGGAGGTGATAGTAATATAACAGATGATATTGTTGGTGCTACTTCACTTCATTACGGTGTGTTGGGGCACGATTGGATAGTCTCAGAAGATCGTTATAGAATTGTGGAAATCTTAATTGAAAATGGTGCTGAAGTTAATGCTATTGCAAATAAGGGTCGTATTACAAAAGGAGGTGGTACAGCTCTAGATATGGCCATTACAAGCAAACAAGTTGAAACCGCCGACCTCCTCCGCAAACACGGCGGCAAGACGGGTGAAGAATTGAAAGCTGAAGGCGATACCGGTAAAACCGATGAGCAATCCACTGGTGAAAAACAGGAAGGAGAACTTGCCGCATTCCTACCCGGCAAACACATTTACTTCAGAATTCCAATACCCGGTGATCCCGGAGATCCGACTGAACCTGAGCCGAAGCTGTTTCCAGATGAACCCGAGGTAGAACCGGGGAAAAAGTCTACTCCCCCGGAAATCGTTTGGCAGTTTGAAAAGGATGGCACAATCACCATGGGGGTGTTTTCAGATGGAGAGGTCGAGTTTTTTGAGGAGCAAAAAATGTCATACAAGGTGAACGACCTTGATGTGGTAGGATTTGAAGATGGCAAAGAAGAGGGAGGCATGACGTTCACAACGGCGAATCCCAAAAAGGGAGACAAGGTATTAATGGGAGAAAAAGGCCAAGAAAAAGTACCAGTCACAATAACCCGGATAGAGGAAGCCAGTTCACTATCCCCAGTTGTAAAAACACTCTCACAACCACCAGCTTCAACAGCCAAACCAGAACCCGTTACCGAAGTTCCGCAATCGAAACAACAAGCTGAATCTGTTGTTGATGATGCCAACCCGGAACCAACTCAAACCAAAATCGAAGCACCAAAAGTGTCCATTCATGTCGCTACCCAAAAAAAGAATCTGGAAGCGATCAAGCAGCATTTGGACGCGGGGACGGATATCAATAAGAAGGACAAAAATGGCGCCACCGCCCTACACCGTGCGGCACGTTATCGTCTCTTGGAAATTGTAGAGTTTCTGATTGAAAACGGAGCGAATGTTGCAGCAAGAGATGACCGGGGCGAAACACCCCTGCACCACCAGACCAAAGCTAAAAAAATCATCGAAGTTCTTATTTCCAAGGGGGCGGATGTGAATGCGCGAGACAAATCAGGACAAAGTTCTTTGCACGAAGCAGCAGGAGGTTACAACAGCCACTCCATCGTCAAACTATTCGTTGATCATGGTGCAGATGTGAATTTAAAAGATAACTCCGAGCGGACCCCTTTGCATGAAGCGGCTGAAGTCCTCAGCAACTCCTCGACAATTGAATTACTCATAGCTCAAGGTGCAGAAATCAATGCAAAGGACAAGAATGGAGAAACACCACTGGATCAAGTCCACAAATTAAGAAGGAGGACGGAAGGCCTGCGTAAAAGAATCGGAAAGCAGCTCCGTCCAGATGAAAAAGCCTCCTACGAAAAATTAGCCGGCCTTTTCCTTAAGCACGGCGGTAAAAGCGGTGCGGAAGATTCAATTGTTGTGGCTTATGCAACTGGAAACATCGAAACTATTAATCGGCACCTTAATGCTGGCGTGGATGCCAATACTAAATTCGAGGATGACAAAACTCTTTTGCATGAGGCAGCTTCTGATGGCCACAAAGAAATCGCAGAGCTGTTAATATCCAACGGCGCAGATGTAAACGCCAAGATTGAACGGGGCGTTTCTCCTTCTCCTTTCACCGGCGATTCTCCTTTGCATGGTGCGGCGCAGAACGGTCACAAAGAAATCGCAGAGCTGTTAATCTCCAACGGCGCAGATGTAAACGCCAAGATTGAACGAGGCGATTCTCCTTTGCATGATGCGGCGCAAAACGGTCACAAGGAGATAGTTGAGTTACTCATTGCCAAGGGAGCCAATGTAAATCTGGGTAGTTATTCTACTCCTTTGGATAAGGCTAAAAATAAAAAAGAAATCTTTGACCTGATTCGCAAACACGGTGGCAAGACACGTGAGGAACTGAAAGATGAAGTGGACAAGTTGATTGGCCTGATTCGTGATGGAAATGTTGAAGGCGTGAAGAATGCATTGGACGGTGTAACGAATGTAAATATTAAAGGAAAATATGGATTAACTCCTTTAGCGCAGGCAGTCAAAGAAAGTCGCAAGGAAATTGCTGAACTTTTAATCGCCAAAGGCGCTGATGTGAATGAGATGGATACAGGAGAACGAACTATTTTGCATCAAGTGCTTTTACAGTTTTCTACATTTGGTAAAACGCCAACATCAGTTCACGTTGAAATGATTGAATTGTTGATTGCTAACCGAGCGAACGTGAACGCCATATCGGGATACGGAACAGGTCAAACACCGCTCGGATTGCTCAACAAATTTAAAATTAACGGGGAATTTCTAGAAGGCACTGACAGTAATGTATTTAAAATTGAAAAACTTCTCCGTGATAAAGGCGGGAAGACGGGTGAGGAACTCTCCATTCATCTGGCTGCAAGAAAAGGCGATTTGGAAGCCGTTAAAAGGCACTTGGCTGATGGTGTAAATGTAAATGCAAAGGATCCTCATAGCCGTCTTTTAGGGGAACTTTTACAGAGTACACCTATGCACCTTGCGGCTCGGATCGGTCACAAGGAAATTCTCGAACTGCTAATTGCTAAGGGTGGTGATGTTAACGCAAAGGATAAAGATGGAGATACGCCACTTCATGGGGCGGCCCTACGAAAGGATTTCGCTGTATTGCTTATCGCCGAGGGGGCAAATGTGAATGCGAAGGGTAAGCATGGAGAGACTCCTTTGCATCGTGCGGCTAAAAGCTTTATCCCAAACAGCATTCTCAAAGCAGCCCTACAATTACTTATCGATAAGGGGGCGAACGTGAATGCGAAGGATGATAAAGGCAGAACACCGTTAGATTTAGCCATGATTAATAACAAAACCGAAACCGCCGACCTCCTCCGCAAACACGGCGGCAAGACGGGTAAAGAATTGAAAGCTGAAGGAAAGTAGTGACGTTTGGCCAGCATTTGATTTAAAAAAAGAGTCGATTTCATGCTGATGTATTTTGCATCACTCCACTAATAATTTTATTCAGAGCTTGAGTTCAACGGTGAATCATTAAGAGTGTGCGCGTGAACAAGAAATGGCCAACCATCTTCGCGTTTTTTTCTCTTTTATTTACTTCTTTCGCCACTGCTAAGAAATACAATGTGCTTTTCATTATTTCTGATGATCTGACTTCCACCGCATTGTCCTGTTATGGCAATACGGTCTGCAAGACACCGAATATCGATGCCCTTGCAGCCAGAGGTACACGCTTTACGCGCACCTATTGTCAAGGCACCTATTGTGGTCCATCGCGTGCCTCATTTATGAGTGGCTATTATCCGCATGCGACAGGTGTTTTGGGATATAAAAGTCCGCGCCCAAAGATTGGCAACCGATCGACGTGGTCGCAGCATTTCAAGAATAACGGCTATCACTCCGCGCGCGTCAGCAAGATCTATCATATGGGTGTTCCCGGGGGCATTGAGCAGGGTGGTCATGGTGCCGATGACGCCGCCTCGTGGACCGAGCGCTTCAACAGTCAAGGCCCGGAATGGAAAGCACCCGGAAAAGGTGAGACGCTGGAGGGCAATCCTGATGGCAAACGGCCGGTGGTTGGTGGCAACACATTTGTGGTAGTGGAAGCTGAAGGTGACGATCTGGTTCATTCAGATGGCAAAACTGCCAAGAAGGCCTGTGAACTACTGGTAAAATATGCAAAACAGAAGAAGCCGTTCTTTCTGGGCGTAGGTTTTGTTCGCCCACATGTACCGTTTGTGGCACCAGAAAAATATTATCCACCCTTTCTGCCGTACTCTAAAATGAAACTGCCACACAAGGTTGAAGGAGACTGGGATGACATTCCTAAGGCGGGTATTAACTACAAGACCAGTGTGAACATGAAGATGGATGTTCGACGTCAAAAGAAGGCCATAGGTGGCTACTACGCCTCGGTGAGTTTCATGGATGCGCAGGTGGGCAAGGTACTCGCTGCGCTAAAAAAAACTGGGCTAGAGGATGACACGATTGTGATTTTCACCAGCGACCATGGCTATCACCTGGGCGAACACGATTTTTGGGCCAAGGTGAGTTTACTCGATGAATCCTCGCAGGTACCGCTCATCATCAAGGTACCCGACAAGAAACCCGCTGTATGCCATTCGTTGACCGAGTTGCTTGACCTTTATCCCACCGTTTCGGCCCTCTGCGGTCTGCCCACCCAATCGCGCCTGCAGGGTAAGGATATTTCCAAAATGCTTGATGACCCCAAGCATACAGTGCGCACCGCCGCCTTTTCCGTAGCCCCCATGCGCAACGGCTTTCTTTTACGTGAGGATGAGTGGGCCTACATCCAGTACGGTGAAAATGGAGCTAAAGGTATAGAGCTTTATAACATAAAAAAGGATCCGCACCAGTACACCAATCTCGCTCAACATCCTGCCCACCAAGAAACCATAGCTCGCTTCAAGGCCCAGATGACAGGCAAGCTGCGGAACATCCGCAACAATGATCTCAATGGGGACTGAAAACCAGATTGCACGCTGTCATTAAAAAACTCGTCATGTGCGCCCTCCTCCGCAAACACGGAGCTAAGAAAGCTGAAGGGAAGAGAAACACCTCTTACTCACAACAATCGCAGCCGTGGTGGTGGTGGGGTGTGGAGAGTCGCAGCAGTCGGCTCCTCAAACTAAACCAGTTGAATCCCGTGCCAAAACTGCAAAACCAGAGTAGACCCATGAAATACAATATGCTGAATCACCTTGCCGCCATCTCGCTTTTCATTGTTTGCGCGGCTTGTTCGACGATGTCCGCGGTCGCCACGCCTGCGACGGTGGACTCAATATTCAACACCGAAGAGATTCTCGACGAAAACACACTGGAGACAAAGACACTGCAGGATTGGCATCCCGTAGGCGCCACACGACAGAAGCTGATCGAAATCAATGTCGCGCAGTGGTGGCCTGGACAAGATTACCGGATTCCGGTGCGACTGATCGTGCCGCTCGAAGGCAAGGCGAAGGGCTTTAGTATTACCGGAGCAAATCCATATGAGACGCTGATAAAAGACGCGCGCCCAACCGACTTTCAGGCAAAACTGCTGGCAGGTGGGGTTGGCATCGTTAAGACGCACGTCAAGGCGTTTAGGCAGATACCGGGCAAACGGGGCCTGGAACAACAAATGAGGCGCGTGTTTATGAAAGACCTGAATCCGCGATACACGACACTCTGGATTTGGTCGATGACCTTAATGCGGGCAACCACTGCGGCGTATGCGGAGACCGATTATTTCGAAAAAGGCAAAGTGGCCGGCTCGGGCAGCTCCAAGAATGGCATATCGCCCGCGGTCGCCTTGATTAATGACGAGCGTTTTACCGCGACATGCTCCGACCATGCGTTTGCTTACTATTCGCCGACTCGAAGAGCCGACAGGGAAGAAATGGCCAAAGCGAACGCGGCAAACAAAGCATTCTTTGAGGCTGTCAAGGCCGGCGATATCGACCTGGATCAAAAACGCGGGAAAATTTATCAGCGCGTTATGGTGGGATCTGAGAGCAGCATGGATAAGATGGCGCTGAAAGCGGGAAGATCCATGGACGAAATGCAAACCTTTGCGGATCGTTTATGGTCTAGCGTGTGCGTTGCGGAAAATTGGGATCGGTTGATGGAACGCGGCGTCGATGTTCTTTTCCAGCCGGGAACGCATGACTATGTCGCCTATGATGTTCTTTGGGGAGCGCAAAACCATCCCCAGTTGCCTGTCTATTACAAACCCAGTGGCGGGCACTCGCAAACGCCGCATGTCGCTGCAGCAAAGGACGAACAGAATAGAGACGCCTTCCTCTGGCATCACTTCTTTGGCGGCGATCCTTTGATGAAGCCTCCGGCGTCGAGCCATAAAGTCGACAAGGATAAGCTAAGTGTTCGTGTGAGTTTTGATGAAGGACCTAAGCCGATAAGCGGACGTATCTGGTGGATCTATGACCGCGCTCCGGCAGGTTCCGCCCCGTTCTTGCACGCGCCAATCCCCGAAGACCAATGGGCGGATATGGAACGGGATCCCAAGACCGGTTCCTGGACTGCCACCATCCCGTTACAAAAAGGGGCTTCCCGTATCGATTTCTTCAGCAATCACGGGCATATGTCCAACGGCTACAAACAGTATCTTTCAAGCCCATACACTCGAGTGGAACTTTCCGCATCTCAGCCGAACGCGCAAGCGCAACAGCCCTCCGAAGAGCAACTGGCGCGAATACTCAAGCGTTTTCCCGAAGCGGACACGGATAAGGACGGCAAACTGACCACGAGGGAAATCCAAAAGTTCCGCCAATCTAGGCAGAGGAATAGGCGCCCGGCCGCAGCAGCACAACCGACGCAGGATGGGGATGCTAAACTTACTGAGACGTTGGCGGGGATGAATGCGCGGTTTAAGAAAATTGAGCTGGAGCTTTTAGAGTGGCCTGGTGAGTTGCATCAGAAACTTGGAAAAATGAAGAAAGTTGCTTTTGTGGCGCGGCCTGTGGAGAAGATTGCGGGGAAGCTGCCGTTGTTGATCTCGTTGCATGGTGGAGGACAGCGTTGGTGGGACCTGAGTTTGCAAGAGCAGCTTGCGATTTCGGCTCCGGGAGGGCCGTTCGAGAAGAAGCGGGGGTTTAAGAAGCTGCGGGGGTATGATTTGGCAGAGCTTGCTGGGAAGGGGATGATTTTGCTCGAGCCTAACACGGCGGGACTTTGGGATGCAGATTCGCTCGATACGATGCTTGATTATGTTTTGGAAAATTTTCCTGAGATTGATGAGGATCGTGTGTATGTGATGGGGTACAGTATGGGTGGTAAGGGTACTTGGGTTTGGATCAATGAATCGGCGGATCGATTTGCGGCAGCGGCGCCTTGTGGTTTTACGATTGGAGGTTCTAGCGGCGATGTGAAGAAGCTTGCGAAGTTGCCGATTTGGGGGATGGCGGGAGGCAATGATGGGAAGAATACAACCGGAGTGAGAAAAATGGTGGAGCGATTGAAGGCGGCGGGGAATGTGAACGTGAAGCATACGGAGTTTGAAGGGGCGGATCATAGTGCGGGCACAGCAGTGTTTAGTTCGGTGGAGTTGGTGGATTGGATGCTGGGGTTTTCGAAGGGGAAGTAGTAGGATTTTTATATGAAATACCTCAACAGCTCATTTCTTCTTATTCTCTTGAGCTCAGCCCATCGGCGGTCAAGAAGTAACCGCCCTCATTCCTCCCCGTGAAAGTCCTTGAGGGCAGTTGATGAATGCCCCCTTACCCCTGAAAGAAATAAAAAGCCCACAGCGGTCAACTGTGGGCCTTGTTTTTTTGCCTTTAACGGCGAAAGCGTTAATCAAGTAGGATTTTGGTCTTCAGCCTTCTTTTGGTCGGCGCAATCTGTCTTAGCACCACAGTCGGTTTTTGCGCCTTCATCGCAAGTGGCTTTCTGGTCGCACTCCTCTTTGGAAGCTGAACATTCTACTTTGGAAGCTGAACATTCCTCTTTGGAAGCTGAACATTCGGATTCGGAAGTGCTATTGACATAGTAGAATCCCGCACCCGTAACCGAAACCGCCGCTATTGCTATAAATGTAACTAGAGCCTTCATCGCCGCGATGATTATCGCCTGCTATGGATTTAGCAAGTCATAAATGTCATCGAAAATTGACGTTCTTATAGAAGTCCTTTCAGCCAAGTAACTTACATACGCAAGATGGAATAGAATTTCACCCAGAGCTGACCCGCACCGATTAGTTCGAGTGCGGGTTTTTTCTTGCTAAACCAACCCGCTCCACCACTTGAACGCCGCAGGGTTGTTGTTCCAAACCGTGCACAATCCTGTCGCCAGACGGCGAACGTAGTTTTCTTCCGTCTCGGTTTCCTTCAAGTCCATCACGTGCGCGATGGCGTGGAATACCTCGTGCAGAAAGGTGTCCTGCATTGAGTCGTTGGATTGGCTGCCCACGACTCCAAGCGTCTGGGTCGCAGTACCCGACCGCACCTGAGCCAGCCATCTGGGCATCGTTCAGGAACAGCACGTTGAACGTGAGGTTCAAGACCTTGATGCATCTTTTCCGTTGGCGTTGGGCTGACGATTCTCTACCTTCGGTGACCCTTTTTTGGATTTAGGAAAATGAAACGAACCCTCCTCTTTTTTGCCGCCGCCCTTTCGCTTGGCCAAGCGCACTTGGCCAAGGCGGAACAACATGTCCACGGTATCCAGTGCGGGCACGCCGCCAGCATCTGGGCCAGCATCGACTCGCCGTCGCAGCGCTACGCTCCAGATCGGGCGGTGGACATCCAGCACTTCGACCTCGACGTCACGCCGGACTTCAAAAACCGGCGCGTGTCCGGCAAGGCGTCGTTCACGTTTCAGCCGATCCTGAAGCCACTTGGCCAACTGCGACTCGACGCGCACGACCTCGAGATTCACACGGTCACCGGCAGCGCCGGGATCACGGCGTGGCAAAACACCGACCGCGCGTTGATCGTCACCTTCGCCAAGCCGATCTCCCCGACGTCACAGGCCAAGCTCACCGTCACCTACGAGGCTGAGCCGAAAAAAGGTCTCTACTTTCGCACGCCGGAGATGGGGTACAACCCCGGCGACACTCACATCTGGACCCAGGGTGAACCGATCGAGGCGCGGCACTGGTTCCCGTGCTTCGACGCGCCGAACGAGTTTTTCACATCGACCATGACCTGCCGCGTGCCGGACGGCATGACCGTTCTTTCCAACGGCCGCAAAGTCTCCGACGCGGTCGACGAGAAAACCAAGCTGCGCGTGATCAAGTGGAGCCAGGAAAAGCCGCACGTCAATTATCTCATCACGCTTGTCGCCGGTCACTTCAAGCGGCTCGAGGAAAAACACGGCGACCTGTCGATGTCATTCTGGGCGGCTCCGTCCGACTTCGCCAACGCCGCCAACTCGTTCCGTCACACGAAGGAGTGCATGGAGTATTTTGAGGCGGAAATCGGCGTGCCGTATCCGTGGGCCAAGTACGACCAGGTCACCGTGCAGGATTTCAACTGGGGAGGCATGGAGAACACCAGCATCAGCACACTCAACGCCTCGACCCTGTTCAGCAGCGAGACGGAAAACATCCGGAGCAGCCAGGGGCTGATGGCGCACGAATTGGCGCACCAATGGTTCGGCGACCTCGTCACCTGCAAGGACTGGAGCCAGCTTTGGCTCAACGAGGGATTCGCCACCTACTACACGCACCTGTTCGCCGGGCACAAGGACGGCATCGACGAGTTCCACTACGGTCTGTACCGCGACCAAAAACGCCTCACGAGCCGCTCTAACGACACCGCACCGATGGTCAACCGCGACTATCAAATCCCGGAGGACATGTTCCGCAAATACGGTTTTCTGTCTTACACCAAGGGCAGCTGGATCCTGCACATGCTCCGCTCGCAGCTTGGGCCAGACCTGTTTCGCAAATGCGTCAAGACCTACCTCGAGCGGCATCGCCACGGCAACGTCGTCACCGAGGATCTGCGCTCGATCATCGAGGAACATTCCGGCCGGTCGTTCGACCGCTTTTTTGACCAGTACGTTTTCCACGCGCACCATCCGGAATTGAAGATCGCCTACGCGTGGGACGAGAAAGCCAAGCTGGCCAAGATCAGCGTGCAGCAGACGCAAAAGATCGACGACAACATCCTGCTTTTTCACGTGCCGTTGCCGGTACGTTTCAAGATCGACGGCCAGGCGGTCGACCACACCCTGCCGATCACCAAGCTCGCCGAGGACTACTACTTCCCCCTGGCCAAGGCGCCGCAAATCGTCCGCATCGACCCCGGCCTCACCCTGTTGGCCAAGATCACCTTCACCCCGCCAACCGCGCAGCTTCACGCGCAGTTGGCCGACGCCTCCGACGCGCTGGGCCGCCAACTCGCCGTTGAGCACTTGGCCAAGCGCAAGGACAAAACCACCGTCGAAAAACTGACGCACGTACTGCGCAACGATCCGTTTTACGGCGTCCGCATCGCCGCTTCGCGGGCACTACGAGGCATTGCCACCGATGCCACCTTGGCCGTGTTGATCGACTCGGTCGACCAGCCCAACGCCAAGGTGCGGCAACAGGTCATCGGCGACATCGCCACCCAATACAAACCAGCCGCCTTGGGCGCGCTCAAGCAGAGCCTGGACAGCGAGAAAAATCCGGCCATCCGCGCCCGCATCATCAGCGGCCTCACCGGGCATGACGACAAGCAGGCGCGCAAGCTGATCGACGCGGCGCTTGGCTCCGACTCGTTCCGCCACCAACTCGCCGACGCCGCCGTGAGCGCGCTGCGCAAACAGGATCGGCCGGCCAACATCGCCAAGATTCGCGCCGCGCTGGAGAATGACGGGGCCAAGTTCACCACCCGCGGCTACGCCGGCGCCCTAGGCGCGCTGGGTCACCTTGGCCGCAACCAGAAAAACAAGGCCAAGCTGCGCGAGTTCCTCGTCGGACACGTGAACAGTCCCAAGCGCCGGGTCGCCCTTGGCGCCATCGACGCGCTTGGCCAACTCGGCGATCCCCGGGCCATCTCCGTGCTGGAGAAACTCACCGGCGCAGCCGAGGACGATCCCGCCCGAAAAGCCGCCGAGCAGGCGATCGAGAAACTACGCGCGGCCCGCAAGCCGGCCGACGACTACAAAAATCTTCGCAAGGAAGTCACCAACCTGAAACAAGCCAACTCCAAGCTGACGAAGGAGTTGGGTGACTTAAAAAAACGCTTTGACGCCACGCTCGGCGACAAAAAGAGGTCTGAGAAATAAATAACGGAGAAAAAGTGAAACTTTTTCAAGGCTATTATTGAATAGTCTCAACGCTTGGCCTGTCTGAAACCCAAGCCACAAGGCATAAAGATCATGAAAACATTCAAACTCATTGTAACGACGGTCGCCATCTCGCTGGCGATGCTCTCCTCCAACGCGGAAGAGAAAAAAGAGAAAGCAGCAGGGAAAGCCAAGGCTGCAGCCAAGGAACGCACCGTTCGCGGCACCGCCATGTGCGCCAAGTGCACCCTGAAGAAAACCAAGGACTGCCAGGCCGCATTGGAGGTCAAGCGCAAGGGCAAGGACGGCAAGGAGGTCGCCCGTGTTCTCCTCCTCAAGAACAACGACATCACCAAGGCGTTTCACGGCAAGATATGCAAGGGCGACAAAGTGCCCGTGGCCGTCACCGGCAAATTGGAAGGCAAGGGTAAAAACCGCGTGTTGGTTGCCAGCAAGATCAACGACAAGCCGGCCCCCGCCAAGAAAGGCAAGCGCGGCAAGGGCAAAAAGGCTGGTGCCAAGAAGAAGGAAGCCTGACCCACTCGCCAACCTTTTCAGCACGCCCCGGCCAACCGGCCCGGGGCGTTTTTTTTATAACCGCTTGGCCAAGCGCGTGTCGGTTACTTCTCCCAGCGGGAGAAGGTGGCCGCAGGCCGGATGAGGGAGAATGGGAAGTTGTTTTTCGAGGCTGCCCCGGCTTGGCCAAGCGCTCTCCCTCTCCCGCTTGGAGAGGGAACCGGTTCATTCGTCCTTGGGCATTCCTTGTTCGGTGTTCGATATTGATACCGCTTGAGCCTTTTGAATGACGAATCTCGAACAAGGAATGTCCTAATCCCAATCCGCACTCTCCCGCTGAACGTGCCGGATTGGCCAAGCGCTCAGCCAGGAGGCCAGGCCATTTTGCGGCTGCCGAGGATGTGGCAGTGCAAATGCGGCACGGTCTCGCCAGCGTCCGCACCGTTGTTCAGCACGAGCCGGAAACCGCCCTCCCCCAGACCAAGCGAGCGGGCCACCTCCGCCGCCTTGAGCAGCAGATGGCCGAGGAGTGCCTGGTCATCCGGCCCGGCCTCGTTAATGCGCGGGATCGGTTTGCGCGGGATAACCAAAACATGCGTCGGGGCAGCGGGCGCGATGTCGCGAAACGCCACAACCTGCTCGTCCTCATACACAATGTCGGCCGGGATTTCCTTGTCGCAGATTTTCTCGAACAGTGTCTTTTCCATTGGTCGACAGCGAAAGCATCGCTGAAAATGGCGTTGAACTCCAGCCAAACCGTTGATCTTAACGTGGATCTTTCCACTTGACAACTGCCCGGAAACAATCCAATTATACCACCCATCCGACGAAACCAACTCTAATCATGAATGACACAACCTCACACACGACAGCATCCACGCCTGGCGGATTGGAACCTCATCGCGGCACACTGATCCTAGTACTAGGTATATTAAGCCTAGTTTTATGTGGATTTTTCACAGGCATCCCAGCTTGGATCATGGGCAAAGGTGATCTCGAAAAAATACAAGCCGGTCAAATGGATCCCGAAGGGCAAGGTATGACCAAAGCCGGAAAGATTTGTGGTATGATTAGCTGTATTCTGACTTTGGTTTGTGGCGGTTTTTACCTATTGCTGATTATCCTTGGGGGAAGCCTTGCGGCACTTGGTGTTTAACCCGGTTTTCATTTTTTATCCATACCAATTTTTGAGGAGTAGCGGCAGCTTATCCAAGCGGACGTTTGCTACTGATGTTGTCATGATTGTAAATATTTTTCGTTTTATTTACCACCACGACTACAAATCTTAGTCATGAAATACTTCTTCAAGGCATTAGACGAAAAGGAATACGGGCCGTTTGATACAGCAGAGATTCGTGACTTACTCCAGCAGGGCCGAATGAACCAGGACTCCCTCATCCGCACAGTTGATTCGGAAGAGTGGCGACCATTAAATGATTACCCGGAATTGATGGTGTTGCTTGCCCCTTCAAGTTCAACGCAACCACCGTCATCTTCTCCACCCCAGGCAAACATAACTCATCTTGAACCTCATCGAGGGGCACTTATCCTGACGTTTGGGATCTTGAGCATTGTCTGTTGTTTCCCGTTTGGAATCGCAGCATGGATCATGGGTAACAACGACATGCAGCAGATCGAAGCGGGAATGATGGATCCAAGCGGCAAAGGAATTACAAATGCTGGAAAAATTTGCGGTATTATTGGAACCATCGTGGGGGGGGGTTGCACGGGATTACAACTTATCGGTTTCTTGTTTGAATTGTCACAGATGTAGTCAATGACTCCCTATGTGCAAATCGATCCTCAGATAAAAAAACAGTTATCTACTGGTTCTCATCCCCAATGCCGCTGGCCTTCTCGGTCGGGCAGCCGGCGCGTAGCCAGCCGTTGACGAACGGGTCGAGGTCGCCGTCCATGACGCCCTGCACGTCGCTCGCCTGCACGTTGGTTCGCAGATCCTTCACCATGCGGTACGGCTGGAAGACGTAGCTGCGAATCTGGTTGCCCCACGAGATGCTACCCTTGTCACCATAGAATTTTTCAAGCTCGGATTTCTGCTCGTCCTCGCGCAGGGCGGTGATCTTGGCCATGAGGATGTTCATCGCCGTCGCCCGGTTTTGGTGCTGCGACCGCTGGTTTTGGCAGGCCACGACGAGCCCGGTCGGGATGTGCCGGATGCGCACCGCGGTCTCGACCTTGTTGACGTTCTGCCCGCCCTTGCCTCCGGAGCGAAACGTGCCGACATCAAACTCAGCCGGCGGCAGTTCCTCCTGCTCGCTCTCCTCGATCTCGGCGATGACGTCGATACTGGCAAAGCTGGTGTGGCGGCGCTTGTTCGAGTCGAACGGCGAGATGCGCACGAGCCGGTGCACGCCGCGCTCGGCCTTGCAGTAGCCGTAGGAGTTCTCACCGGTGACCAGCAGCGTGGCGCTCTTGATGCCGGCGACCTCCCCCGGCAGCAATTCGCTGATCTCGACCTGCCAACCGCGCTCCTCGCCCCAGCGCTGGTACATGCGCAGGAGCATGTTCGCCCAGTCGCACGACTCGGTACCGCCGGCGCCGGCGTTGATGGAGAGGATGCAGTTGCTGCGGTCGTGCGGGCCGTCGAGCATCAGCTCCAGCTCGAGCGTCTCGAGTTGTTCGGTGAACTTGGGCAGGTCGGCTGTCAGCTCGGACTGAATCTCCTTCTGCGTCGCCTCCTCCTCGCCGTCGGCCAGCTCGAGCATCGTCTGCATGTCGGCCTGTTGCGACTCGGCCTTGAGCAGCGGCTCGATGCGGCGCTTGATCGCCGCCGACTCGTCTACGAGTTTCTGGGCGTAAGCGCGGTTGTCCCAGAAATTATCCTGAGACATCTCCCCCTCGATCTCAGTTAAGCGGTTTTGTGCCTTGGGAACGTCAAAGATACCTCCTGAGATGAACGACCCGTTCTGCGGCGGCTTTCAATTGTTCCTCGATGTCCTCAAACATAAGCGCGGTGAATCTATTTTTGTGGGTCCCGAGTTTCAAGTTCATTCCCAGATGCCCTGCTCCTGGAGTTGCTTCTCCGCCTGTTCGGCCCAGCCACGGTTGGCGGCGGGGCTGGCCGGGCTGGGATGCAGCACGCGGCCAATTTTCACGTCCGCTTGGCCAAGCACCTCCGCCGCCTTTTTCTCCGCGAACCCGCCGACGGCCACCAGCCATTCCGGTTGCACGATTTCCACGACCTTGGCCAAGTGCGCGTTGCAGATGGCCTCAAGCGGCCCGGTCTCGGCGGCAGGCAGCTTGTCCGGCGTGCGGTTGCGGCCGGTCTCCTCGAGGAAGGCCAAGGGACAATAATTCACGACAAAGTGATCGGCAAAAAACGCCTCCGGTTGGACAAACTTTTCGGCGAAGAATCCCCAGAACCGTCGGCCGCTCACCTCGCTGCGCGGGCAGTCAAGCCCCAATACGGGACGCTTCGGATGCTCGTTTGTCGGCTTGCCGATCGGCGCGTCGATGCGCAGCCAGTCGCGCACCGCCGCCACCTCACCGAACGGCACGCCAACCTGCGCCATGCCAAACGGCCCCGGGTTCATGCCGAGAAATAACGCGCGCTTGGCCCCGCCGCCGTACCGGCGGAGGAACTGCTCATGCGCCGCCCAAGCGTAATCAAGCGGGTTGTACACGCACTCCACCGGCGGCCCGAAGTTCAATCGGTTGACGGCATCCCGCAATTCGGCAGCGGCGGCAACAAGCGGAGAGAGGTCGGCTGTGGTCGGCACGCGGGGGTTATAGTCGCGAAGCCCCCGCTTGGCCAAGGTTAGCATTGCGGCAGGCCCGGCTTGGGGGTAGCGTCGGTGCTGTTCGCAGCCAGACCGCCATGAGGGACAAAATGATGATGAACATCGCCCACGCCATCAACGACGTGGTGCTGGTGGTGTTGAAGACGCCGGAAATCCTCGAGTCGGTCGGCATCTCGCAGGAGAAATTTTTCACCAAGGTGCTGGGCTACGACGAGACCGGCCTCTGGGTGCAATTCCCCGAGTTCGAGTTGCCGGTGCGCGTGGGCGAGGAGTCCGGCCTGTGGATCCCCGAGTCGATGCAGCAGGTCGACGCCTCCGTGATGCTCCCGTGGGGAGCAATCGCCACCGTGATGCATTTCCCCGACGTCCAGGGCTACGACAAACCCAGCCCATTCAACCGCGACATCGGCTTCAATATCTCGGATGGCGAGGCGTGACCGTCCGGTCTCGATGGGGCGGCCGGTATCTCAAAAAAATGTTGTTTTCGCAGCTTGACTCACTGCCACAGTGGGTCATCTTCCCCAAAAACATGGGCTTCCGGATCCACCGGAACACCATGGTGAAGGAGTAAACGTATGCTAAAAATCAGTGCAGGCGGAAACGGCGGTGGGTTTTGCGACGGCATCGCCCGACGGGACTTCATTCGAATCGGGGCCATGGGGGTCGGCGGGATGACCATGGCCAACCTGCTTGAGGCCGACGCCCGGGCCGGCATTGGCTCCTCGCACAAAGCCATCATCAACATCTTCCTCCCTGGCGGGCCGCCGCATCAGGATATGTTCGACCTGAAGAGGGAGGCGCCCCGCGAGATTCGCGGTGAGTTCAAGCCGATCTCCACCAACGTCCCCGGCCTCCAAATCTGCGAGGAGTTCCCGCGCATGGCCAAGATGATGGACAAATTCACTGTGATCCGCTCAATCGTCGGTGCTCAAGGCGGACACGATGCGGTCCAATGCACCACGGGGCGCAGCCCGCGCAACCAGCCACCCGGCGGCTGGCCCAGCATCGGCTCGACGCTTTCCAAGCTTGAGGGCCAGGTTAACCCGGATGCCCCTCCCTTCGTCGGGCTCTCTCCCAAAACAGGGCACATCCAGTGGAGCGATCCCGGGCAATCCGGTTTCCTCGGTCCCGCACATGCCGCCTTCCGCCCCTCCGCCGAGGGCAAGGAGGACATGACACTCACCGGGATCACTCTGGACCGGCTGGGCGACCGGATGAAGTTGCTCAACAGTTTTGACCGGTTCCGTCGCGAAATGGACAACTCCGGCCTCATGGAAGGCATGGATACATACAACCAGCAGGCGTATGGAATGTTGACCACCGGCAAGCTCGCCGAGACGCTCGACCTTGAAAAAGAGGACACCAAGCTTCGCGACCGCTACGGTCGCGGCACAGCCAAGCTGACGGCCGATGGAGCGCCCAAACTGCTCGACCATTTTCTGCTCGCCCGACGCTTGGTAGAGGTCGGCGTGCGGTGCGTGACACTCTCCTTCAGCCGGTGGGACTGGCACGGCGGCAACTTCAACCGCGGACGCCAAGACTTCCCGATGCTCGATCAGGGCCTCACGGCGCTCGTCGAGGATCTCCACAATCGTGGGATGGACAAGGATGTCACCGTCGTTTGCTGGGGTGAGTTTGGCCGCACGCCAACCATCAACAAGGATGCCGGACGAGACCACTGGCCGCGCGTCTCCATGGCGCTGCTGGCTTGCGGTGGCCTGAACCACGGACAGGTGATTGGCGCCACCGATCGCCTCGCTGGCGAAGCTGTCGAGCGCCCGGTCACGTTCCCCGAGATGTTCGCCACTCTCTATCACAACCTCGGCTATAACGTGAACGAACTGCGTATCCCTGACCTCAACGGCATACCTAGGTATCTGGTCGATGACAACGCACAGCCGCTGCCGGAGGTCATCTAGCCGGATGCGCGCTGTTTCACCGCGAACCGCTCCCCGGCCAAGCCGGGGAGGATTAATGTTTTTGGCAACGACACTGCTCAGCGCGGCGCTTGGCCAAGCGGCCGACATCCGACTGACCGTCGTGCAGGCTGAACCCTTGAAACTTTCGTGGCATACGGCCCCAGTCACCCGACCTGACTCGGTCCAAATCATTCCCGACACCCAGCTCGAAATATCGACCGATCTCACCCATTGGCAGCCACTTGGCCAAGCGCAAACCGGAGGGCTCCGCACCATGCCGGAAACCGTCAACCACACCATCCAATCCGCCGCCAAGGCCCGGTATTTTCGCGTCCGCTCACAGGTCACCCTGCCAAAAGCCAGCCTGGCCAATCACAGCCTCATCGCAGCCGACCTGCGAGGCGCTGATCTGCGAGAGGCCAATCTCGCCCATGCCGATCTTGCCTTGGCCAACCTCGATGGCGCGAACCTCGCCGGCGCCAATCTCACCGGCGCGAATCTGGCCGAGGCCATACTCGGCAAAGCCGACTTCACCGATGCCGACCTCACCGGCGCAACGATCGCCCCATGGCATCACTACCCAGAGGTGGTTTATCACAACACCACCCTGCCGGACGGCACCGTGAAAACCGACTCGCCCGAGCGGCAGTTGCTCGTCCAGTTGTATGTCGACAGTGCGCCGGAGGTGATCTTGGCCGGCCGCGATTTTTCCGGATGGGACCTGCGCGGCGTCGAGTTGCAAAAGCGCGACCTGACGAATTGCAGCTTCACCGGGACCGACCTGCGTAACACCAAGCTCGACGGGGCGAGCCTCGACGGGGCGAACCTAACGCGCGCCAACCTGCGGGGCGCGACCGGTTTCACGCTAGCCGAGCACGAAGACGTGGTCTTGCACCAAACCACCCTCCCCGACGGCACGATCAGCGACTGAAGTAAGGCTCAATCGTCGAGCCATGTGAATTGAACGGCGTCGGCTTCTCCGGTCAGGTGAACTGCGCGGTCGCCGACGAGCAGGTGCATCTCCTGTCCGGCCTCCTGCGGCCCGGCGAGGTTTGGCAGCAGTCCGCCGTAATGATTACCGCGAAACCGATGCGGATCGACCTCGCGCTGCCATCCGCCCGCATCGTCCTGAAACAGCCGCAGGCCCACGCTTGCGCCGTGCAGCAGGATGCCCCGCGCCGCTGACTTCGATTCTCCGTCGAACACGAACCGGTTGCCCTCCACCACGAATCCGCGCGTGTGATCCCAGAGCCGCAGGCCGTTGTGCCAATACGCAAACCGCGGCGCATGCGGTGCGATTAACCGGAAGGTGTTGTCCCTGATCACAAACGCCTTGCCGTCGTTGACGCTGCCGCCGCCGACGCAGGCGAAGAACCGATTGTCGCGGATCACCACACCGCGGTTGCCGCCGGTGTCGAAGTTGAACCCGATGCCGCAGTTCGTGACGGTGTTTTCGTAAAACTCCGCGCGCTGCAGGAACGCCCCGCCGAACGCAATACCGTTGGGGATGTTCCGAATCTCGTTGTGATGCACCCGTACCTGAACCGTGCCGTCCAAGTCCGCGCCCCGGTGGCTGACCATGATCCCGGTGCAGTACGGCCAGGCAGTCCCGGTGCTTGGCCCGCGGACAAAGTCCTCCACCACGCAATGCCGGATCTCGATGACCGAGTCGCGATAGCCGGGCAGGTTGGCCCCGTCGCCCATGCCGGAAATGATGCGGATTGGGAACACCTCACGCCACGACGGTCGCCCACCCACCGCGCCGAACCGACTAACCCGCACCCGTTCCACCAGCGTCTGCCTGGCCAGCAGGTCAATGCCGGACGCCTTCTTGAGGATCGGGCCAAGCGCCGCCTTCATGACGCGCCAATTGCAGTCGAGCGACAAGTCCGCGACGCGGATGTTGTCAAAATCACGACTGGCCTGCCGCTGCGGCCCCCAACCGCCGGCGATCACGCTGTGATAGGCGGACTTGATTTTCCGGTGACCCGGCCCCGGCACGAGCTTGAGGGTCGTCGTACCGATGCCGGCCCCGACGATGTGCCAGCGGGGACGCAGCCGGATGCCGTGCGTCTCGTAGTCGCCCGGCAAAAAGCGCAGTACCAGCCCGTCGCCGTAATGACCCTGCTCCCCGGCCAAGCGATCAAGCGCCTGGCCAAGCTTGGCCGCGGTCGAGGCGTCGACCGGCTCGGACGCTGTCGAGCCGTCCCCGAAGGATGCACCTACCGCCGCAAGCCAAACCGTGCGCTCCGGCGCGCTTGGCCAAGCGATCTCCTGCGCCCGGGCGCTTGGCCAAGCGGCGGCCAAGGCAACGACACAGAGTTGGAACAGCAATCGCATCACTACGCTTGGCCAAGCTTGGCCCCGGGCCAATCGTTCGTCAATCGAGCGCCGAACCACGACGCGAAAGCGTGACTTTTTTGGTTGAGGCAGCGTACTCTCCGCGTGATGAATACGCGATTTCGATGGATTGGAATAGTCGCCGGCTTGGCCGCCGGCACGGCCGTTGCCGCTGACACGCCCGAGCCGCCGCCGGGCTACAAGTCTAATCTGGCCATACTCGCGGCGTACGGCAGCGGGACGCTGGAGATTATCGACCGGGAAGTGCCACTACCGGAAGACGTCGTGCTGGAGAAAGACATCGAGTACGGCAACGCCGACGGCCATCCGCTCCGGCTCGACCTGTACCGGCCGGCGAAGCTCGACCGACCGGTGCCGGCGCTACTGTTCATCCACGGCGGCGCGTGGAAGAGCGGCAAGCGGCAGGATTACCATTTCTACACGGCGGCCTTCGCCAGGAAGGGGTACGTGGTTGCCACGGCAAGTTATCGGCTGACCGGGCAGGCGCCGTACCCGGCGGCGGTGCAGGACTGCAAGTGTGCCGTCCGGTGGCTCCGGGCCAACGCGAAGAAATACAACATCAACCCGGACAAAATCGCCGCGGTCGGCGGATCGGCGGGAGGGCATCTCTCGATGATGCTCGGCTACGCGGACGACCCCGCACTCGAGGGGAAGAGCGGCCACGGCGGCGTCAGCAGCCGCGTCAGCGCGGTGGTCAACATTTACGGCGTGTACGACATGACCACCCGGATCGCCAAGGAGAGCTCCGCAGTGAAAAGTTTTCTCCAAGGCAAATCGTTCGAGGAGGCGCCGGAACTGTACCGGCAGTCGTCGCCGATGGTTCACCTCGACAAGAACGACCCGCCGACGCTCATCCTGCACGGGACGATCGACGAGACCGTGCCGGTGGCGCAGTCCGACCGGCTGGCCGCGCACCTGAAGCGGCTGAAGATCCCGCACGCCTACGGGCGGCTCGACGGCTGGCCGCACACAATGGACCTGGCCAAGCCGGTCAACGACTACTGCCAGGAGATGATGGATCGGTTTTTCGCCGAACACCTCCCGTTGCCCCGGAAGAAAGATTGATGCCCGGCGTTTACAAACCGGCGGCGATCCGTTAAGCCAAGCGCGGTGTGAACAGGAGGACACTGGACAGTTTTTGCGAGCGGGGCATCGTCGGGCTGGTGCTTGCCGCGCTGGTCTTCTCGGCGCTGGCCACGGGGGCGGTCCGGGCGCTGGAGTTCGCGGTGGCCGAGTGGCTCGTGGCGGGCGCGGCCCTGCTGTGGGTGGCCCGTCTCTGGCTGGAGCCCCGGCGCAACCGGCTGCTGTTCCCGCCGGTCGGCGTCTGCCTGCTGCTGTTTCTCGCGTACGCGCTGTTTCACTACATGCAGGCGGATGTCGAGTACACGGCCCGCGGAGAGGTGCTGCGCCTGCTGGTCTACGCGCTGCTGTTTTTCGTGGCGCTGAACAACCTGCACAAGTCGGAGTGGACGCAGTTGACGCTGTACGTGCTGGTGTTCACCGGCGTGGCGATCGCCTTGTACGGTATCGTGCAGGTGATCGCGGGGCTGGATCACGTGTGGCACTTCACCCGGCCGGAACAGTACCGGGGGCGCGGCTCGGGGACGTTCATCAACCCGAATCATTTTGCCGGGTACCTGGGGATGCTGCTGCCGCTCTGCCTTGCGGCTGTGTTGACCGGCCGGATCAGCCAGCCGATACGCATCCTGCTGGGCTACTCGGCGCTGCTGCTGCTGGGCGGCGTGGCGGTGAGTATGTCGCGCGGCGCCTGGGTCTCAACCACCCTGACCTTGGCCGCAGTCATCGGCGTGTTGGGCTGGCGGAAACAGTTTCGAATGCGGGGCATCCTGCTGACCTGCCTGGCGCTGGGCCTCGCGGGAGGGTTCCTGTTGAACTCGAACATTGCACAAAACCGTCTGCGGGATGCGAACACACCGGGCACCGCGGGTCACGTCGGCTCGCGCATCGAGTTGTGGGGAGCAGCGGCGAAGGTGTGGCAGGAGGAAAAATTGCTCGGCGTTGGGCCGGGGCATTTCGACCATCGATTCCCGGCGCACCGGCCGGAGCGGCTGCAGTCGCGCCCGGTACGGGTGCACAACGATTATCTCAACACGCTGGTGGACTGGGGGCTGGCTGGCATGCTGCTGGCCGGGCTGATGCTTGGGACAATGGTTTCCGGGATTGTTCGAAGCTGGAAATATTCGCAGCGCACCTCGAGCAGCCTCTCGGCCAAGACCAGCAACCGCTCGGCCTTCGTGCTGGGCAGCACGGCGGGGCTTGGCTCGATCGCGCTGCATTCGTTTACTGACTTCAATCTGCACATCCCCTCAAACGCCATGCTGGCCGCGACACTGGCGGGGCTGCTGGCGGCGTACATCCGGTTCGCCACGGAGCGGTACTGGGTGGCCGTGCGGCTGCCGATGCGCCTGGCCGTGACTGCGGTGGTCGGCAGCGTGTCGATCCTGCTGATGAGCCAGGCGCTTGGCCAAGCGCGGGAAATCGCCCGGCTCAACGCCTCGCAGGAGGCGGAAACCTTTCCCGAGCAGGTCACGGAGCTTGAACAGGCGATGGCGGTCGAGCCGAACAACTTCGAGACCGCCGCGTTGCTGGGGGAGATTCACCGACGGCGCGCCGGGGATGCCGGTGCGGCCGCGCGACGGGTCGAACTGAAAAAGGCGGCTGGCTGGCTGAACCGGGCGATCGCGCTCAACAAGTACGACGCCTATTCGCACGCGCGGCTGGGCATGACGCTGGCCCAGCTTGGCCAAGCGGAAAAGGCCGGGGAATATTTTGCCGAGGCAGAAAAACTCGATCCCAACGGCTACCTGACCGTGACCAACGTCGGCTGGCATAAGATGCACATCGGCGAATTCGCGGAGGCCAAGCGGTACTTTGAACGAGTGTCCCCGCTGGACGACCCAGCCACCGAGGAGGATGAGCGGAAAAACGGCCTCGTGGCGGATCGGTCCGAACAAATCGCCAAAGACTTGGCCCGGCACATCCGGGAGTCCTACCTACCGTACATCAACGAGCAGTTGAAAAACCCCGAGTAAGCCAAGCGCCTGGCCTACTCGTCTTCCCAGTCGATTTTCACCGCGCCGTAATTGCCCAGCGGCAGCCACAGGCCGGACTCGACGCTGCCGGCCGCGTTATCCACATTGAACCAGAGGCAGCCGTCCAGCCCACCCGTTGCCTCAACGGAGAGTGACGCCGGGTTTGTGGTGTCGAACAAGTGCAGCGTGCGGTTGTTGTCCTGCCCCACGAGGCGACCGCCGATGTCGGCGAGATACCGGATGCCGAGCTCCAGCTCGATCTCGTCCAGCAACGCAAACTGCGCCGTCTCGTCGAGCGCGAGCGACTGCAAATAATAGGTTGTGACATACCGCGTGCCGTCCTCCTCGTTCGGTTTCACCTCCTCCTGCTCGGTGTACGCCATGTACAGCGTGCCGTCGCTGGCAACCTTGTGCGACTGCGGCCAGCGTTGCGGCTGCTCGATTGAATCGACGAGGTACGCCTCCAGCCCGTCGTACGAGCTGGCGTCGATCCAGTTGCCGTCCCACTTGTGCTCGTCCGTCCAGTGCGAGCCCTGCGTGTAAAGCAGTGCGCCGCCGTGCGACGTGCCGATCAGCGTGCCTGGGATCGGTGTCGCGTCGCGCACGACCGGGTTGAACATGTCGGAGTAGTCGACCACGTGCAGCTCGTAACTGGTGATCCAGTATCCGCGCGGCCTGGGTTGCGGCTTGGGTTCGTCGGGGTTCGGCTTGTCGGGATCTGGTTCGGGATCGTTGGGATCCGGCTCGTCGTCCCCGCCCTGTTCCTCCTCCTCCGGTTCCGGCTGGACGTATTCCGAGTGCTGGCTGCTGAGGTAGACGAGGCCGTTGTCGTTAAGGATCGCCTCGCTGAAATTCCAGCGGTTGGCGTACCGCAGTTTTTGATCGT
Source organism: Verrucomicrobiales bacterium (assembly GCA_002686755.1). Classification (GTDB taxonomy): domain Bacteria; phylum Verrucomicrobiota; class Verrucomicrobiia; order Limisphaerales; family UBA1096; genus UBA1096. Next base: position 23,818 of record NYYJ01000181.1, read on the forward strand.
CGTTTTCCTCAACCGAGAGGTTGACGGAGGAAGCCAGGCTCGGCTTGGCGGCGTCACCAACGTCGAAACATATCAGTTGACCCGCGCTCCCGCCGTAATAGCCGGGCCACCAGGCATCGCCAGCCACATCAATGGCGTCGATCATCGGTCCGCCCCAGCCCCAGTAGCGGTAACCGCCGGCGTTGGACCACAGCAGCTTGCCGGCACTTGGCCAATTGGCCTTGAACTGGTTACTCCAGCCCATGTTCTTGTCCACCAAAGCCAATTCCCCGATCACGGTCAACTCCGGCAGCTTGGCCAAGTCGATCACCGTCAGGAACACGTTGGGCTTTGGCTCCTCCGGCTCCGGTTCCTCCTCGTTGCCACCCTCATCGTCATTACCCTCTTCTGGTTTCTCAGGAACTGGTTTGGGATTGGCCGACTGGAACGCCTCTGTCTGCAGCAGGTACAGCTTGTCGCCGTTCACCGAGGCGCCGGATAGGTAGGCGGTCCGCGGCAGCACCACGCGGCCCAGCGCGGTATCGGGATCCCCCGGCGCAGCGACGCGGATCGACGGCCCGCCCTGCTCGCCAAAATACCAGTTTGAGCCCTTGGCCAACTGCAGCAGGTAGTCGCCGGTCGGGATGACCTGATCGACCGTCCAAGCCAGCTCGACCTCGCTCTTCACAACCGGGTCGTCGCGGTCGGTCGCATCCACCGTCAGCAGTTCCTTGCCGGAGATCGACAGGATGTAATCCTGATACTCCGTGGCACGGCGCGGCTGCAGCGCGTGTGCGATGACCCCGCGCTTGACCAGCGTCTTCTCGTTTAGATCGATGATCTGGACGTTCTTCACGTAGCCACCCTCCTCGCGGCCCTGATACGGCACGAGGATCAGCCCGGCGTGCGGCAGCACGGTGAACGCCTTCTCGTCGTACTGCGCCTCGCTCCACGACCAACGGTCGCCCATGGTGACCTTGTCGAACAGCTTCGGCTGGGTGACATCGCTCACGTCGAACAGCGACACGGCGACACGGTTGCCATTGTTTGTGTCGTCCACGCCGATTGACACCAGCCGGTCGCCCAGTGGCTGGATGTAAGTGGACCAGCCCGGCACCTCCAGTTCTCCCTTGATCTCCGGGTTGCGCGGGTCGGACAGGTCGACGATCCACAACGGATCGATCCGCTCGTAGGTCACGATATACACCCGGTCGGCGTCGAAGCGCGTGGCAAACAGCCGCTCGCCCTTGGCCAGGCTCACCTCGCCCAGCGCCTTGGGCTTGTGCGGATTGGCCAGACTGAACGTCTCAAGCGTGGTCAGCCAGCGGTTGCGATTGTCATCACTATTACGGTTCAATTCCTCCGAGATGACTGTGAGTGTGTCGCCGCTCAAGCGCATCTTGAATTTGTCCGCCACGCGGCCGGCGGTGCGGATGGTGGCCGCCTCCTTCATCGTGCCGTTCGGTGCGGAGATGTCGATGCAGCGCAGATCGGTCTTGTAATACTGTTTCACGACCGCCGTGGAGACGAACAGGAACTGATCCGTGGCATAGATGTCGTTGTTGTAGCCACTGTAAAACAACGTATCACGCTCGACCGGCTTGGCCGGGATTTTCAGGTCGAACGACGTCACCTGCGTGCCGTGCTCCCACCGAACGTAGGTGTCGCCAGTCTTTGGGTTGATCGTCTCCCGTTGGACATACGTTTGCGAGGCGATGTAAAGCGCGGTGCCGACGAGGCGGCTTTCGCGGATGTAACCCTTCACCGGCACGCTGGAGGCAATGACCGGCGTGTCGGCGGTGACGTCAACAATGATCGCCTGGCTCTCGGCGTCGTTGCCCCACCAGTTGCAGCCGTCGCGGGCGAGCAGAATCACGTGGTCGTCGCCCAGCGTGTACATCTGCTCGCCGGCGGCCGGCATCGGCAGCACGCCGCGAATGACCGGGTTGTCCTTGTCCTTCAGGTCGATCACCTGCAGGCCGCGGAGAGTGTTGAAAAAATACAGCGTGTCGTTGTGAATGCTCCAAATGTCGGACTCAACAACATCGCGTGGGGCACCATCGTCAGCCTTGCCAGCGTCGGCTGTCTCGGCCACAGAATCGAATTCGTTGCCTCGTCCGGGGGCAGGTGGCCCATCTGCTTCAACTATTCCTGCCCCATTTGAATCATCCTTTTGACCGTTGAAATCTGTTGTGCCTTTGTAGAATGCCGCCGGTAGCTCCTCCTTGTCGTCACCACGCACACGGAGAATTTCGTTGGACTTGTTGTAGGCGATCCGGATCACCAGCAGCCCGCCGGTGCCGTCCACCCGCTCGACTGCGCGAGGTGCCCAGTTGCCGATACCGAGCCGCGAGCGTCCCTCCAGCGTGACCTTTTTGATGCCCTTGGGGACACGCACCGTAACCACCACCTCGCTGACCTCCAGTTGAATGCTGACGATCTCCGGCCGGTCGGCCTCCGGCGCGGCCAAGCCGCTTGGCACCGGCACCAAGGCCGGCACGCCAAACAACACCCCCAGCACCAAACCCAGCGCCGGGACGCCCCGGCCTATCGACTTCAAACATTGCAAGCGTTTCATGATACGGTTCCGTGAAAAAAGCCCCTTCCCGGATTGCCTCTTGCGGCAAACAAACACCCGCTTGGCCAAGCCGTCAAGGCGAGGAGCCGGCACCAACCCCGGCGTGATTCGATTGATTAGTTCAATTGTTTTCATTTTAGTTCCTATTATGTTTGTTATTTATCTTGTTCCCAATGGTTTACGCTTAAAATCCTGCCGGTCATCACAGCTTGCCAATGCGGGAATCGGCCGCGCCCGCTACCCAACGGGCGCGGCCTCTTTTCTGGTGTGTCCTCAACTGTTAACCAGACCCGATAAATCATCGCTCACTCCTTGCCTTATTAGTCTCCGACCGTGAACTCGATGCTCAGCAGCCCAAATTGCCCCTCGTTCGACTCGCTCACATTGGCTTGGACGAACGCCGTCGTGCCGTTTTCGGTTGTGGCCCGTAGCTCGATAAAATAGGTGGTGGCGTTCCGCGACTTGGCCCCGGTGACGGCGACGATTCGCTCCAGTTTCAAGCCGTGCTCGGCCGCCGGTTCCTGGCCGAGGACAAACTCGGCCAAGCGCTTGGCCAAAGGCGAACCGGCCTCGACCGGGTTCAACTCGACACGCCCCGGGGTGGCGGAAGCAAAATCGGCGTCACCGGCTTCAGGTGCCTCCCTGAATTCAAGCGGCACGACGGTGATCCCCAACTCCGACTGCGTGAATGCCGTCAGCAGTTCAGTCTGGTTCGTCTCCGGGTTCGTTCCCACCTCGGCAAACACCGTCGCCGCCTCGCCCTCCGGCGTCGCGAGACTCAAGACCAGATGATCCGACGCCGATCCCGTCTCCCTGCTGGAAACCACCTCGACCAGTGACCAGTTTTTCCCGGTGCGTTCATTCAGGTAAGCCAACGCGATCCCGGCGGATGCAGCGGAGCGGTCCGCGTTCACCGCACCCGGCGCGAGGGACAGGTCTTCATCGAACTCGACCGACTTCGTGCGACGAATCATCTCCCACCGGTCATCCACGTTGATCTTCGTCACGAATGGCATTTTTTGAACGCCGGCCTCGCCGAGTTCGGCGTAGACCGAAACCGGCTGCTGCTGCTCGTTTTTGCCGCGCAACTCGACCAAATATTGGGGGCCGAAAATAGGCGGCAACAATCGTACAACCGAATCCACGGTCGCCCCGGTGACGTTGCGGCCGTCGATGTTCAAGCGCGCCAGCACGGTCTTGGCCAGGTTCTGCGCCAGTTGGCTGCCGGGTTCGATCGGCTTGCCTCCGCTGTAATCGAACACGCCCGGCGAAGCCAACTCCCTCGGGGTCAACCGGACGCGGTAAAACAGCGCCGCAGGCCGGTTCTCCCGGGAGTCGACCCAGTCGACGAATTCGCCTTGGCCGTCGATTTCCTCGACCGTGCTCCAGTTGGCCAAGTCGGCCGAGACCTGCACGGACAAGGTGAAGTTGTTGGCCCCGAACAACCGGATTTTCACCGGCGCGTCCGGCTCCGGGCCAAGGAAGATCGGCGGCAGCGCAAAGATGGGCGGGAGGCCGTTGACCACCGAGTCGCCGGGAAACAGTTGAATCGAAAACCGCTCAACCGAGGCCGCCACGATCGGGCGCTTGGCCAAGCCGGCCCTGCGGATGATGTCCAGTTCGTATCCCGACCGATCCGCCTTGGCCGGGAGCGGCTCGGCCAGATACACCAGCGTGTGGCCGGCCGCCTCATCGCGTTGGACGCGAAACCGGTCCCGGTCCGCGCCCTCGAGCGCGATCTCCGACCCCAAGCTGTCGGTGAACACCACGCCGTGCGGCAGCCACGTCTCCAGGTTCAATCCGTGGGCGGCCGGCTTGGCCGTGTCGTAAAAAGCATTTTCCGGAACCTGAACGGAATACTCGATCAACTCCTCGGGCAAGAAGGCCGGTGAGGCCGCGCTTGGCTTGAGGGAGAGTTGATGCCCGGTCGCCCCTGCGGTCAGGATGACGGCCCCCTCCGGCCCCTTGGCCAAGGCGTACTGGCGGGAGATGAGATCCACCGAAAAGACGGCATCCTCGCTCGACAAGGAACGAAACCGGATCGTGCTATCGGCGGGATCGACCGACCAGACGCCGCGGCCGTCTCCTCCGGCGGAGGTCAGCAACGGGTAAGGCGAATAAAACCGGCCCTCCGGGGAGATGTACAGGACGACCTCCCTGCCAAGGGAGTCGGTGCCCTTCCACACCGCCGGCTCCTCGAAAAACTGGGCCTTGGCCAAGCCGGAGCAGAGGCAGAACAGGGATACCGCCATGCCGAACGCCCTTCGACTTTGTTGGCTCAAAACCATGAGTTTACTCGCTGATCTTCAACATTTGCCAGCCCTCGAATCCCGGTGGAGATGCCGACTCCCACCGACGAACGGCTAAAATCTATCAACTGATTGATTTGTGTCAACCGGTTTTTTGATTTTTTTTTGAAAAAAAATGTGACAATTTAAGATTTTTGAGTTAGTCGGTTGACTGTTTTTTGAATGGCGGACAAGGGCAATGGTCTGAATAAGGGTGAGAAAACCCGTTTTTTGCTGCTGGACACTGCGGAGCGGTTGTTTGGCCAAAACGGCGTGACAGCCACGTCGTTGCGGGAGGTGATGAAGGTGGCGGATGTGAACATGGCCATGGTTCATTACTATTTCAAAAACAAGGACGGCCTGCTGGACGCCATTCTGGAGCGTCGTCTCGTGCCGATCAATCAGGCCCGCCTGAATTTGCTCGGAAAATACGCGCTCGAGACCGGGGGTCAACCCATCACGATGGAAAACATCATCCGCGCCTACGTCGAGCCGTTCATCCGGCTGCGCGACAACGCCGACGAGGGCGGCGCCGATTTTCTCAAGCTCTTCGCTTGGCTGCGGATGGAGCCGAACTTCACCTATCACCAGTTGATGAAAAAGCATCTGGGCGATTCGCTGGCGGCGTTCCAAAAGGAACTCAAGCGGTCGCTCCCGGACAAGACCGATGAGGAACTCAACTGGAAGTGGGCGTTCCTCGGGGGGACGGTGGTCATGACGATCACGCTGATGGACCAGATCGACTGGTTCAACGACGAGGGCGACATGGGCGGCAGCGCCGACTGGATCATCCAGAATCTCGTCAATTACACCGCCACCGGTTTCGCGTCCACCTTCGCTCCGGAGCCGGTTCCGGCAGGTAGACCAAGCTGACGCCTCCCCCTGCATCGCGCTTGGCCAAGCGCTTGGCCAAGCCGCACCTCAACAGGCCAGCTTGATGAGATACCGCTGGACGCGGTCGCGCTCCTTCAGGTGCCGGCTCTTTTGGTAGATTTGATGCAGGTTGGAGCAGATCCGCATCAAGGTTCGGCGGGGGGTCGTGGTGGAGAGGAAACCGGCATCGATGCCGTACCCGCACCGCTTGAGCCGGGTGGCACAGTCGGAGTGGGTCAGAAAATTACCCCCGTTGAAAGCGTCGACATAAATGGTGAACGCCGGCGACTGCAGCCGCAGGATGAAATGGCCCGGCATGCCGACGCCGGTCACCGGGAGGCCAAGCCGGCGGGCCACAAACAGGTACACCAGGCAGAGGCTGAGCGGGTTGCCCAGACGGCGGTCGATCACCCGGTTCAGGTAGCTGTTCTGCGGGTCGTAATAGTTGGCCTTGTCGCCCCGGAAATGTTCCTTCCGGTACAGGACACGGTTGACCGCCATCAGTGCCGCCGGCTGGCTCTGCGCGGGATCGCACACCTTGCGCACAGACGCCGCGAATTCATCGATCTGGGCCTCGTACGATTCCAAGTCCAGATTGGGAAAGGCAGTGCGGGTGAGCAGCCAGACGCCTTTCTCGAGGTTGAGTTGCTCCCCGCCCCGGTTGCAAAAGGCGATGAATTCCCGGTCAGCTTCGCTCCGTTCCAGTTGCGTGAGGATGGCCCAGCAATGTTTCCGGACGAGCCGATCCCGGCTCCCGAGTCCGGCCTTCAGCCAAGGCCGCGCCTCGGAGCCGCAGTTGACCAAGGTTTGCCTGACGGCATGGAGCACCCCGGGGTCGGGATCGGACAACAACCTCACCAACGCCGCCTTGTCCTTCCCGGAAAGCGAGGCAAGCTCCATCGGGTTTGCCAGCAGAGCCTTCATCAATTGGTCAGGGCAGATTTAATCACCCGGCCGCCGGGCTGGCAACCCGGAGTTATTCACATGGTGCAGACCAAATAGCCGATTCTTCCGCAAAAAAAGGGAACCCTTTGACCTCTGGCCACGATTTGGGGTAATCATCCCTGTCCGCAAAGGACGCCCAGCTTGGCCAAGCGCCACCGCCGGGCGTACGACAATGAACATCGCAGGCATTATTCCCGCCCGATTCGCCTCCCCCCGGTTCCCCGGCAAACCGCTGGAATTGCTGGCCGGCAAGCCTCTCATCGGCCACGTCGCCGAGCGATGCCGCTTGGCCAAGCGGCTCAGCGAGGTGATCGTGGCCACTGACGACCCTCGAATTGCCGACGTGGCGGCCCCGTTCTGCCGGGTCGAACTGACCCGGGATGACCACCCAAGCGGCTCCGACCGCGTAGCCGAGGTGGCCAAGCGGTGCGGGTTCGACGCCGTCGTCAACGTGCAGGGGGACGAGCCGATGATCGACCCGGGCGTGATCGACCGGGTCGCCGCACTGCTCGACGACAACGAGATGTCCACCGCCGCGGTGCCGGTCGACGAGGCCGCCGAACTCGACAACCCCAACGCGGTGAAAGTCGTTGTCAATGCCGCCGGACAGGCGCTATACTTCTCCCGACGTACGATACCGTATCTGCGTGACGCCGCCGATGCCCCCGGCCCGGAGCAGTTGGCGGCGTTTCCGTTTTTGAAGCACCTCGGCATTTACGGCTACCGCCGGGAAACCCTGCTCCGACTGGTTGCCCGACCGGTTTCCCCCCTCGAGCAGGCGGAGAAACTGGAGCAACTGCGGGCGCTGGAAAACGGCATCACGATCGCCGTGGCGGTCGTGGAGCACGACAGCATCGGCATCGACACCCCGGAAGACCTGCAGCGGGTGAACGAACTTTGGACGAAAAAACAGTGAAGCACATCTTTGTAACGGGCGGCGTGGTGAGTTCCCTTGGCAAGGGATTGACGGCGGCCTCCATCGGCACCCTGCTGGAAAACCGCGGCCTCAAGGTCGCGCTGCAAAAGTTTGACCCGTACCTGAACGTCGACCCCGGCACGATGAGCCCGTTCCAGCACGGCGAGGTGTACGTGCTCGACGACGGCGCGGAGACCGACCTCGACCTTGGCCATTACGAGCGGTTCACCGACTCGAAACTGACCCGGTTCAACAACCTCACCAGCGGACAGGTTTATCAGCGGGTGCTGGACAAGGAACGACGCGGGGATTACCTCGGCAAAACCGTGCAGGTCATTCCGCACGTGACCGACGAGATCCAGAATCGCATCCGGGAGATCGGCGACCGAACCGGGGTCGACGTGGTGATCACCGAGATCGGCGGCACCATCGGCGACATCGAGGGGCTGCCGTTCGTCGAGGCGATCAGGGAATTCGCCCTCAGCGCCGGCCGCGGGAATGTCCTGTTCCTGCATGTCACGTTCGTCCCGTTCATCAAGGCCGCCGGCGAACTCAAAACCAAACCGACCCAGCAGAGCGTGGCCAAGCTGCGCGAGATCGGCATCACGCCAGACATCCTCGTTTGCCGCTGCGAAAAACCGCTGACCAAGGAACATCGCCAAAAACTTTCGCTTTTCTGCAACGTGCCGTACGAGGCGGTGATCGAGGAGATCGACGTCGAGCATTCGATTTACGAGGTGCCGCTGATGCTGCAGCGTGAGGGGATGGACAAACTGATCTGCGAGCAGCTTGGCCTCGACACCCCGCCGGCCGACATGGCGCATTGGCAGGACATTATTCGAAAACTCATCAAGCCGCGCCACCGGGTGCGCATCGGCGTCGTGGGCAAGTACGTCGAGCTGCAGGACGCCTACAAGTCGGTCTACGAGTCCGTGATCCACGGAGGCGTGGCCAACGACTGCGGCGTCGAGATCGCGCGAATCGACGCGGAGGATATCGAGGAAAACGGAGCAGCCAACGCGCTCCAAGGCTGCAGCGGCATCCTGGTCCCGGGCGGTTTTGGCGAGCGCGGCATCGAGGGCAAAATCCAGGCGGCCCGGTACGCCCGCGAAAACAACATCCCGTACCTCGGGTTGTGTCTGGGGATGCAGATTGCCACCATTGAGTTCGCCCGCAACGTGCTCCAGCTTGAGGGGGCGCACTCGGCCGAGTTCGACCCCGGCACCGACCACCCGGTCATCGCCCTGCTGGACGAACAACTGAACGTCACCGACAAGGGCGGCACCATGCGGCTTGGCTCGCAGCCGTGCAGCCTGAAGCCGGACTCGTTGGCGGCGCGGCTGTACAGGTCTGGGGAAATTCACGAGCGACACCGGCACCGGTACGAGTTTAACAACGCCTACCGCGAACAATTCGAGGCGGCCGGCATAGTGTTCAGCGGCACGTCGCCGGACGGCAACCTGATCGAAATCGTGGAAGTACCCGGGCATCCTTTTTTCATCGCCAGCCAGTTTCATCCTGAGTTCAAGAGCAAGCCCAACAAGCCGCATCCGCTGTTCAGCGGGTTCATCGAGGCGGCTCATGCTTGCGATCACGCCGAAACCGTGTAAGTTAATCCTTTTCGACCCGGATTCAGCAACAGGCCACCCATGGAAAATCTGCCCCCCGTCATCCTTGCCTCCAGTTCCCCGAGACGATCGGAGTTGCTCACCTCTATGGACATCGAGTTCGAGGTCGTCCCCAGCCACGCGGAGGAAATCATGGAAGGCTGCGACTTCATCCCCGACCTCTGCGAGACCAACGCCGGGGCCAAGGCGGAGCCGATCGCCGAGCTGCATCCCGAGTGCCTCGTGATCGCCGCCGACACGCTGGTCTATCTTGAGGACGAATTGTTCGGCAAGCCCACCCATGTCGATGACGCGGCCCGAATGCTGACGCGACTGCAGGGGCGCACACACCAGGTGGCCACCGGCGTCTCGCTCATCTACCACAACGACGAGATCAACAAGGCGTTCTCGGTCATCACCAATGTCACCTTCCTGCCGCTTGGCAAGGGGCAGATCGACGAATACCTAGCCGAGATCGACCCGCTCGATAAGGCCGGCGGCTACGCCATCCAGCAGGACAAGCACAAGATCATCAAGCGCGTCTCCGGCTCGGTCTCCAACGTGGTCGGCCTGCCGGTCGAGCGGCTCAAGGAGGAGTTGAACCACCTGTTCGGCGAAAAAATCGAGGAGAAATGGTGATTTCAGCCGGGAGGCATTGAACGTTACCCCTGCTCCCCCCTGTCCAACTCCCCGCCTTGGGCAGATTGGGAGTTGATTCCCCGCCTGTCAGGGCGTACAAGGCTCGCCCCGCCGTACCGGGCCGCCCGACCCTCATGCTGCGCAACCAACGACGAGTCCAGACAGGCATCCACAAGGTGCTCGACGGATTGGTTTTTGCCATCAGCCTTTGGCTGGCGCACGGAATGCGCCAGGTGCTGCACTTCGAGGTGTTCGGCGGTACGGCTGAGATCGCACCCTTTGAGGGGGCGTACGTCTGGATCAGCCTCCTGCTTCTGTTTGTGGCCCCTTTCATCCTGGACACGCAGGGGTTCTACTCGCGATCCGCTTGGCCAAGCCGGGCACAAACCGTCTGGCCATTGGCCAAGGCCTCCCTGCTCATCACCCTGCTCATTATCACCGTGATGTTCGTCTTCAAGATTCAGTTGACCCGATCGGTGATCCTGATTTTTGCCGTGCTCAGCATCGCGCTGGCCTGGGCCAAGGAGGAGGCATCCATTCGCTGGCAGCGGCGGCGCCTGACCCGCGCCGACCTGCAGAAACGAATCATCCTCCTCGGCTCGCCGGAGGAAACGCAGGCCATGCTCGGTCGCATCGACGATGCCAACGACACGAGCTACCGCGTCGTGCTGCAGTTCAACATCGACCGCGACCCGATCGAGCGCCTCCTGCGCCTGATGCACGAGCATTCCGCCAACGTCGTCCTTATCAACGCCGGCCACACCAAGTTCGACCTGATCGAGCAGGTCATCAACGCCTGCGAACTCGAAGGTGTCGAGGTGTGGCTTGCCGCCGATTTTTTCAACACGCAGATCGCGCGCACGGCGGTGGATGATTTTCACGGCGTCCCGCTGCTGGTGTTCCACTCCGCGCCGGCCGCCTCGCTGCAGGGCTTGGCCAAGCAGATGATCGACTTCGCCGGGGCGCTGGCCCTGCTCGTGCTGCTTTCGCCGGTGCTGCTGGGATGCGCCCTGCTGGTGAAGATCACCTCGCCCGGCCCGATCCTGTTCCGCCAAAAACGCAGTGGCATCAACGGCCGCCCGTTCACCATGTACAAGTTCCGCTCGATGGCCACCAACGCCGAGCAGCGCAAACACGAGCTGGCGGCAATGAACGAGATGAGCGGTCCGGTGTTCAAGGTCGCCAACGACCCACGCATCACGCCGGTCGGCCGGTTCCTGCGGCGGTTCAGCCTCGACGAGTTGCCCCAGTTGTTCAACGTACTCCAAGGTGCCATGAGCCTCGTCGGTCCGCGGCCGCTGCCGGTGGACGAAACCAAGCGCTTCGAGGACCTTGCCCACCGCCGCCGCCTCAGCGTCAAGCCGGGCCTCACCTGCTTGTGGCAGATCAGCGGCCGCAACGAGGTGAAGGAATTCTCCGACTGGGTGCGCCTCGATCTCGAGTACATCGACAACTGGTCGCTTTGGCTCGACATCAAGATCCTCTTTCGCACCATCCCGGTCGTGTTCATCGGCACCGGCGCGAAGTGATTCCGCGCACCTTTGCGCTTTCACGCGGAGGCTGTCTCTGCTAAATAGTTATCCCGTTCAAGGGCATGGAGTTGTTATTCATCGGATTCGCGGCGGGATTCGTCCACGTGCTCAGCGGGGCAGACCACTTGGCCGCGCTGGCGCCATTTACCGCACGCCGCGAACAGCAGGCCGCGTGGCGGCTGGGCCTCCATTGGGGCATCGGCCACGCCGGCGGGGTGGCGTTGATCGGCCTGCTCGTCTGGCTGCTCAAGGGCACCGCCGCCGCCGAGTGGCTCTCCAGCGGCGCGGAATGGCTGGTCGGCGCGGTGCTGGTGGCGGTCGGCGCGCTGGGCATCCACTCCCTGCTGCGGCATCGCGTCCACACCCACGAGCACGATCACTTCGGCATTCGGCACACGCACATCCACGCGCACCTTGGCCAAGCGGACCCTGCCGCCAGTCATCACCACTCCCATGCCGCGCTGGGTATCGGCCTGCTGCACGGCGCCGCTGGGGGTACTCATCTCTGGGTGGTGCTGCCCACATTGGCCATCGCCAGTTTCGGCGGCGTGGCCCTTTACCTCGCCGCCTACGCGCTGGCCACAGTCGCGGCGATGACCCTGTTCTCCGCCGGACTGGGCCGCTTGGCCAAGCGCTTGGCCAACCGCAGCCCACGGCTTGGTCACGGCTTCGGCCTGGCCTGCTGCTCCGCCTCCCTGCTCGTCGGCGGCTACTGGCTGCTCGCCGGTTGACCTTGGTGGCACCGGCTGTGCGAGTCATGTCCAAGCTGATCCACCAAGCCATAGACTCGCTGCTCAAGGAAACCTCCCGCTCCTTTTACCTGACCCTCAAGGCGCTCCCGCCGCGCATACGGCCGCAGATCGGCCTTGGCTATCTGCTTGCCCGTATCGCCGACACGATCGCCGACGCAAAAGGCGGCCCCACCGACCAGCGCCTGCGCCTGCTTGAGCAGTTCAACGACCGCATCCAGGGGCACACCGGCACGCTGCCCAACCTCACGACCTTCGCCCGACTCCAGCGCGAGCCGGCCGAGGCGCAACTGCTCGAGAACGCCGCCGCGCCACTAAGCTATCTCGAGCAATTTTCCGACGCCGACCAGCGGCGCATCCGGCAGGTGCTCAACACGATCACCAGCGGCCAGATGCTCGACCTGAAACGCTTCGCCTACGCCACCGGCGACACGATCATCCCGCTGGCGCGCGAGGAGGAACTCGACGACTACACCTACCGCGTCGCCGGTTGTGTCGGCGAATTCTGGACCCACCTGTCGCTGGCGCACCTGTTCGAGGCCGACGACGCCACCGAGGCGCAGCTGCTCGAGACCGGCGTGCGCTTTGGGAAGGGGCTCCAACTGGTCAACATCCTGCGCGACCTTCCGGCCGACCTGCGCACGGGCCGCTGCTACCTGCCCGCCGCCGTGCTGGCCGAGCACGACCTCACGCCGCGCGACCTGCTCGCGACGAAGACCATCGACCGCTTTCGTCCCGTTTACGACAGCTACCTCGACAAGGCGGCCGCGCACCTCGACGACGCCGTCGAGTACATCGGCCTGCTGCCGTACCGGCAGTTCCGGCTGCGCACCGCCTGCATGCTGCCGGTGCTCATTGGCCAGCGGACACTCGCCCTGTTGCGCGTGCAAAACGTGCTCGACGCCGAAAACCGCATCAAGGTCAGCCGGCCTGAAATCAGGCAGTTGACCCGCCAAACCGCCCTCGCCGTACCGTCGCGCCGGCGCAGCCAAAAACTGCTCGACGCCCAACGCCATGCCTGATCCGACGCACAACCGATTCCCGCTTGGCCAAGCTCTGGCGCTGCTGGCGATCGCCGGGCTCCTCGGCGGTTGCGGCGGTGACCCCTTGGCCAAGCCCGGCTTTCACCAAGTCAATGAACGCCACCTGTTTGTCAACAGCCTCGGCATGCAGTTCGTCCCGCTGCCCGGCGGCGACGCCTGGATCAGCGTCTGGGAGACCCGCGTTGCCGACTACGCCGCCTTTGCCCGCGCCACCACCAACGGCTGGCAGTCCGCCTGGTTTCAGGACACTGACCGCCACCCCGCCGTCAATGTCTCGTGGGACGACGCTCAAGGCTTCTGCGCCTGGCTCAGCCAGCGCGAACGGGCAACCGGCCTGCTCGCCGACCACGAAGGCTACCGCCTGCCGACCTCCGACGAATGGACCGCCGCGCTTGGCCAAGCGCAGCCAGCCGACACCGCCAACTTCGGCCCGAAAACCGGCAGCGACAATTTCGAGCGCACCAGCCCGGTCGGCTCGTTCCCCGGCAACACGCTGGGCCTGCACGACCTGCGTGGCAATGCCTGGGAATGGTGCACCGCCTGGCCAAGCGAGGAGGGCATCGGCCGCATCCTGCGCGGCGGCGGCTGGCGCGACGACTCCCCCGACCTGCTCTACCCCGCCCGCGAACTCCTCGTCACCCCCAAGAGCGCCACCGAAGACTACGGCTTCCGCTGTATCCTCGTCCTCAAGGCGCGGTAAAAACTCAGAGGATCTTCGGGGCGACTAATTATTCACAATTCGGGAATCTCGCTTGGGACGGTTTCGGTTGTCCCGTACATTGGCCGCAGGGTGGCAGCGCCCCCATTCAAGGATCATTTTGAAACCCGACGTCGCATTGACTGAACACCCGGATCGGTTCGTGGACCGGCACATCGGCCCGCGGCCGGACGACATTGCCGCGATGCTCGCGGCGCTTGGCCACGAGTCGCTCGAAGCGATGATCAACGCCGGTACGCCGAGCAGCATCCGCCTCGCCGAGCCGCCCGAACTGCCCGCCGCCCAGGGCGAGACTGAAGCGCTTCAGTCGCTCCGCGCGTTGGCTGGCGAAAACCAGGTTTGGCGCTCCTACATCGGCATGGGCTACCACGGCTGCATCACCCCGCCGGTCATCCAGCGTAACCTGCTCGAGAACCCCGGCTGGTACACGCAATACACGCCGTATCAGGCGGAGATTTCGCAGGGCCGCCTCGAGGCGCTTCTCAATTTCCAGACGATGGTCTGCGACCTGACCGGCATGGAGATCGCCAACGCATCGCTGCTCGACGAGGCCACCGCCGCCGCCGAGGCGCTCACGATGTGCCGCAACATCCAATCGCGCAACAAGGCCAACGCCGTGTTCGTCTCGGACGACTGCCATCCGTCAACGCTCTCCGTGCTGCGCACGCGCGCCGGGGCGGTCGGCATCGAGATCATCACCGGCGACCCTGCCCAGTTCGACTTCAGTACGCCGGTATTCGCCGTCGTGCTGCAATACCCGGCCACCGACGGCTCGCTGGTCGACCCGGGCGCGTTCATCGAACAGGCGCACGAGCACGACGCACTGGCCATCGTCGCAACCGACCTGCTGGCGCTCACCCAGATCAAGCCGCCCGGCGAACTCGGCGCAGACATCGCCGTCGGCAGTGCACAGCGGTTCGGCGTGCCGATGGGCTACGGCGGCCCGCACGCGGCGTTCATCGCCACGCGGGACAAACAAAAGCGGCGGCTGCCGGGCCGCATCGTCGGCGTGTCAAAGGATGCGAACGGCCGCCCCGCCCTGCGGCTGGCGTTGCAGACACGCGAGCAGCACATCCGCCGCGACAAGGCGACGAGCAACATCTGCACCGCGCAGGCTTTGCTGGCCAACATCGCCTCGATGTACGCCGTGTACCACGGGCCGGACGGCCTGCGGCAGATCGGAGGGCGCG
This sequence comes from Verrucomicrobiales bacterium, assembly GCA_002686755.1. GTDB lineage: Bacteria > Verrucomicrobiota > Verrucomicrobiia > Limisphaerales > UBA1096 > UBA1096. The sequence continues at coordinate 38,875 of NYYJ01000181.1, forward strand.
TCCACGCCTTGGCCAACGCGTTGGCGAACGGCTTACGCCAGCTTGGCCAAGCGGTGGAGTCGGCGCACTTTTTTGACACGATCACCGTCGCGCTTGGCCAAGCGGCGGATGGCGTGATCGCCGAGGCGACCAAGCGGCGGATCAATCTACGGCAATTCGGCGGTGGGCGCATCGGCATCGCGCTCGACGAGACGGTAACGACGGACGACTTGGCCGACTTGCTGGCGGTGTTCAACGGCGGCCAACCGGCGGAATGCGACCTGGCCGGCGACGGGACGGAGGCCATCCCGGAGTCGCTGCGGCGCACGTCCGGTTTTCTCGCGCACCCGGTGTTCAACCGGCACCAGTCGGAGACGGAGATGCTGCGTTACCTCAAGAAGCTGGAGGCGCGCGACCTGTCGCTCACGACGTCGATGATCCCGCTTGGCTCCTGCACGATGAAGCTCAACGCCGCCGCCGAGATGTTCCCAATCAGTTGGCCAAGCTTTGCCGCGCTGCACCCATTCGCGCCGCTTGGCCAAGCGCAGGGGTATCAAAAACTGTTCGGGCAGCTCGAGGGCTGGCTGGCATCGATCACCGGCTTTGCCGCCGTGTCGCTCCAGCCCAACGCCGGCTCGCAGGGCGAACTGGCCGGGCTGCTGGCGATCCGCCGCTACCACGAGAGCCGGGGCGAGGGGCGGCGCAATGTCTGCCTGATCCCGATGTCGGCGCACGGCACAAACCCGGCCAGCGCAGTAATGGCCGGGATGAAGGTCGTACCGGTGACATGCGGCCAATCCGCCGCCAACGGCGACATCGATCTCGATGACCTCCGCGCCCGAGCCGGAGAGCACAGCGAAAACCTGGCCGCCATCATGGTCACCTACCCGTCCACCAACGGAATTTTCGAGCGGGGCATCCGCGAGATATGCTCGATCGTGCACGAGCACGGCGGGCAGGTGTATATGGACGGCGCGAACCTGAATGCACAAATCGGCCTCACCAGCCCGGGCCACGTCGGCGCGGACGTTTGCCACCTGAACCTGCACAAGACCTTCTGCATCCCGCACGGTGGCGGCGGCCCGGGCGTCGGGCCGATCGGAGTCGCGGCACATCTCGCGCCGTTTTTGCCGGGCGATCCGCTGGTGGCAGACATCGGCGCGGTGGCGGCGGCGGCCTGGGGTAGCGCAGGAATTCTGCCGATCTCGTGGATGTACATCGCGATGATGGGGAGTAAAAACCTGACCCGAGCCACGCAGGTAGCCATCCTCAACGCCAACTACATCGCCCAGCGCCTGGCCGACACGTTCCCGATTTTGTACCGGGGCAAGAACGGGCTCGTGGCGCACGAGTGCATTGTTGATCTGAGGCAGTTCGAAAAAGTCACCGTAGAGGACGTGGCCAAGCGGCTGATGGATTATGGCTTTCACGCACCAACGATCTCGTGGCCGGTCGCCGGGACGATGATGGTCGAGCCAACCGAGAGCGAGCCGAAGGCGGAGCTGGATCGGTTCTGCAACGCAATGATCGCCATCCACGCCGAAATCACGGCAATCGAAAACGGCGAGGCGGACGCGGAAAACAACCTGCTGAAAAACGCCCCGCACACGGCCGACGACCTCGCGGACGAATGGAATCGGCCGTACAGCCGAGAGCAGGCGGTGTTCCCGGTGGCGGGTTTGAGGGAGCAGAAATATTGGCCACCCGTCAACCGCATAGACAATGTCCACGGCGACCGCAACCCGGTTTGCACCTGCGATGGGATGGACGCCTACGCGGCGGAAGAGTAGCTGCGGCCCTACGGCTGGAGCACCCGGAAGAATTTTTGCCCGTCATTTGGATCGACCGCGAACGGACTGGCGGCGTCATCGACCGGTTGCCAATTTTTCAGGTTGTCGCTGGCCTGCAACTTGCCGCCGCCGGCCCACTCCAGTGCCACTTTGCCCTCCCCGCTTCGCGCGACGGCAAGCACCGGCGGTTCGCTGGATTCGTTGACGGTCAACGTGAACGCCGTCGCGGCCTGCTTCTCACCATCACTGACAGTGAACGTGATGACAGCCTCACCGAACGCGCCCGAAGCGGGCGTGATAATCACGGTGCGCTTGGAGCCAGAGGAATTAATCTCGATTCCCTCCGAAGGAACCAGCGCCGAATTGGAAGAATCGGCGGTGACTATGAGCTTGGAGGAAGACAACTCGACATCATCAATATGAATGACCATCTCCCCGGTTCCGTTCTCGTTGATGGTCAGGCTATCGACCGGCTCGATGGTGGGCGGAAAGTTGTACAGCGTCCCATCGAGCTTGAGATTCTTGTAATACCCGATTTCGCTGCCCGGATCCCAGGCGCTGTCCCAGTAACCAAAGTAGCCAAACCGATGCTGGCTGCCCTCCGGTCGGGGCAGGTTCGTCAGCAGGACGATCTCCCGGGT
>NYYJ01000182.1 GCA_002686755.1 Verrucomicrobiales bacterium
GACAGCGCCTTGCGGCTCAGCACCGCGCCGAAGCCCTGCCCGAAGGCGGACATCAACCCCCAAAGAATGCCCGCCTTCCAATGTTTCTTGTCGACGTCCGTCGTCTCACTGGGAGCCAGCGCCAGCGCGACACCCACGAGGATCGCCGTGCCGGCCAGCACCTGACTAAGAGACAGCGTTTCGCCCATCCAAAGCCACTCGATGCTTGCCGCAAACGGTGCCGCCAGGCATTGGGTCATTACCATCGTCAATCGGGAACCGAGAATCGGATAAGCCCGGAACAAGCCATAATCCCCCACACCGAACCCAATGATTCCGCTGATGAAAAACAGGCCCAGCGCGCCGCCACCCAATCCGAGGCCAAACGAATGCGCGTACGCCCCAAGCAGAAATGCCGCCAGTAAAAACCGCCAAAAGTTGGCCTCCACCCCGGAGAGGTGGTGCGAGAGCCGCTTCCCCGACACCGCCGAGAGCGAAAACAAAAGCGTAGCCAGGATCGCAGCGGTCATCCGGTGATCGAATCAACCTTCCAGAAACCCGGCCCGCTGCCAGCCATCGAGGATCGCCTTCAACTCGTCGCGCTCCGCCTCGTTAACATCGACCAGCGGCGGACGCACCGGGCCGCCGCTGAGACCCAGCAATTCGAGTATGGCCTTCATCGCCGAAACCTCGTAGCCCTTGCGCTTGGTTCGCAGCGCGTAGAGCGGCACGACGTGGTCGTTGACCAGTTGATTGAGAGCCACCGAGTCGCCGGCGGCACCGAGTTCGTGAAGCTTGACCGACAACTTCGGCGCCACCGCCGAGATGCTGGACGTGTAGGCGCGGATGCCGATGCCGTAGTAACCGGGCACCATGTCGTCGCCCGCGCCGCCGATCCAGTGCAGTTTGGCACCGAGGCGTTCGCGGATCATCTGGTACCGGCGAATGTCCGCCGTGCCATCCTTCCACGCGACAACGCCTGGGATTTCGGCCAGGCGCCCAGCCTGTGCCGGGGTGAAATTCGCCCAGTCGCGGCTGTAAATCAGCACACCCAGTCCGCTCGACTCGGCGATGCTAGAGTAGTAGTCGACAAGGCCATCCATCTCGGCATTCGGATAGTATGGCGGGAACGCCAGTACGCCGGCAACGCCGCAGTCAGCCGCCTGACTCGCCAAGCGCTTGGCCAAGCCACCGGCAAAACCAACCCCGGCGATCACCGGCAGTCGCCCGGCCGCCTCCTCAAGGGTCGCCTCGACGACCTCCCGAACCTCCTCCGGCGTGAGAGAGTACAACTCGCCCGTGCCGCCCGCCGCGACCAGCGCGCACATCGGCTGCTCGAGCATGTAGCGAACATTCTTCCGGTGCCCGTCGAGATCGAGCGAGTGGTCGTCGTGAAATGGCGTCACCGGGAAGCCGATAACCCCCTCCAGTTTCGCGCAAAGTTCGTTTGGGTTCATATCGTAATCGGGTCTACCAGCGTGGGAGTTTTCGGGTCCAGTTGGGGTCGATGTGTCTTTGCATCTCAGCCTCGTCGTCACGTTTGCGATATGGGCAGTTGCGAAACCGCTCCCGGCCACGGGCAAGTTGATCGGGATCAAGCGTGACGCCCAGGCCCGGTTTTTCGGGAATCTCAACGCATCCGTCGACAATTGGCACGCGCCCGCCCTCGACGATCTCGTCCGTGGCCGACTGCCACGGGTAATGCGTGTCGCAGGCGTAGGTGAGGTGCGGCGTCGTGGAGGCGACGTGCGCCATCGCCATGAGGGAGACGCCGAGGTGGCTGTTCGAATGCATCGACAACCCGATACCGAACGTCTGGCAGACGCGCGCCAACTGCTGTACCTGCCGCATGCCGCCCCAGTAATGGTGATCGCACAGGACAACCTGCACGGCGTCGAGACGCACCGCCTCCGGGATGTCGCCAAACGAGGTCACCGCAACATTGCTGGCCAAGGGCGTCTCGATGCCGTCGGCGAGCAACCGTTGTCGCACCTCGGCCATGCCGTCGAGGCCAACGCACGGATCCTCGAGGTAACCGCCCCCGGAAAGTTCCCCGGCCAATGCCTGTCCCACCTTCACCGAGGTATCGACCGACCAGGCGCAGTTTGGGTCGATTCGGAGCGGCACCGCTTGGCCAAGCGCTTGGCGTAGCTGGCGCACGGTCTCAATCTCGATTTCCGGCTCGAGTACGCCGCCCTTGAATTTGATCGAGCCAAACCCGTATTGACCCCGCATTTGTTGCACTTGGCCAACGAGAGACTCAGGCGTCAGTGCCTCGCCGTACTCGTCATCACGAATGTCATCGCCCTCGCCGCCGCCGCCGGCGTGCTTGTAAAACGGGTACGCGGAAAACGGCACCTTGTCCCGGACGCGTCCGCCGATGAGGTCACAGACCGGCTTGCCGACCGACTTGCCAATCAGGTCGAGGCAGGCGGTCTCGATCGTGGCGTAGGTGCGGGCGTCGGCGTCGAGCGGGTTTTCGCCGGGGACACGGTGGGTTTGCGATCGCTCCAATCCGGCCGCGCCACCGTCGATCATCGGGGAGAGATCGCCAGTCAACCGGTACGGGCAAGCGCCGATGACCTGTTCCCGGATCGCCTCCAGCGCCCGGGCCGGCTCGTCGCCACCGTACGTCTCGGCAATGCCGGTAACCCCGTCGTCGCTTTCCAACTCGATCACGTTGCGCAGTGCATACGGCTGATGCAGACCGTAGCTGCTGCGCAACGGCGGGTCGGCCATGGCAATAGGGTGAATCCTGAAATCGCGGATGCGCATTGAACGGGCCGCATGTTGCCGCCGGGCGGCGCTGGGTTCAATGCGGGAGTGCGCCGGTCACTTGGTCAACTGAATCCACTCGCCGGCCCAACCCTCGGGCGGCGGGTTGTTCGCGAAGTGGTCGCATTGCTCGACATAGGTTCGGCTTGGCTCGTCGTCGGGGACGATCGTGAGGCACTCCTCGAACCCGGCCTTGGCCTCCATGAACTTGCCCTGGGCGTAAATCACCCAGGCGGCCTCGAATTTTTGCACGAGCTTGGTCATGGTCTCATCCAGTTCGCCCTTCTTGGCCAAAAGCTCGTATACGCCGACCGCCTGTTTTTTGCCCTTGGCCACGAGCAGGCCAAGCTTGCGCGTCTCGATCTTGTCACCGGCCATCTCGTAGGTGCTCTGGCCGATCATGATCAGTACGCCGAAAATCTTGCAGGCCGGCTCAAAGCGGGCGGCCTGGTTCACAGCGTCGCCCATGACGGTGTACTGCATCTTCTGCGTAGAACCCATGTTACCGGCGGATACGAAGCCGGTGTTGATGCCCATGCGTGCGCCGATCTCGACGTCGTACTTTTCCTTCAACTCGGCGCCAAGCGGCACGATTTTTTGCTGCTGCTCGATGGCGGCCCAGCAGCATTTCCAGGCGTGCGAATGGGGATCTTCGTCGCCCCAGATCGGAACGCCGTAGTCGGCCATGATGGCGTCGCCCTCGTACTTGTCGATGTAGCCGCCGTAGTTGATGATGATATCGCTCATCGGCGTTAGATACTCGTTGAGCACGGCGGCCAACTGCTCGGCATTGAGTTTCTCGGAGATGGTCGTGAAGCCGGCCACGTCGGAGAAGAACATGGTCGCCTCGCGCCGCTCGCCCGCCAGCTTGAGCGAGCCGGACTCCTCCTGCAGATACTTCAGCACCTCGGGACTAACCATGGTGGAGAACATGCCGCTAATCGCCTTCTTCTGCCGTCCCTCGGTGAGGAACAGGTAAAACACCATCAGCACAGCCGAGCCAAACATCGCCAACGCGGGCGGGATCAAAGGCAGCCAAAGTTGGTTGTTGTAAAACTGCCACCATGTGTAGGCCCAAAGGCCGACCAACATGATCGGTGCAAGTATCAGCAATCGCATGCCGGGGTTTTCCCTCACAGCAAAGCCCAGGATAACACCCATGAAACTCCAGAATGCGATCCACCACGATTCACCGCTTTGCGTCCAATACTGTGTCACTTCATCCCCGTTGTAGTAAGAGCGCAGCAACTGATCAGTCGCCATCGCGTGCGTCGCAAGCAGTCGCTCGCGGTCATCATGCGGCATGGGATAATAATCCTTCAAACTGGAAGCCACCGCTCCGAAAAGAACCAGCTTGCCCTCGATATCCTCCCGCCTAACAGAGCAGTGGCATTGGCCGCTCTCGCAACAGGGCGATGCCTCATCCCCATCCTTTGAGTTTTCCTCCCCCATGAGCGATCGAACCGTGAACCGCGGGAATTGATCGGATTTCGCTCCGCGATAATCCATACTGAATGTATATCCCCCAGGATCTGCTCCAGAATAGGGCCCACGGTTGCCGTCAAAATTCGTAAACAGAGCCTTGCCTATTTTTAATTCAGACATGTCATCCCGGACCGAACCAAATGGAAAATCCGGCATTACAATCTCGTTCGTAGCGCCATTTTCAGAGGCAGGACGGAATACAGTACCGCTCTCAACGTTCGCTGTTTCGTCCACCTTGCATACAAGCCGCACCACCAAGTCCGCCCCGAGGCCCTCGATCCCTTCCACCCGATTGCCGGTGGATGGATCGTTGTCCGTGTCGAGCAGATAGCTGAATTCATACTCGGTGCCAATCGCCTCCGGGAACCAGTCCCCGGGTGGGAGCGCCACACCCACCATCCGCGTATCAATCGACAAGACCCCGTCCGCCGCGGTCAGGCTAACGGCTTGGATATCCCCGTTTGGATCGTCGACATCCGACGAGTCCGCCAACTCCACGATATTTGTGGATGGGATCACTTCGCCTTCGTCGCTGTACTGCAACGAATGATCCGAAGCCGAAAACCGGATGACCCCGGTGCTGTCAGTCTCGGATGACTCGCCGCGGGTGGTTTTCTGCGTCACCGCCATCGCAATCTGCTGTCCGTTCGTCAGGCCAAGCGACTGGAGCGGCAATGATGGAATCTTCAGGATTGGCCCCGGTGCCGGGACGAGCAATTCCCACCAGTTTTTGCCGATCAACCGACTGGCCATCACCGTGGCGAGCGACGCGTGAATGCCGGCATCCGAGTAAAAATAAAGCATGCCGCGGCGGATTTTCAGGTCAGGATCGTTCGCAAAGGAGTTCTCCCCCACGCGTACGGCGTCGCCCTCAAGGATCTTCGGCGCCTTGATGGTCAACTCCGGTTCCTCGAGGTCGATCTGCGAAATCGTGATGATGTTGGCGTTGTTGGTCAGCACCTCGTTCAGGTGATGAATGAGGTCGCCCCTCTTGGGCACCGGCATGTCGCGATACAAATCCAGCGCGATCGCCGCCGGGTTGAAAGAGGCAATCTTGGCCAGAATCTCCGCCACGGTGTCGTCCTGCAGCGGCCAACCGAACCGTTGAATGTCCCACTCGTCTGCCCCGATGATGACCACGTTCGTGTGGGTCACCATGTTGGTACCGTAATTCACCTTCTGTCGCAGGTGCAAAAAGTCGTGATGCTTCAGCTCCTGGCCCATGAGGTAGCCCTTGCCGTCGTTCAGCTTGAGATAGCCCCGGCCCCGGATTTCGTTGGTTCCGAGGAAAATGCCGCCGCCCACCACGAGCGCGACGATTACCTCCACCCAGAACGCCCCCTTGGACATTCGTTTCTTGAGTGATGCCAGCCAGTCTTGAATCATGTCCCTCTCATTACAACCAGTTGCCGATCATGATGTACGGTGCCCAGTACCGGGGGTGCCGGAAGCGCGGGTCGTTGCGCAGCACGGTCTGTGCGTGCTGCAACGCCTTGGCCTTGGTCGCGCCCGGCTTGGCCAAGGCGCGATAAAACTCGTCCACCATCAGCGCCGAGGCCTGGTCGCTGACAAACCACAGGCTGGCCAGCGCCGCACGGCAACCGGCCTTGATGGCCACACCGGCGAGGCCCAGCGCGGCCTTGTCATCACCGGCCGCAGTCTGGCAGGCGCTTAAAGTCAGCAGTTCCACCGGTGCACCCCGGTAGCTGCTTGGCCGGATGAGGTTCTCAAGGTCGTCCAGCGTAAGGAACCCATCGTAAGTCAGCACGAACGTGCTGGCCGCCTTGCCGCTGAACTGGCCGTGCGACGCGATGTGCACGTAACGGTAATCGTTTCGCAGGAAGGTGTTCTCGAGGTCATCCTTGAGAAAGGTTCCGTCCATCAACTCAGTCGGAGCGAAGCTCTTGGCGATCAACTCCGCCTCCTGCACGACCGCCGGCAAGCCGGGGAATCCGTGCCGCTCCGCCGCCAGGCCGCTGAACAGGAAGCGTGAATTGGGCGTCGTGGCCTCCTGCGACTCAATCAGACTCAACCCCGGCGCCACGCCGACGGCGTATTGCTCCAGCAGGTATTTCTCGCCATCGAAGAGCCCGGACATTGGCACATTGCGCAGCGCGCCGTCCGGGACAAATACCAGCGTGTCGACTCCGTCAGCTTCCAGGATTTTCTTGATCGGCTCGATGAGCCAGGCATACAGCGCCTCTGCGTGCCCCTTGAAAAAGTAGGTCGTGCGACGCTCGACATGGTGACGGAACAACAGCGCTTGATCCATCAACCGCCGACTCGGCACATCCACTGTCACCTTTTTCAGGCCGGACTTGGTCTCGACAAGCAACTCCAGTCGGCTCTCCAGCGGGATGATGTAGACAATCGCCGCGGTCGGGGACATCTGCCCGATGCTCTTGGCCCCGGCGTTGACCATGTTCGCGCAGTCGTCCTGAAAATAGTCGGACAACTCGGCACCCTTGAGCGCCTCAACCGTCGCACGGGCCTCGACAAGCAACGCGCTCCGAGCCGGCCCCTCCTCCGTCTCGTCGGCTTTTTTTAAGAGAAGGTCGGCCAGCTCGTAATAGATCGGGCCGACGGAGTCGCGGAATGTCGTTGGGCTGTTTTCGTTGCCATAAACGATGGCCAGGTCACTGCGGATGGAGGTGAGGTTGTCCACCGCCGTCTTGTACGCACCGATCGCCCGGTCTCGGTCGCCGAGCTGGTTGTGCAACCGGCCCACCAGCCATTGCCACTGGTAGACGGCGTCGAACAACTTGTGTTTCTGTGCCAGGCGCAAAGCAGCTCGGCTGAGTTGCAGCGACTCGGCGTAGCGCCCCTCCGTCTCGTACAACCCGGCGAGAAACCCAATCGAGTACGCCTGACTCGGCTCGTCCCCCGCCTTGCGGGCTTCAGTGATCGATTTGTGATATTGCGCGCCGCCCTTGGCCAGATAAGTGCCGCGTTGCTCCCGGTCGGCGGCGTTGTCCATCATCCGGCTGTAGACATCACCCAGCTTGATGTGCAGCAGCGCCCTGTCGCGGCCATCCTTGACCTTGGCGATGTTTGCCTCTGCGCCCCCGGCGTATTCCTCCGCCAAACTCGTCGAGCCGTGGAACGTTGCCGCCGTGGCCATGCCGATGCGGCAGCGGGCGGCCAACTCGTGGTTGCCGTCCTTGTCGGCCTGATCGACTGCCTGCTTGTAATTCCAGACTGCGTCCTCGTAGTTTCCCCAGCCGACGAGCAGGTTGCCGAGGTTGGTGCGTATGCTCGACTCCAGCGACTTGTCCTCCAGTTCCTCGGCGACCTTGAGCGCCTCAAGGAGGTAAATGTCCGGCTCCTCGGTGGCGGCCCGGTATTTGCGGCTGGCCAAGATCCAGAGGCTGGCCAGGTTGTTTTTGACCAAGGCCTCGGTGCGCCGGTCTCCCGCCGTCTGTGCTTGGCCAAGCGCCTGCTTGAGTGCGTTCTGCGCGAGGTTCACCTGCCCCTTGGCTTGGTGCGCCGCGGCCTGGCTGAGCAAGCCGGCGACATCCGCACCGCTCGATCCCGCCGCTTGGCCAAGCGGGAAACACAGCAGCCCGGCCAAGGCCAAGCCGGTGAGCAATGGGTGGGAGTTGATTGCGGTTGAAGCTTTCATTTGGTCATTGCTGCGGGCCGATATAACGGGTCGGATCCCAGAATTCGGTGCCAATCCGGAGTTGAAAATGGATGCCGTAATCCTGCAGGTCGTCGTCGTTGGGAATGTCGAACTCCTTGAACGCATGCCCCCAGTAAACGGCCAGATTGATGTGGTCGGTCGGGTTGTAGGTGACACCCAGTCCGGCGCTGTAAATCGTCTCGCGATCCCTTGGCCCCTCGGTGTTCCAGCCGGTTCCGTAGTCGAAAAACGGGATCAGGTAAATCAGCGCCTTGCCGTAGCGATCCTTGTAGACCGGGATGCGCAGTTCCGGCGAGATGATGACCGCATTGTCCCGAATCAATTGGTTTTCGCGGTAACCACGGATGGTGTTCATCCCGCCGAGGCTGAACTGCTCCATCGAGACCACGCTCTGGTCAGTGTACTGGTGCATCAGCTTCACGATGAGCAGCGTGTCGTTGCTCGTCACCGACTCCACCCACGACGCCTGCGTGAGCCAAGTGAAGTAATTCCGGTCGAACTCCGGCGTCATGATTGGGTCGAGTTCGTCGAGCCCAAAACTCAACGTTGTGCGGGCGGCGATCACCCTCTCCTGCGACCGGTAAACGTACTCCGGGCTAACACGCAGCGCGGTGATGCGCGTCTGCCCGTCTACCGACCCCGGCGAGATTGAGAACCGCTCGCCGGACACCAGCACCTCGCTGCGCCTGTGCTCGCCCTTTAGCGTCACGCTGAACTCGTGCTGGAAATCCCGATAGATCGGTTGCCGCAACGCCACGGTGTACATGCGCGTGTCACTCTGGATATCCAGTGCGTCGAACGGTTCCTCAAGGATCGCATAGTCACTCTGCGTCAGGCCCAGTTCCAGTGTGGTGTCCCAGCGCGTCAACGGCAGGCTGTAAAACACGGAATAATTGCGGGCATCCCCGAAGTCCACCTCCCGCATCCCTTCCTGCGTGAAGGTGTAGTTGGCGCGCAGCGTGTCGCCGAGGCTCGTCAGGTTCCGCGTGCCAAAGTACAACTCGGCCTCCTCCGCGCCGACGCTGGGCGGGCGGCGGTTGCTGACCCCGATTCCGAAATCGAACACCTTGTTCTCAGTGACGATCATGTCGAGGTGGCTTTGCCCCAACTCGTCACCCGGCACGAGCGCGGTGTTGATTTTGCGAATCTTGTCGTCGCGCCGTATCAACTCCAGGCCCAACTTGAGATCATCCAGATTGAGAGGCTTGCCGACTTCGCGATGCAGCCGCTTTTTCAGATAGCCGGAGCGCAGCCAGCCTTCGTTCATCACGTTCACGGCGTCGAGCCACCCCTCGACAATCCGAATTTTCAGGATACCCCCTGCCAAATCCTGCTCGTCGATCACTGCACCGGAGTTGACATAAAGGTGATCGTAATAATGTTTCGAGATCGCCTTCCGCACCCCCTCCAGTTCCTCAATGCTCACCTTTTTACCAAGCCGCTCCTTCACCAACTCCAGCAGTTCCGCATCGGAAAAAACCGTGTTGCC
>NYYJ01000183.1 GCA_002686755.1 Verrucomicrobiales bacterium
CGCCCGGCGAAGCCGGCACGGCTGCCGATCCGCCGACGGTCATCATCAACGAGGTACACGTGCAGTCGCCGCTCTCGGCCGAGCCGGACTTTGTCGAGTTGCGCAACCTTGGCCAAGCGGCGGTCGATCTCTCCGGCTGGACGCTGCGGGACGGCGACGGCAACAAATTTGAATTCCCCGCCAACACCGCGCTTGGCCAGGCGGGGCTGCTCGGCATCTGGTGCGGCGACGGCGGGGGCGAAGGCTTGCACGCCGATTTTGGGCTTGGCCAAGCGGGCGATTCGGTGGCGTTGTTCGATGCTGACGACCGGCGGATCGACGCCGTGACATTCGGCGCGATGGGCGGGTCGATCGCCCGTACGGCCAACGGCTGGACGACGGCCAAGCCGACCTTCGGCCAGCCGAATCAACCCGTCCAGCCGGCGAAACTGACCAAGCTCGTCATCAACGAATGGCTCGCCGACCCGGAGGAGGGCGGGCGCGACTGGCTGGAGTTGTACAATCCGGACGCCAACGCGCCGGCGCTCATCACCGGCCTGCACATTCGGGTGGGCCAGCAGGTTGGCGGCCTGCACGCCATCGCGACCATTCCGCCGCGCGGCCATCAGCGCATCTGGCTCGACACCCGGTCCGGCCCGGGCCACGTCGATCTGTCGCTGCCTACCGACAGCGCGACGCTCACGTTGATCACGCCGGAGGGGGTGGAGTTCGCGACGATGAAATACGGGAAGCAACGAACCGGCGTTTCGGAGGGCCGCCGCCCCGATGGCAGCAGCCGGACAGTGAAGTTCACCCGGGGTGCCACGCCCGGCGCGCCCAACATCGTTCCGTCATACAGCGGGCCGCGATTCAACGAGGTGCTGGCGTCCAACCGCGGCGGCTTGTCCGACTGGGTCGAACTGTACAACGACACCGGCGCGACCGTCTCGCTGGACGGTGCCAGCCTGTCGCGGCGTGCCGACGGCGCGGGTGACTGGATATTCCCGGCCGACACGACGATCCGGAACGGCGGGTATCTCGTGGTGCGTTTTGACGGCAGCCGCCCGGCCGGCGATGACAACACCGGCATCTCGCTCCCGGCCGAGGGCGGCGGCGTGTACCTGTTCGACCCGGACGGCTTTCTCGCCCACTCGATCGAGTACGGATTTCAGGTGCCCGATCAGCCGATCGGCATGAACGGCGGCCGCTGGAAGTTGCTGGCTACTCCGACCCCCGGCAAGGCGAACGCCGCCGCGGTAGCGCTGGGCAGTACGCTCGAGATCGTCTTTAACGAGTGGATGGCGAAGCCGGCCTCTGGCTCGGACTGGTTCGAGCTGTTCAACCCCGAGGCCAAGCCGGTCGACCTCGGCGGCATGACCCTCTCCGACGATTCCACGGCAGTGGGGCGCGCCAAGTACACCATCCCGGCCCTCTCATTCATCCCGGCGCGGGGCTGGGTGCGGTGGCTGGCCGACGGCGCATCCGGGGCGGGCCACGTGAACTTCAGCCTGCGCGGGCAGGGCGAACTGCTCCGGCTGTACGGCAAACGGCGCAGCGCGATCGACGAGGTCGAGATTTTCAACGCGGCCGAGGGCGTCTCACGCGGCCGCCTGCCGGACGGCGCGGCGGCACTGATCGATTTCCCGATCACCCCGACGCCGGGCGGCGGCAACTATCTGCCCCTCGCGGACATCGTCATCAACGAGGTGCTGTCGCATACCGACGCGCCGCTCGAGGACGCCATCGAGTTGCACAACACCGGCGAGGCCCCGGTGGACATCAGCGGCTGGCGGCTGGGTGATGAGTTTGACTCACCAACGCATTATGTCATCCCCGATGGAACGATCCTCCCGCCGGGCGGCTACTTGGTGATTTACGAGGGCGATTTCAGCCGGGGCGGCGCCGGCTTCAGGCTCAACTCCGCGCACGGCGACACGGTTCACCTTACGGCGGTCGACGCAACCGACAGGCCAAGCGGCCTCCGTGCCGTGCAGGCGATTCCTCCCATGGCCAACGGCGTCTCCGTCGGCCGCGTGATGCTGGGTTCCGGCACGCAGTTTGTGCCGTTGGCCAGGCGCACCTTCGGCGTCGATACCCCCGGTTCGGTGGCGGCTTTCCGGGAGGGTGGCGGTGCGCCCAACGCCGGCCCGCTCGTCGGCCCGGTGGTCATCAGCGAAATCATGTACGAGGGCCAGTCGGACGTCGCCGGCATTGGCCAGGCGCAGCTTGAGTTTGTCGAGTTGTACAACTTCAGCGAGCAGGCCGTGCCGCTGTACAACCCGCTCGAGCCGCAGAACACGTGGCGGCTGCGTGGCGGCGTGCGGCTAGATTTCCCGGCTAACACGACCATCCCGTCCGGCAGCTACTTGCTGCTCGTCGGGTTCGATCCCGCCGCCGAGCCGACGGTGGCATCGCGGTTCCGCGCGCATTACGGGGTGCCAGGCGGTGTGCCGATCATCGGGCCGTTTGCCGGGCGTCTGGCCAACGGCGGCGAGACCGTGCGGCTGCTCCGGCCCGACGACACACAAGGCCTCGGCCAAGAGGACGCCGGGTTCGTCCCGTACCTGCCGGTGGAGGCTGTCTCGTACGACAACCGCGAACCTTGGCCAAGCGACGCCGACGGCACCGGGCTTTCGCTGCAACGCAAGGTGGCGGATCGGTTCGGCAACGAGCCGGGCAACTGGCTCGCCGCCGCGGCGACCGCCGGCCGGGCCAACGCCAGCTCCGAGGCCGGTGACCGCGACGCCGACGGCATGGACGACGCATGGGAATTGGCGCACAAGCTGAACCCTGCCGATGCCACCGACGCCGACAACGACGCCGACAACGACGGCGTGACCAACCTTGGCGAGTTCCTCAGCGGCACCGACCCGAAGGATGCGACGAGCCGATTCCTCGTCGAGTCGATCGAAGTGGCGCAGGGCCGGGTGACGATCGCCGTGCACGTGTCGCCCAACCGGCGGTATCGTGTTGAGTTCGCCGATGCCTTGGGCGGTGGCTGGGCCAAGCTGGCCGAGTTCACCACCGATGCCGCCCAGCGCCTGGCCACGGTCGAGAGCAACGCCTCGCTTGGCCAAGCCCGCTTCTATCGCATTCGCTTGGTGGAGTAATCGGAGGTGGGGACAGCTGTCCTAGCCGTCCGCTTGGCCAAGTGGTTTTAGGCCAATGACTTGGCGGCGTCGGCGATCGCGCCGGAGGTCAGGCCGAAATGTTCCCAAACTCCCTCATGGCCCTCGGACGGGGCGATGCGCGGATCGACGATGCCGACGTGCTCAGTTTTTGTTCCGCTACGGCTCGCTGCAGATAGCACCAGTCCCGCGAAGCCCCGGACACCGGTGGCGCGTGTGCCGATGATGCCGTCCTCCACTGTCACGACGCCATCGTATTGCGCGAAAATGCCATCGAGAAAATCGTCTGGTAATGGAAGGCCGTTTACCACGTAAACGTCGGCTGCGCCGCCAAGCTGCTCGGCGGCGTCCTGCGCGATGCCGGCAGTGGCGCCCAGTGCGAGGATGGCAGTCTTGGCCTCGTCATGTTTTCGGAGCGGCGTGACGGCTTCCCACTCGCTATCGGGGTTATAAAGCGCATTACCATTTTCGTCGGAGAGGACGAGTAGGTTGTCGCGCGGGATGGCGACGATGTGCGCGCCGTACCGGGCGCAGGCATCCCGTACTGCGACGAACGCACCACGGGCATCGGCTGGTGCGTAAAAGCGATCGACGTACGGCAGATAACCCATCGCGAGCGTCACCCAGTCGAGGCTCCAGCCGGAGAAATGATCGCGGCCGGTGCAGGCACCGACGTGGCTCATGTGCATAATCACGTTTAGCCCCTCATTGACGCCGTTGAGGTTCCGCTGGTAGCGCCACAACTCGAGTCCCTCGCGGGCGATGCCCTCGAAGAACGCGGAGAAAGTGGAGACCACGTTAACCTGCGGTTTGTAAGAACTCATCGCGAGTCCATCGGCCACGAGCAGCGCGGCCTGTTCCTCGATGCTCAGCTCGATCTGGTTTTGTGCGGGCACCTGTGCGGCGGCCTTGCCGAGCTTGGTCGATGGGTTGAGGTCGCAGCTCACGATAAAGGTATCGTTCGGGTGCGCCTTGGCCACGGCGGCGTAACCGGCCTCGGACCCGGCGCGGGCGCTGGTCATTTTACCGGCCTCCGGCAGGCTGACCTCGGCCAATTGTTCGGCGTTGAGCGTGAGGTTCGCTGTACCGGCGGCGGGGCGGGCGTTGGTGGTCACCTCGACCTTGGGCGCTGCAGAAATCTCGTTGAAAGCCGCCTGCTGTTCGGCTGTGCGGGTGAGCATCGGGTTGGCCAGCACCTCGGCCTCGTCGCGACCTTTCATGTGCCCGTCGTGATGCCCTTCACCGCCCGGCAAGTCATTGACCAGCAACAGGCATTCGAGCATGGGGCCGACGTCGCGGTAGCTCATCATCGCACCCGGCACCCAGATTTCCTGATCCATCGAGACGCCGTTTTTACTGGTGATCGCCTCGACCTCGGCACCGATGCCGAACCGTTCGGACAGCCAGTTGAAATCCACTTTTGCGCCGTCGGCGGACGAGTAGCCGGTCGGGTAAATCATCGTCGGTCGGCCCTCCATCGCGCGGGCGTGGGCCTGCTTGTAGGCCTGGAACATTTCGGCCGTGTCGAACAACGACGTCGTCTCGATGACCTCGACACCCATCGCCTCGACGATCGGGCGGGGATCCTTGTCCATCACATTCTTGTTCGAGTCGGACAACTGGATGCCGTTGCGCTGCATGACGAATGTCATCGGTAGGTTGCCGATGTCGGCAGCGTTGAAGCCGTTCAGCGCTTGGCCGGCGATCCAGCCGGCGTCGCCGCTGTGGCAGACCACCCACGACTCCGGGTTGCGCGCGCGCATGCCCATCGCTTGGCCGGCGGCGACCGGGATCATCACGCCGAGGCGTCCACCATTGAGTTGTGTACCACCCGGTACCCATGAGACGTGGCCGGGGATGTCGAGTCCGCGACGAAACTTATGGACAACCGAGTCGCGATCCAGGTAGCCAAGCGCTGCCAGCGAGGCGTAATAGCCGATGCTGGCGTGGGCGTTCTCGATCGTGTACTGCACCTTCTCGTAATCGGTCGCGGCGAGGGTGAGCATCAGGCTGGGGATCAGGTCGAGGCCGCCGCCGAGGTGGTCGAGTTCGCCGATGGTGGCCAGCGATGCCAGCGACGAGATGGAAATCCGGGCGGCCTCGATTTCGAGCGCCTGCAGCGTGGCGACCTGTTTGTCGTCGAGCGCGTCGGTGCTGCCCACGTCGATCCGCAGCGGCAAGACCTGCGAAGTGACGCTTGGCCGCATGTACGTCGAGCCGGCGATCAGTTGGTCATTGCGTGCCTGTTGAGCCTTCACGGCTGCCTCTGAATAATTGCCCATAAAAGTGATCTTGGTGTGAGGAAAGGGGAAACCCGTCGCTACAAACAGCGCGGCAATCTAACCTCCGATCACCAAAAATAAAGAAAAATTGGCCAAGCGCTTGGCCAAGCGTTAGTTGTAGAGGAGGTATTTGGTGCGTTGTTGACGGAAACGCGCCTCGTCCTTGGCCCATGATTTGACGATCTGCGCGCCGGTGCGGCCAGCGGCGAGGTCGCGCCGGATTGCGTCGGTGCCGTTGACCTTGTCGAACATGTTGAAACTGCGGCCGCTTTTGGTTCGAGTGGCAAACAGGTCGCGCTTGGCTACGGCTTTCACGGCGTCTACGATGTGGTAGTTGATCGCCATCAACGGAGCGATTGCGCGATTGGTGAACCGAACGCGGACACCGGAGTAGGTGCGGTTTTTCACGCGGCGACTCTTGTAGCGGATTGGCTCGAAGCGGACGCCGGGCAGGCGGCGGTTGTTGAGGTAACGGGCCATGCCATCGGTGTTCATCCATGTGGAGGCGACGCACTCGAATGGCATCCCTTCGCCGATGCCGATGCTGAGTCCGCTGCCGGCGCCGAGTTCGCCGAGCACGCCGGTGGAGACGTAATGAAGCGGCGAGTCGCCATGCGGAATGTTGGGCGAGGTGGGTACCCATTTGAGGCCGGTGCCGGTCCAAGTCATCGACCGTTTCCAGCCTTTCATCTTGATGATGGAAATCTTGGGGCGGTGGCTGATCCAGCCTTCGCCGCTAATCATGTAGGCGAGTTCGCCGGCGGTCATGCCGTAGACGTACGGGATTTTCCATTGGCCGACGAGTGACTTGAAACGGGGGTTGAGGATGAGCCCCTCGACCCGCTTGCCACCGAGCGGGTTGGGGCGGTCGAGCACGACGAACTCGACGCCTGCCTTGCCGCATTCCTCCATGCAAAGCCCCATCGTGCTGATGAATGTGTACGACCGTGCGCCGGTGTCCTGAATGTCGTACACGAGGCAGTCAATTTTTTTGAGCATCGCCGGCGTCGGCTTGCGGACCGGCCCGGGGCCGTAAAGCGAGTAGATTGGCAGGCCGGTGCGGCGGTGGGTGCTGTCGGGGAATTCCTTGCCGGCCGGCACCTGGCCGTCAACGCCATGCTCCGCGCCGAACAACGCGACGAGGTTGACCTTGGGCGACTTGTGCAGGATGTCGATGACGGAGCGGCCGCGGCCATCGACACCGGAGGGGTTGGTCAGCAGGCCGACGCGCTTGCCGCGAAGGGTCTCGTAGCCGCGCATGGCGAGCACTTCGTTGCCGAGGTAGACGCGCGCCTGGGCGGCGGCACAACAGGAAACCAGCAGGGCGAGGCCCAGCCAGTTTGTCACGAAGCGCATGGCCGAAGTTAGACAGTCAAGCGCTTGGCCACAAACCCTTTGTGCCTATTCGTCGCCGGGTGAGTTGGCCACGGCACGGAGGAAATCGAAGGCGAACAGCCCGGAGGCGTGGCCGTCCTCCCAGACCGGCTTGACGGCGTAGCCGCCGATGTACTCCAGCGATCGAATCCGGAAGGAGGAGAGTGAGTATGGCCGCTCCGGGCCCTTGTGCAGTTGGCCCATCACGTCGGTCTCGCCCTTGCAGCCGGCGCAGGGGCAGGCCTTGCGCAGCTTGGCCAAGCGCACGAACGACTCGGTGCCGTCGTCCCACTTGACGGCTAGTTCTTCGCCGATGACCTGTATGTCGCTTGGGTTCATGGTGCGCTTGGCTTCGTTGAAATAAAAAACGGGGAGCCGCCGTCCGGCAGCCCCCCGCTTGTGAAAGTCCGGTTACTTGTTCGGCTGCGGCGTGACGCGCAGGTACGGCTTGATCTTGGTAAAGCCCTTCGGAAACTTGGCCTCGGCATCCTCGTCCGAGAGGGTCGGCACGACGATGCAGTCGTCGCCGTCCTTCCAGTTGACCGGCGTGGCCACGGCGTGGCTGTCGGTCAATTGCAGCGCATCGACCACGCGCAAAATCTCGTCGAAGTTTCGGCCGGTGGCGGGCGGGTAGGTGATCGTCAGGCGGATTTTCTTGTTCGGGTCGATGACGAACACGGAGCGCACGGTGAACTTCTCGGCGGCGTTCGGGTGAATCATGTCGTACGCGGTGGCGACGGCGCGATCCGGGTCGGCGATGATCGGGAAGTTGACCGTGGTGTTCTGCGTCTCGTTGATGTCGTTGATCCAGCCGTGGTGGTCGTCGAGCGGATCGACGCTGACGGCGATCGTCTTGACGCCTCGCTTTTGGAATTCCGGCTGGAGCTTGGCCGTGTAGCCGAGTTCGGTGGTGCAGACCGGGGTGTAGTCCGCCGGGTGGGAGAACAGGATCCCCCAGCTGTCGCCGATCCATTCGTGAAAGTCGATGCTGCCTTCAGTTGTCTCCGCTTGGAAGTTCGGAGCCTCGTCGCCCAGTCGTAATGCCATTTTTCTGAAAGTTGGGGTTACTGCCATTTCCCTTTGGCTTGGCCAAGGGCCGGACTTGGTAGCGAAACCGGGCACTCTTGTCAACGATTCATGCCGGGGCGGGCCGCGCTTGGCCAAGCGCTCAAAGCCGGAACGCGGCCACCGCCTTGAGCACGAACTCGCTTTCGCGCAACGAGAACAGGCGGTCGTCGTCACCGTAGTTTTGGCGCAGAACAAGATGGACTTTTTTGCCGGGCTGGAACTCCCAGTAGTAGCGGGTGTTGTAGCCGATCGACTTGGAGACGGAGTCATACTGGACGAGGTGCGACCAGCCCATGTCTGGGGTGAAGTTGACCTGCGCCCGGCCGGAGACGATGTGGGCGTCGAAATCGAGATCCGGCAACTCGAACCGGTTGTAGGAATACTCGAGGCGCAGGTTCAGCCACTTGGCCGGGTCGAGGCCCAGCTCGAGATAGGCGGTCTGCTTGTCACCGTGATACCATTGGCCGACCGTGTATCCGATGTCGCCGCGCAGCATGCCCGACTCCTTCAACTCGAAATCGATTGTGTAGTCGGTTGTCCAATATTCGCCCGCCGGCACGACCGCCCCACCGGATATCTCGAAGTCCCGCTCCGGCCGGTCGTACTCCCGGTCGATCTTGAAGTAAAACTCGTAACCGGACTCGAAATCGAGGAACGGCAGGAAGAAGCTGTGACGCTGCGACTCGATGTCGTTGTCGAGTGTCGTGTAAAAGGAGTTCCGATAGCTAAGGTTGTATCTGCGCAGCCACTCGATGTTCTCCGGGCGCGGGCGGTAGGAAATCCACGAACTGAGGTTGCGGATGCCGTCCCGGCGGGTGTAGCCGAGCTTGGGCTGGAAGTTTTCGCCGACCTCGTAGGCTGTCACGCCGGCATCGAGCAGATCATTGGGGTAGGTGAGACTGCCGCCGTAGACCTGGCTCCAGTCGGAAGCCTCGTCATAATTGGCCAGGGCGTAGACGCTGGCCCGGAGGGTTTTGTCGGTGAGGAAACGGGTGGTGCGGTAGTTGAAGTCGCTTCCGATAAGGTAGGCGTCGTCGTCGGAATTCGGATCGCCGATGGTGGTGATCAGGCCAATCGACGACTGCTCGAGCACGTCGCGGGAGACGCGTGCGACGAAGGCGTTTTGACTGCCGAGGCCGTCGTGCCCGTCGATCTGAGCGTCGATGATGCCGATGTTGTACTTGCCGATCCGCCCGGTGAGTTTGGCGGCGAGATTGATCGGTACCGGCCTCCGACTGTCGGTCAGGCCAATCCGGCGGCTGAAGAACGGAATGGTCGCGATGGAACTTCCGCGAGAACTCGAGCCGAACCGGAACACCCCGGAGTCCCGCAGAAAAAAATCGCGTTTTTCAGGGTAAAACAGGGAAAAACGGCTGAAATTGAGCTGCCGGGAGTCTACCTCCGTCTCGGCGAAATCGGTGTTCACCGACAGGCTGGTGGACAGGTTCGGCGCGAG
>NYYJ01000184.1 GCA_002686755.1 Verrucomicrobiales bacterium
CTGTCCGACGACCCGGCCGACTCGTTCAAGTGGCGTTTGCCTGACATCACGCTGGGCGCGGAGGAACAGTTGCTGGTGTTCGCCTCGGGGAAGGATCGACGCGGGGTGCGCAAGCCGGTGCGCGCGCCGCCGCCCGGCGTCCCCGGCCTGCGGCTTTGGCTCGACGCGACGAACGCCGACTCGCTCACCGTCGATGAGCAGGGACGCGTGTCGCGCTGGCAATCGGCCACCGGCGTTACGGCCGCGCAAACCGACCCGGCGCGGCAGCCGGTACGGGCGACCGATCCGCTGAGCGGCCTGCCGGTGCTGCGGTTCGACGGGCTGGACGACTGGCTGTCGTTTCAGTTGCTCAACGATGCCCGAACGGTTTTCGTCGTCGCACGCGAGGACGCCCACGCGACAAGCTCGTTCCGTTCCGTCCTCGGGGAAACGGCGACGACGGACTTCACGCGGGGCGGCGACCGCGTGCTGTACTTTCACCCGCACAGCGCGTTCGCCGGGGAGGATGCGATCGCGCACGTCAACGGCTCTGCGGTGAACCCGACGGCAGCGCGCTGGCCGGAGTCACTCTGCCTGGTCACGAGCGTGGCGGCGCGCCGATTGCAGGCCAGCCTGATTGGCTCGGACCGATTTGTGGCGGATCGCAACTGGCACGGCGACATCGGCGAGGTGCTGGTTTACAACCGCCGACTCAGTGCCTCCGAGATCGACGCCGTCGAGTCGTGGCTGATGGCCAAGTGGGCGCTCCCGGCGGCGGCGCTGCACGCCAATTTCAGGCTCGGCGACGGGGACGACCGGCTGACCCTCACCGGCCCGCTTGGCCAAGCCGCCACGCTGCAACTTCCACGGTGCCCGCCGGATGCAAGTATCGGCGTGGCGGCGGATGCGCTTGGCCAAGCGCTGTTCGCGCGGCCGACTCCCCGCGCTGCCAACACGGGCAAGCCGTACGCCGGCTGGGCCGGTCCACCGCGCCTGGTCAAGCCGCCCGGCGTGTATGACGGGCCGATCGCACTGCACATCGAGCCGCCCGGTTTTTTCAGCGAAGTGCGCTACACGCTCGACGGCTCGGTGCCGGGGCCGGAGGCCAATCTCATTGGCGGGCCGCTCCACCTGGCCAAGCCGGCGGTGGTTCGTGCCCGCGCGTTCCGCGACGGCCACCTGCCGGGGCCGGTGGTCACGGCGAGTTATTTGATCGGCGAATCGACGCGCTTCCCGGTCGTGTCGCTGGCCACCGCGCCGGGGAACCTATTTGACCCCGCGCACGGTATTTACACCGCCGACAATGCCCAGCGCGAGTGGGAGCGGCCGGCCTTTTTCGAATGGTTCGAGCCGGGCGGACTGCGGACGATCGGGCAGGCCGCCGGGCTGCGGATTCACGGCGGCTGGACGCGACGGTACGACCAGAAATCGCTGCGGCTCTACGCCCGGACGCGTTACGGGGAAAGCGCGTTCGATCACCGGTTTTTCCCGGAGTTGGGGATCGATTCGTTTCGCCGGCTGTTGCTGCGCAACAGCGGCAACGGCTGGAAGCTGGCTTTCATGCGCGACGCGATCGGCCACGAGCTGGCGCGCGGGATGGGGCTGGACACGCAGGCGTGGCGCCCGTCGATCGTCTACCTCAACGGCCGCTACTGGGGCATTCACCATCTGCGCGAGCGGGTGGACCGGCACTATCTTGCCAGCCATCACGGCGTCGCGCCGGACAGGATCGACCTGCTGAAAAACGGCATCCGCGCCGGCGACAAGGAGCATTGGAAAAAGCTCGAGCAGCTATTCAATGGCGCGGCGGAACAACCCGCGGGATGGATGAACGCGCTCGAGCCGTTTGTCGATCTCGACAACCTGTTCGACTATGTGATCGCCGAGGTGTTCCTCGACAACCGCGACTGGCCGCAGAACAACGAGCAGGCGTGGCGGTCTCGCACCCCGGCCGGCCGATGGCGGTGGATCCCGTACGATATGGACGGCATCCTCGGCACGAGCGGCCGGCGCCCGTGGGTCAACACGCTGCATGGAAAGATCCTATACCTCCCTATCAAGCGGCCGCCGCTGTTTGTCTCGATGATGCAGGCGCTGCTCAAGGAGCCGCGCGGCCGCGAACGATTCGTGCACCGTTACACGACACACCTGCAAACCACGCTCAGCCGGGCGCGACTTTTGGGGGTGATCGACGACAAGCAGGCACTCCTCGCCCCGGAAATGGTGCGGCACATCGCGCGCTGGCAACCGACGGAAACCAGCAGCCCGAAGTCGGCCCTGCCGCACCGCAGCCCCGCCGACTGGCTGGCGGAGGTCCAGGTGCTGCGCGCGTTCGCCGGGGCGCGGCATGAGCATGTCTGGGACGATTTGCAGGCGTCGTTCAAGCTTGGCGCGCCGGCGACGCTGCGGGTGGACGCCGCGCCGGGGCTGCTCGGCGTCGAGGCCGAGGGTTTGGCCCTGCCGCGCCGGGGCGGTGGTTGGGACGCCCGGTTTTTCACCCGGCTGCCGATGCGGTTGACGCTGCGCTTGGCCAAGGGCTGGCACCTGGCCGGCTGGGAGAACCACTCCGGCCCGGACGCCGACGGACAACTAACCCTCACCGGCGACACGACGATCCGACCGCAACTGGTGTACGAGCCGCCGCACCGGCCGATGTTCCAGTCGATCGACCTCGACGACGACGGATGGATGCGGCTCGTGATTTACGGCGTCGCCGGGCGGATGCATCACGTCGAGGCGTCCGCCGATCTGGGCAATTGGCAGCGGCTCGAGACCGTTGCCGTCGCGGATCACGAGCCGGTTCGCCTCGACGTGCCGCTCGGAGGCGGGCCGGGCCGGCGGTTTTTCCGCATCGTCATCGAGGCGGAGTGAGCGCTCCGTTATCATTGCCTGAAAAAGGCTACGACTTGGTGATCCTGACGCGGTAAAAACCGTTTTAAAGTCGGCTGCGGATTCTTGATGATTTTATTGCAATAGACGGACGACCGAAATGAGGGGCATTTCCAGGCTTGTTTAGTGGTCTCCAGGACGCCGGATGGGAAGGATCGTCCGTCCACTGGACTTGATAGCTTCGGTTCGGTTTTTTGGAGTATATAATTTCAGTGCCCTCATGGGTTATGTCGATATCCACCTCCCAGCGATCGGCGGAAAGCAGCGGGTGGCTTTGTGCCATGAATTCCTGCTAATTGACGGCCCTATCCCGATCTGGGTCGACTTGTTTTCCAGCATTGGGAGAATCGACTGCTGTAAAATGTAGCAACTGCCACTCCGCAAAAGATTTCTCCCCCGCACCGGCTGTAAGGCGCTCGAAAGGGAATTCGCCTGCCTCAAGGAAAAGGTGGAAAGCCGCCCGGCTTAGATTTTGATCTCTCTTTTTTTGTGTCCCCTCAACGGATCGGCGGGTAATCTGTCGGCCATGCGTTTCCGGTTCCTATTATCAATTACGATTTTTGTGTCTGCGGTGGCCGTAGGCTCGGCGGCGAAGAAGCCGAACATTGTCTACATCATGTCCGACGAGTTGGCTTACTACGAGTTGTCGCACATGGGGAACCGATACATCAAGACGCCGAACATCGACCGGTTCGCGGCGGAGGGCATCCGCTTTACCTCGGCGCTGGCCGGGGCGCCGGTTTGTGCGCCGCTGCGCTGCAACCTGATGACCGGCAAACACGCCGGGCACGCCTCGGTGCGGGCGAATGACGGCGGCACACCCCTGCGGGCGGGCGAGCCGACCATCGCCTCGATCCTCAAGGAGATTGGGTACGCGACCGGCGGCTTTGGCAAATGGGGTTGCGGCGGCCGTGACTCGACCGGTGTGCCGGAGGAACACGGCTTCGATGTCTTTTACGGTTACTACGACCAGGTGCACGCGCACTCGTTTTATCCGCCGTACCTCATTCGCAACAGCGAGGAGATAAAGTTGAAGGGCAACATCGGCGGCCGCTCGGGCGAGTCGTACGCGCACTACCCGATCATGGAGGAGGGACTGAGGTTCATCCGCGAGAACAAGGACGACCCGTTTTTCTGTTACTTCCCGATCACGCCACCTCACGGGATGTACGATATTCCGGCAAATGATCCCGCGTGGAAGCTGTACGAGGGCGAGTCGTGGATCAAAGACCCAGCCATCCCGCAGGACGTGAAAAACTATGCCGCCATGGTGAGCATGGTGGATCACAACGTGGGGCAAGTACTCAGCCTGTTGCGTGAGTTGAAACTGGAGAACGACACGATTGTGTTTTTCACCGGCGACAACGGCGGACAGGATCGGTTCCGGAGCGGTAAGTATCCGCGCGGCTTTTTCGGGCCGAACGTGAACCCAAAAACAGGTGTCGAGTTTCGTGGCGGCAAGGGCAATCTTTTTGAAGGGGGCTTGCGCATTCCCTATCTTGTTCGTTGGCCCGGCAGGATCAAGGCTGGCCAAGTGAGCGATTTGATTTTTTATCAACCGGATGTTCTGCCGACTCTGGCGGAATTGACCGGAGCCAAGGCACCCGGCGACATCGATGGCATCTCCTTTCTTCCGACTCTGCTTGGCCAGGCGCAAACAAAAAAACACGAAATGCTGTACTGGGAATTTCGCAGTCAAACGGCGGTGCGGCAGGGATTGTGGAAGGCGATCCAGACCAAGCCCGATCGTCCGTGGGAACTGTACAACCTGAGCCGGGACATCAGCGAGACCACCGATGTCGCGGCAAAACATCCCGAGCGCTTGGCCAGGATGAAGGCGTTCGCCAAGGCCTCACACAAGCCTGTGCGGGCCGGCAAATACCTCGACCCCAAGCGCACCCGCCACGAGCGCGACCGCAAGGCCAAGTGGGGCACGGCCAAGCCCCAGCCCCGGAAAAGACGCTCAAGGAATTAACCCCACCGGGCAACAAGCTGCCCCGGCTTTTCCTTGTCGCTTGGCCAAGCGCTGCGTTAGGTTGCCGCCGCCAATATTCAAATGAAAATTGTTCGATATCTTAACGACGAGGGTAAGGCGCAATTTGGTGCCCAACACGAAGACGGCTCTGTTACACGCATCGAGGGCTGTGTTTTCAGCGACCATCAGGACACCGGCGAGGCCGCAAACGTCAGCAAGCTGCTTGCCCCGGTCAAGCCGGCTGCGGTGCTGTGCATCGGCCTGAACTACCGCAGGCATGCGGAGGAAGGCGGCGCGGATATCCCGGAGAATCCGGTGCTGTTCATGAAGATGCCCAGCACGGTGCAGAATCCCGGCGATCCCATCCTGCTGCCCACCAAGCTCAAGAGCGAGTCGGTGGACTACGAATGCGAACTTGCCGTCGTCATCGGCAAAGACTGCAAAAATGTTTCCAAGGCCGACGCACTCGACTACGTGCTCGGTTACACTTGCGCCAACGACGTCAGCGCCCGTGACTGGCAAAAGAACGGCGGCGGTGGACAATGGTGCCGCGGCAAGACGTTCGACACCTTCTGCCCGCTTGGTCCGGTGCTGGTGACGCGCGACGAGATTCCGAACCCGAACGCGCTTGGCATCAAGACCGTGTTGAACGGCGAAGTGATGCAGGACTGGAATACCGACGACATGATTTTCGACGTACCCACGTTAATCGAGTTCCTCAGCGGCAGCACCGAGTTGGCCGCCGGGACGGTGATTCTTACGGGTACCCCGCACGGCGTCGGGTTCGCCCGCAAGCCGCCGGTGCTGCTGAAGGACGGAGACGAAGTCACCATCGAGATCGACGGCATCGGCGCGCTCACCAACCCGGTCAGGGACGAGTAATGTTCCAATACGTTGCCCAAGCGGATGACAAGCCGTGGCAGCCCGGCCCATACGATGGCGTGCAGTTGAAAATCCTGCACAAGGACGAGGCGACCGGCGGCGTGGTAGTGCTGCGGAAATTCGAGGCCGGTATCGAGGTGCCGGCGCACACGCATCCGCTGGCCAACGAATGGGCCTACGTGCTTTCCGGCGAATGGGAGGAGGCTGAAAAAGTGTACACGCAAGGGACGCTGTTTCACGCCCCGAAAGGCGAGCGCCACGGCCCGCACAAGGCCAACACCGAGGTCATCAGCCTCACCCATTTCGACGGCCCACTGACCGTCGAGTGACTCTCCGCTTCAAGTCTCATCCGGCTCTTGACAGGGCAGAAACCGGGGGTACGTTCGCCTTCAGTGATCACCGTGAATTGCAGCGCCTGCGGCGGCCAGCCGCAGTTTGACGACTCCGAGTCGGGCAAGAAGGCGGTGTGTCCGTTGTGCCGCGAGCCGCTGATACTCACCCCGACCAAGTCCTGTGGCGCGTTGTCGGCGGAGGAGCAGATGGCCCAATACGAGGAGTCGCTCAAGGAAACCGACTAGGGCCATCAACCGTGTTGAGCGTCAGCACCGGCCGTTTGGCCAAGCGCCACTATTTTTTGCAAGATGAAAACAAAACCCAACCCCCACTTGGCCAAGCGCCTGGCCAACGGCTTCACGCTGATCGAGCTGCTTGTGGTCATTGCGATCATCGCCATCCTGGCCGCGCTGCTGCTGCCGGCCTTGGCCAAGGCCAAGAACACCGCCCAGGGAGCAGGCTGCCTGAACAACATCCGGCAGTTCTGCGTCGCCAACGCCCTGTACGCGAACGACCACGACGACCAATGCGTGCCGCTCATCGAGATCAACCGCCGCACCGGTGCACGGCGTGTCTGGATGTCGAACGCGGCTTTCCGCAAACTGATCGGCTACGACAACAAGGGCAACTCGATGTACCAGACGCCGACCGATTTCCGATGCCCGTCAGACACGCAGATCTGGCGGCCGTCACAGTACGCCTTCGCCAACAACCCCAACCGGCCCGACAGCGAAAACCGCGGCACGCTGACGAGCTACAGCTACAACTTTGAGGATTGGTTTCCGTCAGACGGGCGCGGCTGGTCGCTGGCCTCGAAGGATCATTCCGGGCACAAGTTCGGCGCGGTGCGGGAGCCATCGGCCAAGCTGATTTTTCACGACGGCCACGACTGGTGGTCGCGCTGGAAGGGGGCCAACTACAAGACCGGCTGGGACAAGCTCGGCCAAAAGGGAAGCGTGCAGGCCTACAAGGGCACCGGCAACGGCGGCCCGACGCTGTATCGCCACAACGAGGGGGCGGGCATCGGGTTTTACGACGGCCACGCCGAGCGCATGGCCAAGGAGAAGGTCTGGATCGCAAAAAATTTCACCTCAAGGCCCAAGCAGCCCGGCATGTGGGTGGCCGTGCCGGAGGTGTGGAACAAATACCGGTAGCGCTTGGCCCGCGCCGCCCGCGCTTCAGCGCGGCCCGTAATGCAGGGCGTCGTTGCCCAGTGCCAGGCTGTAGTTGTAGTTTTCCCGCTTGACGAACTCCACGTGCGCATCGGCGAACAGCACGTTCTCGCCGTCGGCGCCGTGGTTGTCCCCCTCATCCGGGTAATTGTTCATCGCGCCGGGGTAGGAATAATCGGCCTCCTTGATCAGCCAAATCTCGGACGGGCCGGTCACGTGCCCCTTCAGTCCGAACTCGGTGTTGGCGTGAACGTAACGGCTGACCACCGACTCGGTTTTCAAGATGCCCTGGCAGCCGGATGGCCCGACGTACGGGAACCCACTCGTGTAGCGCTTGTTCGGAATCCCGTTCCAGTTCATGCAGCCGAAAATCTCGTAGCTGATGCCCGGTTTCTGTCCTCGGTCTGCAGCGAACCGCTGCAGGTCGGTGTAGATTTTCGTCTGGCCGTGGAGCCGCTCGATGTAGCGCCGGTCATTGATCCGCACGGCCAAGTCTCGTCCCCGCCGGTCGCGGGTGCGCACGAAGTTCTGCGTGTCGGGGCAGGTGACCGACTTGAGGTTGGGCAGGAAGGCTGGAAACAGCCAGTTCATGTCATCGTCACAGGCGGCGTTGAACTTGGGGCCGTTCCAGTCGACGCCCGAGAGCGCGCCCCGCTGGTCTTCGTTCGCGTACAGTTGGCTGCCGATCCCCATCTGCTTTTGGTTGTTCATGCAGGAGACCTGCTTCGCCTTCCACTTGGCCCGCGACAACGCCGGCAGCAGCAGCGCAGCCAGGATGGCAATGATGGCGATAACCACCAGCAGCTCGATCAGCGTGAATGCCCTTGACCCTTTCATCAGCTGTTTCGGCAAAAGAGTATCTCTTGCGGAATGGAAAAACAGACAAAAACGCGCGTCCCATCGGTCGCCACCTTGCCCCGCCTTGCACCTGGCCTTGTTACGGCCGCTGGGGTTTCGGCGGTTGATTACCCTTGGGAGCGCCGAAAGGGTTGCCCCCCGGCGGCATAAACGGATCCGGGAAACCCGGCATCATGCCCGGCATCATGCCGCCTCCCATGCCGGGATTGGCCTTCGCCCGTTCCTCCGGTGTCATGCTTGTGCCGCCCTTGCTCTTGAGGAGGGCGACGGTGGCCTGCCCGGCTGCCGACGGTTCCGGCGGCGCTCCGCCGAAGCCCGGCATCTCGTTGGCATACAGCGCGGCGTCCAGCGGGGTGAAGCCCATCTTGTTTTTCTTGTTTACCCGCGCGCCCTTGTCGAGGAGCAACTCGCACATCGCCTTGTTCTCCTGCATGGCCGCGAGGTGCAGGGCAGTGTCCAATTGGCCGTCCTTCGAGGTGGCGTTGGGGTGGGCCTTGTTTTCCAGCAACCGCCTGGCTAGGTCGATGTCGTCCGCCTCCACGGCGATCATCAACTCGGTCTGGCCCCACTCGTTGTATCGGTTCAGCGACTGCCCCTTGGCCAAGCGCTCGTTGATGGCCTTGATCTCCTCCTCCGGATCCATGATCCCCATTCCAAATGGATCCATCCCCATGCCGAAAGGGTTCATCCCCATGCCCGGCGGCATCATCCCCGGCATCATGCCCATGCCGAGTGGGTTGCCTTGTTGACGCTTCGGCTTTTTCTTCACCGGGGATGCCCCGGCATCCCGCAGTGCCTTGACCATCTCCGTTTGACGCTCGTTTGTGGCAAACTCCAGCACGGATTGGGTCGAATTACCCATGCCCATTCCTCCGTACATTCCCATTCCATAAGGCATCATCATTCCGGGCATCATCCCCGGCATGGAAGCGTTCGATTTTTCGGGTGTCCAGACGCTGGCAGTGGCGTTCGGGTCGAGGCCGTGCTTGATGAGCCATTGCAACAATTCCAGATTGCCGCTGTGCACGGCGTGGTGCAGCGCGTTTTGTTGCGTGAGGATTTCCGTTTCCGTTGCACTGAAGTCGATCGTTTTTGGCCCGCTGGACATCCCCGGCGTCATCATGCCGTAGGGCATCATCCCGGCCATGCTAGGGTTACTTTCCGGTGACTGGGTCGAGCCGCCCTCGGGCCGAGTGATCTTCCAGCCTTTTTCGGCGAACGCCTTGAGTTTGCCAAGATCGCCCGCCTGTATCGCGGCGAGGATGCCATCGTATTTCCACGACTGTGAATCGGTGTCGCTGACGGGAATCTTGTAGCGGGGGCTACCATGGTGTTCCCACGCCAACGGTTCGCCGGTCAAGGCGTCTTTCGGGAGGGCACTGATGTAATCCGGCACCAGATCGCTGAGTTCACCGGGCAGTGTGCCTTTTGCGCCGCGATACCGCTCGATTGCGATTCCAAGCTGTGCGGCGGAAAACTTGTTCATCAAACTCCTTGTTTTTTTAATGAGAGGTCCCACGAGAGGCAAATACTTGCAAATGACATATTTTTTTCGGTCTATGGTTTCCTCGCCCTCTGAATAATGCAGATTGATTTTTTTTCGGTCGATCCGA
>NYYJ01000185.1 GCA_002686755.1 Verrucomicrobiales bacterium
GGGCTTGTGGGCCTCGTGATCCTCACCTGCGCCTTCATTCCATCAGGAGAACACCCATGATCCAGTCGATTCCCTTGAAGAAGCTCGTCCCGAGCCCGCTCAACGTTCGCAAGGCGAGCGACGTGCTGGCCGACCTCCAGCTGCGGGCAGACATCGCTGCGCGCGGCCTGTTGCAGAACCTTGTCGTGCGCAAAGGAAAGCGCGGCAAGTTCGAAGTCGAGGCCGGCGGTCGCCGTCTCGCCGCGCTGCAGGCGTTGGCCGGAGAGGGCACCTTGCCCGAAAACCACGAGGTTACCTGCCTCGTCATCGAAGGCGAGGAAAGCGAAGTGCGCGAGGCCAGCCTTGCCGAGAACTTCCAGCGTCTCGCGATGAACCCCGCCGACGAGGCGCAGGCCTTCGCTTCTATCATCGAGGCAGGGGCTACCCCCGAAGACGTGGCGCGCCGCTTCGGCCTCACCGTCCGGTTCGTCGAAGGACGTCTGCGCCTAGCCTCTCTCGCGCCTTGCGTCTTCGAAGCGCTCGCCGAAGGCACGATCACGCTCGATATGGCCAAGGCCTACGGCGCTATCTCCGACGTGGAGCGCCAAGCTAATGTCTATGCCGAGCTGCAGGACGCCTGGTACCAAATCACGCCCGACACGATCCGCCGCATGGTGCTCGACGCAACCGTTCGTGGCTCCGATCCGCGAGCGGTTCTCGTCGGACGCGATGCCTACCTCGCCGCGGGCGGCCGGATCGAACGCGAACTGTTCGACGACGATGCCAGCGAGAGCTGGATCGATATCGCGCTGCTCGAAGACCTCGCGCACAAGGCCATGGAAGAAGCCGCAGAAAAGGCCGCGCTCGGATATGGCCTTGCCTGGGTGCGCCCGACCCTTGGCAACTATGTCAGCCACGACCTTGTTGAAGGTCTCGGTCGCTTGCCCTGCGAGCCTGCGCCGATGACCGAACAGGAAGCTCAGGAACTCGGCGAGCTCGAGGCCGACTACGACCGCGTCGCCGCTGTGCTCGAAGACGAGGACAGCGACGAGGACGAGGTCGCCAAGGCCGAGAAGGAACTAGTGGTGATCGACCGTGCCATGCGCGTGCTCAATGACCGGCCGCCGGTACTCGCCGACGAACTGAAACCGGAGGCCGGCGCCTTCCTCGTCCTCTCGCGCAATGGCGAGCCGACCCTGGTCCCGCAGTTCTACACCGAGACCGAGGTCATCGCTGACGAAGGCGTGGTCGAGGCCATTGAAGAGAGCGGTGCGGCTAAGCTCAAGGGGAGCTCGCTTTCCCAGCGCCTGCTCGACGAACTCGCAATGCAGCGCCGCGACATCCTGGCAATCCATCTCGCCAACGACCCGGCACTAGCGCTCGACTTTATGGTCTTCACGCTCGCCGATGCCGATGGGCACGACTGGCGCGCCAAGAAAGCGTCGACCCTCGTTGGCTCGGTCGCGTCCGGGCCTATCGCTGGGTTCGAGGCGAAGGATGCGCCGGCGAGTGCCGCGCTTGCCGAGTTCGCCGGGTCGCTCGATGAAAGCTGGCGTGCGGGTGAAAGCGATGTCGAGCGGTTCGCGAAATTCCGAGCGCTTTCCGACGAGGCGCGCTCAGCATGGCTTGGCCATGTCGTCTCGCGCACTCTGGTTGCCAGCCTTGCCTGCGAAGGCGAACGATCGGTGCCGATGCACGAGGCACTCGGCTCGCTCCTCGAAATCGAGACCGCGCATTGGTGGCGTCCCACGGCGAACAACTACTTCGACCGGGTGGCTAAGGCGCGCACGCTCGAAGCGCTCGACGCCGCCGGCGGTCCCGAACTCGTCAGTCGTTATGCCGCATCGAAGAAGGCTGAGCTTGCGAGCGCTGCCGAACGCATCTTCTCGGGCAACTTCATTGGCGAGCCCGAGGTCAAGGAACGGGCGCTGGCTTGGGTTCCGACGATCATGTGTTTCGCCGGTGCCGAGCAAGTCGCACCGATTGCCGCCGACGGCGAAGAGTCGGTCAGCGAAGACACCGCTGGTGAAATTGCCGAGCAGGCTGCCTGACCCCTCCTGACAGGTCCATGCCACTCGGTGGGCGGTCCGTCCCTCTCGGGATGGGCCGCCTTTTCCATGTCAAATTCTGGACCGTTTGTAGTTTGCCGGCTTCTGTCAGAAAGTAGTGGCAAGCTGCCTTGGGCGGCTGTCAGGTCAGCCCGCTGGTGTTAAGCAACTGGTCCGAACGACGGGATCAGGACTTGCCCTTCAAGGCGCCTGCGGGCGTTGGTGGCGCGGGAGCAATGTTTTCAGTGTCAGGCCGCTCGATCATTGGTACGAACAGCGCGTTTTTGGGGCATCTGCTTCCTTCGGGTAAATTCACGAAGCTTCCCGCTGTTGCTCTCGGAAAGTAGAGATCTTCACCGTAATCCACGGTCAGGCCAAATGCCTGCAATCTATCGCTCCCTACAACCAGCCGATCTGATCCGCCCCGGAACACTGGCGTGAAGTGCTCGCTACCGACCGTCAATACCAAACAGCGGCCGTCAAGTCGTAAGATGCCAGCAGTGCCACCCATTCCGGCCGACGTAGTGCCTTCCGGCGGATCGACGACATACAGGTTCTCAACAATCTGATTGTCTACCGGATCGGATAGCACCCTATTTTCTTCCATCCCACCTGGTTGGCATGCTGCGACTGATACGGCCAGCAGAATCGAGGCGAACCCTTTAGTCATCAGTTCACCGCCACCGCACCGGTCGTTGTCAGAATCGTGCCAGCAGCATGATCGTTAATACGGTCAATCGGCATATAATATGCGGGGCAACTCTGGTCGCCCGGCATGACACAAGGTCGATCATATCCGTCTCCACGATCGCGCACGGATCCTATGAGAACGATCCCCGCCGCCTTCACCTGATAATAACCTGCTGTCGAATTCCACACAGGTTCGGTGACCGCCGGCCCGCCGCTGTCCCCACCGTTTGCCAAGACCATGTAGTCCTGACCCTCGACTTTCACGTATCCGTAGTATTGCCGCGTGGAGCCATCGTCCAATACTTCGACGGCGGTGGTCGAAGACGCTGTGATAAGGCCACAGGTAATTCCGGTGGTCTGGCCGCCGAGGCATCGTGTCTGACCGGCGGCATGGTTGTAATTCTGCGTGTTAGCCGAAGACCCAAGCACCGCTCCGGTGACCTGCGAGTAGCCGCCCTCAATCGGATAATTCGGGTTTACGTTTGCCCAACTCTTGTATTCCCAGCCACTCAGCGTTTTCTGATAATAGTTCCCGCCTCGATTGTTCCAAAACCAGACATATGGACCAGGCTTAATTGTTCCAGTCCGCACCTGGCGATAATCATAGGATCGACCCGAATTGTTGAAAACGAACCGGTCAACCTCCGCAGGTGTGACCAGCGTCACGGTGTGTCCGTCAGGATATTTGTATGCAGCATTGCCTTGGCAATGCCCCGAGCTAGCGGTCAGCATCCCATCCTGCCCGCTGCCCGTTCGGATCGAAAACGCATACGTGCAGGTCGGGGTGCCCGTGCCCGGAGCGGGAAAGAACTGCCAACCGCCGTAAAATACATCGCCTGATCGTGCGCCAGTCTGCACAGTTTGAGGCTTACCTCCCGGAACGAACCGGACGACCGATCTTAAATCCGTTGGGAGTGCGGGCATGAGTTTCTGCCCGGCGGTTTCGGTAGCACTGATTTCGAACTTGTCTGTGCGAAAGTCATAGCCCACCGTTCCGGGCAACTTCATATTCGCGAGGGTATCGGCAATCCGCCTGTTCAGTACATCGAGTTCGCTGACGGTATATTTGCTTCGCTTGACCGCTACATAGCGCCGCAATTCCTGCGCCACCATCTTCTGCGCATCACCAACCGGTACATCGCGCGC
Organism: Verrucomicrobiales bacterium; assembly: GCA_002686755.1. Taxonomy (GTDB): domain Bacteria; phylum Verrucomicrobiota; class Verrucomicrobiia; order Limisphaerales; family UBA1096; genus UBA1096. The sequence continues at coordinate 3,864 of NYYJ01000185.1, forward strand.
AATTACGTAAGTGACCCTATAGTTCGGCTCATGGTCGATGAACACACTGACGAAATCATCGCCGAACGCCTCTACAAAAGAAGCAGTACTCTCGGTAATCTTTTCGTCTAGCGCAAGTCTTTGCCTAGCCTCAAGCTCCGAGAGGCCGAAGCGCTTCGCCAGATAACCAGCTCCGGGTGCCTTTTGAGACTTGGATACTTCGACGGGAGCCGAATCCGCTGCCGGAATCTCCGGTGGCCCGGGAGGTTGTTGTGCAAGGAGACTCGGACCCGCGAGTGCAGTTCCAAGAACAAGAAGGCTCTTGAAAATTTTCATGCCAGACGTCCCATGTTTGCGTAGTGGCAACCGTATTGGTCGCGGCATTCAACTCAAATGAACGTAAATTCTCCATTACGGTTCCATGCTTTGGGGTAGTCGGGTGACGTCTGAAAAAGTTCGGTATCGTAGAGTCGGCGGGATAAGCATGGAATTCGCTCGCACATCCTTGGCAGACTTTGCCTAAATATTTCCCGCATCCATCAAACTCGGAAGTGATATCGATAAATTTGGCTGCGTGTCTGCCATCGGTGCAACGGTTGGCGCGACATTAGGGTTTCGAGGGTTTGGTTGAGAGCGCAAATTTGCCACTCTAAGGGAGCGGCAGCTTTCGGGGAAATTGCCAGTGGACGCGAACGGCTGAGTACAGGGCGCCAAGCGGCCAACAGGAAACGAGAGGGGAGGGAGCTTTGCTCTTCCTGAGCCGGGGCATGCCCGTCCCGGCGATCAGGAGAGCTCCCATGACCAAGTATCGCCGCACTGCTTCGACCTCGCCAGCTGAGCGCATCACTGCCGCCATTATCGAAAAGCTTGAAGAAGGCACCAAGCCTTGGGTCAAGCCGTGGCGCGGTGTGTCAGTCTCGCGACCCTTGCGCTCCTGCGGAACGCCCTATCGCGGAATGAATACCTTCTGGCTATGGATGGTGGCCGATGGCTGCGGCTACGCCTCGCCATACTGGATGACCTATCCCCAGTGTCAGGCGCTCGGCGGACAGGTCCGCAAGGGCGAAAAATCGACGATCGCGATCTTCTACAAGAGCTACACCAAGGAGGTCGAGACCGCAGACGGCGCAGCGGACACCGAGAACCGGCGCGTGCTCAAGGCCTATGCCGTGTTCAACGCGGATCAGTGCGATGGCCTTGCTGCATTCTACCATCCCAAGCCACTCGTTGCCGCGCTTGAACCCGAAGGCCGCGAAGCCCGGCTCGATGCCTTTTTCGGTCAAGTGGGCGCCAACCTGCGCCATCAGGGCGCGCAGGCCTACTACGAGCCGCTGCGCGACCGCGTGACCATGCCGCCAGCAGAACTTTTCGAAGCCTACGACCACTACTACGCTACACTCGCACATGAACTGTCGCACTGGACGGGGCATTCCTCGCGGCTCGGTCGCGATCTCAAGAACCGTTTCGGCAGCGACGCCTATGCTGCCGAGGAACTGATCGCCGAACTTTCGTCGGCAATCCTCGGCGCTGAACTGGGTCTTCCGGTCACCCACCTCGATCATCATGCCAGCTACATCGCCTCCTGGCTAAAGATCCTCAAATCGGACGAGCGCGCGATCCTCACTGCTGCGGCCAAGGCCGAGGAAGCGGCAAGCCTGCTGCTCAAACTGGGTGGTTGCCAATCCCACGAAAGCAAGCCCGACATCAATCTCGCTGATGCAGCCTGAGGAGCAGAGAGATGGGACGTTCAGTCAGCTATCCGACCGGCTCCGTAGTGGCCTTTCGCCTGCTTGATGAGGGCGAAAACGAAGATGTCGACTGGGTCTACGAGTGCCTCGTCGACGAGGTCATCGATACCGCGAAAGCGGCCTTTCCTTCCTTCGAGCGCTTCGACGGATGGCGCGGGCGCGAGGATCGCATTCTCCTGCGAAACGCCTTCGCTGATTGCGGCGTTTCGACTTATTGCGGGCTCGCGGCGATCTGGCTCGCCGAACGCGACGATGCCCGGTACTGGGAGGCCGATTTCTACAACCCACGAGCGGCGAGGGCACGGCACTGGCTCGACCAGGTGTCGGCAAGGTTCATCGAATTGTTCGGTGAGCTGCGCATGGTCGGGCGGTTCTCGAATGGCGAAGCGATCTTCGAGCGCTCCCGATCCACCTGCGACACCGGGTCCTGATCCTGCCTCATCCCTCTCCGCCGGGAGAGGCCCTTGGGCCGGTCAGGGCGCGCCGCAACCTGCGGCCCGTCGGCCCGTGTTGCCCGCGCCAGCCTAGGGCCGCAGGTTTCCCGCTGCGCGGTGCGTCACGCCCCTTTTACCGGCCCTGATCGGGCTCCGGCGGACAGGGCCGAGGCAATGGTGCCTCCTTTCCTTGTTCCCGCGATCAGGAGACACCCCATGTACGACAGCTTCATCGACCAGTTGAGCGGCCTTGACCTTTCAGGCCTCAGCATCAGGCCGGCGCGA
>NYYJ01000186.1 GCA_002686755.1 Verrucomicrobiales bacterium
TAACGAAATCGACAGACGAAAATTTATGCGGTCCTCGGCGGCTGCCGGGGCGGGCCTGATGCTGGCCAACAACGCGCTTGGCCAGGCGGAGGGTAAAAAGGACATCAACGTCGCGTTGCTGGGGGCCGGTACCCAGGGGCAGGTGCTCATGAACGCTATTTTTAAACTGAACCGGGAGGACTCCGGAATCAAGTTCCGTGCTGTCTGTGACATCTGGGAAATGGGCAATCTGCGCCGTGTTTCCCGCATTCTTGACCGTTACGGACGCTATGGTCACAAGGGGACGGCTTATGTCGATTATCAGGAGATGCTCGACAAGGAAAAGGATCTGGACGCAGTACTGGTGGCCACCCCCGATTTCTGGCACGCGGAGCACACCATCGCCTGCTTTGAAAAAGGCCTGCACGTTTACTGTGAAAAGGAAATGTCAAACAGCATCGAGGCGGCGAAGAGCATGGTGCTGGCGGGACGCAAGGCCGGCAAGCTGCTGCAGATCGGCCACCAGCGTCGCAGTAATCCGCGCTACATTTACTGCAGGGACAACGTCATCAACGAGGCCAACCTGCTCAACCGCATCACCAACATTTCCGGCCAATGGCACAGAAGCCGCGAGGCGTGCGTCGATCTTGGCTGGCCGAAGGGTTCGGATATTCCGCAGGCCACCCTCAAGAAATTCGGCTTTGATAACATGTCCCAGTTCCGTAACTGGCGTTGGTACAAGGGTCTCGGTGGCGGCCCGATTGTCGATCTCGGCTCGCACCAGATCGATGTGTACAGCTGGTTCCTCAACAACGCCGTGCCGTCCTCTGTCATGGCCAGCGGCGGGGTGGATTACTGGAAGGATCACGAATGGTACGACAACGCCATTGCTATTTTTGAGTTCCCGACGAAGAAGGGTCTTGTGCGGGCGAGTTACGAGACGCTTACCACGAACAGCAGCAACGGCTACTACGAGCTGTTCATGGGCGATGAGGGCACTCTGTTGATTTCCGAATCCGCCGGCCGGGGCGAATTGTACCGGGAGAGTTGGGTGGAGGAGGCCAAGTGGGATCCATGGGTGCAAAAGGGCGTGGTGACACTCGAAAAGGCCAGCGTCAAGGCGGAGGCCAAGGCGGGGGATGACGAGGTGGATGTCCGCGAGTCGGCCACCCCGGCGTTGTACCGCATGCCGATCGAGATGAAGGTGCCGTATCACCAGCCGCACCTGGTAAATTTCTTCGAGTCCATCCGGGGTAGCCAAACCCTGAACTGCCCGGGCGAGATCGGCTACGAGACAGCCGTGATGGTTCTCAAGGTCAACGAGGCCATCGCCGCTGGTCGCAAGATCGAGTTGAAGCCGGAAGACTTCAAGGTCTGACCGGCCGATTCCGCGCGGGTGCCAATTTAATGAGTCCAGCCATCCGGACATCGCTGCCATCGGTGCTTCTGTTCGGGGCGGCCGCGCTTGGCCAAGCGGCGGAGGAGGGCAAGGGACTCGGGGACGGCCACGACGGCAACCGCGCCTCGATCACGCACCTCATCGATTTGTTCGATGAGAACGACGTGCAGATCAAGGCGACCGACCGCCAGTCGCGCCCCGTCTCGATGCGTGTCACCTGTGGCAAATGCCACGACTATGACACCATTGCCACCGGTTGGCATTTCCACTCCGGTAGCACCAACGTCCTGAGCGGCCGGGTGGGGGAGCCGTGGGTGCTGACTGACAACCGCATCCGCACGCAGATTCCCATCTCCAATCGGGGTTGGAAAGGCGCCCACAAGCCAAGCGACATCGACCTGACCGCCTGGAAATTCCTCAAGAAGTTCAGCAGCCACTATCCCGGTGGCAACTACGGCGAGATGGAACCTTCCGACGAGGAGTTCGACGGGGAGTCCCCTGTGTTCGAGCGTGCCAAGATTTCCGGCAAATACGAAATCAACTGCCTCGCCTGCCATCACGCCGACCGCAAGCATAACCAGAGCGATGCCGCCCTGGAGGCCGCCAAGCAGAACTACCGATGGGCGTCGACCGTGGCCAGCGGCCTGGCCACCGTGAAGGGCAGCGCGTCCGAGTTGGATGACTTTTACGACCCGGAATTCGACGGGCAAAAAATCTTCACCCATTACGACAAGAGCCGGTTCAACTCCGAGAACAAAGTGTTCCTCGACATCGTCCGCAAGCCGCCCTCCAACCGCTGTTATTTCTGCCACTCCACGCAGGACCTGCAGACTCCCGGCAGCGATGAATGGGTGCACAACGAGGACATCCACATGACCTCCGGGATGAGTTGCTCCGATTGTCACCGTAATGGTGCCGATCATATGATCAGCCGTGGAGACATTGAGCCGTCAAAAAATCCCCACGGCTCGGACGCCTACCTGAAGGCGTACAACCCGAAAAAAGTCGCCTCCTATTCCTGCCAGGGTTGCCACATGGGCAACCCCGACGCCGATGACCCGGCGGCCCAGATGGGCGGGCATCTCGGCGCGCCGATCCCCGAGCACAAGGGCATCCCACCTGTGCATTTCGAGAAATTGTCCTGCACCGCCTGCCACTCCGGTCGTCTGCCGGAGGAAAACACCGCGCGCGTGCGTACCGCCCGGATGCACAAGCTGGGTCGTCACGGGCCGCACGGGCGGGTGCAGCCCCAGTTGCCCCACGTCGTCACCCCGGTGTTTGCCCGGATGGCCAACGGCAAGATCGGTCCACACAACATGATTTGGCCGTCGTTTTGGGGCACTCAAACCAACGACGTCGTCAAGCCGCTCGCGCCGGAATTGATTCGCGAGTTGGCCCCGGATCAACTGGGGTTGGATGCCGACGATCCGGAACGCGTCAACGACTGGATCGAGTTGACCGAGGAACAGATCGGCGGCGTGCTGAAGGCCATAGGCGAACACGACTGGGAACAGGAAGCAGACCAACCGGAGCCGGCCCCGGTTTACGTTGCCGGCGGACGGTTGTACCGACTCAGTAGCAACGGCGTTGTGGTCTCGGAGACGCACGAGGCGGCGGAACCGTACAAGTGGTCGATCGCCCACGACGTCCGGCCTGCCGCCCAGTCGCTTGGCTCCAACGGCCGCTGCGCCGATTGTCACGACAAGAACGCCCCGTTCATCTTTGGCCAGGTTGAGGTAGACACTCCGCTCAATCCGGCCGAGACCCAGACCGAGCCGATGACCCGGTTCGGGGGGCTGGATGGCGGTTATTACCAGATGTTCGCTTTCACCTTCCTGTTCCGCCCCTGGCTCAAGGGCGTCGTGATCGCCGCCTGCGTCCTGCTTGGACTGGTGCTGCTCCTTTACACCCTCAAAGGCCTGGACGTTGTCGTCAAGGCAGCCGCAAACAACTCCACCGACGATGAGGAGGAATAGGCCATGACTCCCATCTCTCACCCTAATCTGAAAACGCAGGACGAAGCCACCCCCTCTCCCAGCGGGAGAGGGCCGGGGAGAGGGAGAACGCATTCCACGAAAAGGGGATGCAAGACGAAACCAGTTTCACGATAGACGACTCTGCAACTTGAAACTGAAAACTGAAAACTTGAAACTCTAACAAATGTTTCAAACCATTTCATGGGTGAGCTTGGCCCTCCTGCTGGTGGGGATCGGGTTACACTGGCTCATCTCCCCCCTGCGCTTGGCCAAGCGGGAAGCCGCCGGCCGATCCTGCTGGGCTTACTGCGGGGAAGCCGACTCCACCTTGGCCAAGCTTAACCGTCTGGCCTGCGTGGTGGCCTTGGCAAGCCTGACCGTCCTGTTCGTCACCGGGTTCGGCGGTCGCCTGCTGCTGGGCGAGGCAATCCACGGCTACACCCTCATGCTGCACGTCGGCCTTGCCCCGGTGTTCGTCATCAGCGCCGGTGTGGTGCTGGTTGCGTGGGGCCACCGATGCCGACTCAACGGGGACGACCGGCAGGGCTTGGCCGACCTGCTGCGATTGAGGGGTGCCAACCCGGATGATACGGCGGATCTCGGATGGAAATTGTCCTTCTGGCTGGCCATGCTCCTCGTCGTACCCGTCAGCCTCTCGATGGTGCTGGGTATGTTCCCGATCTTCGGCACCCACGGCCAGGAAAACCTCCTCTCCATCCACCAATACACCGCCCTCGCCCTGTCTCAGGTGACCCTGATCCACCTCCATCTCCTCATCCGCCGCTGCTGCAAATAACCACGAGCCTGTAGGCTCGAAAAAAACCGGCTGCGCTTGGCAGCCGGTTTTGGGTGGGATCGTTGTAGATCGTGGTTTGGCCTATACCTTGTCCGGGATGATGTAGGGGGCGCGGTAGCTGTCCTTGACGTAGGCGTTGGCTTTCTCGGCGTGCGCGCCGACGAAGCGTTCCTTCTCGTTGCTGTAGGTCAGCCACGGGCTCAGGACCGGCTTGTCTTTCTTCAGGTCGATCTCGTTGGCGTGGAGGTGCTTGACCATCTGGTTAAGCGTCTCGACGCCTTCCTCGGAGTGGCCCTTCACGCGTTCATGGATTTCGTCCACGCTCGAGCCGGTGCCGACGCGGTGGGCGACGTTGGCCTGGTGGATCATGACGGAGCCGAGGTGGCCGTCGAGGATGTCGGCGTTGAGGTCGGTGTGTTTGCGGGAGCGGACGGCCTTCAGGAAGTTGGCGACGTGGTTGCGGCCGCCGTCGCCCTTGAATTGGCGGATTTTTTTGCCGTCGTTGTCGTAGGAGAAGCCGCCACCGCGGGTGACGTTGTAAAAGCCGTTCTCGCACTTGACGATGTTGGTGAACTTGACGCCCTTGCCGAAGCGGCGGTAGACGGAGACGCCGCGGCGGCTGCGGTTGTCCTTGTCGTGCGGCATATCGCGAATCTCGAGCACGAGCGGCACCTTGTAGTCGTACAGGGCGAAGTGTGTGTTGGGGGTTTCGCCGTCGTCGTCCCAGCCGAACCGGCCACCGACGCTCATGACGCGTTCCGGTACGTCGGTCATGCCGAGCAGGTGACGGATGTCGTCGGAGTTGTGCGGGGCGATGTTGCCCATGTCGCCGTTGCCGTAGGCCCAGATCCAGTGCCAGTCGTAATGCAGTCGCTTGCGCATGAGCGGGCCCTTGGGGCCGGGGCCGCACCACAGGTCGTAGTCAACGCCCTCGGGGATCGGGGTGGGGCCGGTGACCTTGCCGATCGGTTGGCGGTGGCGATACCAGAGGGAGTGAATCCACTGGACTTCGCCAAGCGTGCCTTTGCGGATGTCCTCGGCGGCGTGGATGAGGGCCGGGTCGGAGCGCTGCTGGGTGCCGGACTGGACGATGCGGTTGTATTTCCGGGCGGCCTCGATCGATTTGCGGCCCTCCCAGATGCAGTGGCTTACCGGTTTCTCGACGTAGACATCCTTGCCGGCCTGACAGGCCATGACGGTGAGCAGCGCGTGCCAATGGTTGGGGGTGGCGACGACGACGGCGTCGACGTCGTTGCGGTCCAGAATGTGCCGGAAATCCTGATGTTGGCGGTATTGGGTGTCAACGTCTGCGTTTCGCTTGGCCAAGGTGGATTTCAATGAGTTCTCGGCGCTGTTCATGCGCGCCCCGTCGGGGTCGCTGATGCCGACGATCCGGACGCCCGGCTTGGTGGCGAAATCGCGGAGGTGCCCGCCGCCCTTGCCGCCGCAGCCGATGATGGCCACGCGGATGTCGGAGTTGGCCCCCAGCACACGATGGGTCGGAAGGGCCATCGCGGCCCCGGCAGCGAAGGAGCTTTTAACAAAACTCCGGCGGGTGATTTTATTTTTGGTCATGATGATCGTGTTCCTTGTCAGGTCGATTTTGCGTTTGCGTCGACGCAGATGCTACAGGTCGGTATTCAAAAAACAACCAATTTCCCTCCCGCTTGGCCAAGCGGGGAGAGTGATCGTTGGGCGGAAGGGGCTCGGCTTCGGCGTCTGCGGTTTTTGCTTGAGGACATCCGCTTGGCTGGATAAGGTCGCTGCTGTTCGCGTATTTTCACTTCATCAAAACAAACATGAAACGTCGCACTTTTCTGCGTAAGTCCGCCTCGGCTGCTTTTGGTTTTCAGGTGGTGTCCAGCCATGTGCTGCGCGCGGCCGAGGGTCAAAGCACTCCCAACAACAAGATCCGCATTGCCGCCATCGGGGTTGGTGGCCGGGGCGGGGCCAATCTCGGCGCGATGGCGGGCGAGGACATCGTCGCGCTGTGCGACGTGGACGAGCGCCGCGCCGCCCACTCATTCAAGAAATTTCCCAAGGCCAAGCGCTTCAAGGATTTTCGGAAGATGTACGACGCGATGGGCGACCAGATTGATGCCGTGCTGGTGGCGACCCCGGATCACACGCACGCGATCGCCATCATGGGTGCGATCGGGCGCGGCAAGCACGTCTACTCTGAGAAGCCGTTGACGCATTCCATCGCCGAGTCACGCACGCTGCGCAAGGCGGCCCTGGAGAAAAAAGTCATCACGCAGGTCGGCAACCAGGGGCATTCGTCGGACCACATCCGGTTTTTCTGCGAGTTGGTCTGGGCCGGGGCCATCGGGAACGTCACCGAGGTTCACGCCGGCTGCGATGCGTTCAAGAATGTCTACTGCCAGATCAACAAGCAAACTGCGCTGTTGGCCGAGCAGCACGAGGTGCCGAAGGGACTGGACTGGGACCTGTGGCTTGGCCCCGCCGCGGACCGGGCCTACAACCCGGCGTATCTGCCGTTCAACTGGCGCGGTTACTCCGCCTTTGGCAGCGGCTGCATCGGCGACTGGATTTGCCACGTGCTCGACCCCTCGTTTTGGGCGCTGGATCTTGGCATGCCGACCGCGGTCACGGCGGAGACCAAGGGCTACGACCCGGTCAAGCACCGGGAGTTTTATCCCAAGGGCGCGAAGATTACGTTCGAGTTCCCGGCCAAGGCCAAGCGCGGCCCGGTGAAGGTGGTCTGGTACGACGGCGATTACTCCATCCCGAGACCAGAGGAATTGAAGAAGGAAAACCGCAAGGTGGTCGGCACCGGGGCCGTCGTGGTTGGGGACAAGGGGAAGATTATGCACGGATCACATGGAGCCGGTGGTGCCCGGATTATTCCTGAGGCGAAGATGAAGGAGTTCGGCAGGCCGGATCAGAAGATCCCGCGCGTGCGGGGCAGCCACCAGAAAGACTGGCTCGATGCCGTGCGTAAAAACCAGCAGGCAGGCTCACCTTTCGAGTATGGAGGGGCTCTGACCGAGATCGGCCTTCTTGGCATGATCGCCATCCAGCGCAGCGGCGTGCGGCTGGAGTGGGATGCCAAGGCGATGAAATTTACCAACGACGAGAAGGCCAACCAACTGGTGAACCCGCCGTACCGCACCGGCTGGACAATGTAGGCCAAGCGCTTGGCCAAGCGGATCGCGAGTTGGCGGTGAGGGGAGGCACAAAAAAAACCCGGCGCAGCTTGGCTGGCCGGGTTTTTTGTTTTGAGCCGTTGTAATTACAGCGTGTAGCCGTTGAGGTACTCGCGTTTCACATAATTGGCGGCTTCCGGAATGTTGGGAGACTTCATGTTCGGGCCGTCCCATTCCATCTTGCGCTTTTTGCCAACCTGCAACGCGATGCAGCCAAGCAGGATGATCTCGGTGAGGTAGGCGGCATTATCGAAGTTCGAGTATGCGTCGCGGCCGCCTTTCATCATGTCAAACCATTCCTGATTGTGGCCGGGGGATTTCCAGAAATCATCCGCTATGGCCTGATCTGCACCATGTTTTCTGCTGTCTTTGAATTTTTTCTCGTCGTTCAGCGAGACGTAGTAGCGTGAGCCGTAGTCGTCCGGTGTGTAGATTTGCCCTTTACTGCCAACCAACAGGCATCCGCTGCCCCGGATGTTACCGAACGTGTTTCTAATTTTTGATGCTACGTCCTTGTTGGGCTGGTTCTGAGCGCCCTCCTTCTTGCCGTCGTACCACCAGAACTTGAGTGGCACCATGCCATCGCGTTCGGGGAATTCAAAACGTATCCGCGAGTTCAGAGGATAGGTTTCCTTGTTGATGCCGGAGTGGTCCTCGGCCTCGACAACGGTCGGGTAACCCAGCTTGAGCGCCCGGAACGGCATGTTGACTGTGTGGCAGGCCATGTCACCCAAGGCCCCCGTTCCGTAGTCAAGCCATCCGCGCCATTTGAATGTGTGGTACACGCCACTCTTGTAGGGGCGATGCTTCACAGGACCCTGCCAAAGATCCCAGTTTAAGTGCTCGGGCACTGGATCGGAGCCTTTTGGCCGGTCGATGCCCTGCGGCCAGACGGGGCGGTTTGACCAAACGTGTAACTCTGTGACATCTCCGATGATTCCGGACTGAATCACCTGCACGGCCCGGCGCAGTCCGCTACCGGCGCTGCCTTGGTTGCCCATCTGCGTGGCCACTTTTTGTTCCTTCGCCACCTTGGCCATGAGGCGCGCCTCGTAGACCGACTGGGTGAGCGGCTTCTGGACGTAGACATGTTTACCCATCTTCATCGCCATGATGGCTGCGACGGCATGCATGTGGTCCGGGGTGGATACCGAGACGGCATCGATGGATTTCTCCTTCTCGAGCATCTTACGGAAATCCTGGTAGAGTGCTGCACCGGGGTATTTTTGGCCGCGCGAGCGGAGGGTGTTCAGGTCCACGTCGCACAGCGCGACGATGTTGGCGCCACAACGGGCGTTGTTGTCCGTGTCGCTGCTGCCCTTGCCGCCGGCGCCAATGGCGGCCGCATTGATTTTGCTGTTCAGGTTTTGGCCCCGGAGGATGAAGGGGCCAAAGGCCGCGGCCCCCATTGCTGCCGAGGAGTGCGAGATGAACTTGCGGCGCGTCAGTCCGCTCGATGGAGTCTTTGTCATTTTAAGTGTATTTTGGATAAATGGAACCACCGGAAAACATCACCACGATATTCGCCGGGACGGGGAAGTCTACCGGTGGATCGCCGAAAAAAACAGAAAAAACTTGCCCAAGCGGCAAGTCCGGGCCGCGCCTTGGCCAAGCGCTTGGCCAAGGCGCAAAAAAGCCCCACCAAACGGCGGGGCTGTTGCAATTCATTCGCGGCCAGAGGCTTATGCCGGGTAGTTGAGCGGCTGCACTTCCTGCCCCGTGCCGGTGGTGATCTTCCGGGTCTTCTCGTCGAACAGCAGCGTGAGGCTCATCCGCTCGGAGATCTCCGCCAGTGAGATGACCACTTGGGCGCGCATCGAGAGGTCGATGTTTCCCTTGGTCTCGCCGCCGTTGCGGATGACGTTGAACCAGTCGGCGTGCTCGGCAAAGAAATCCGCCCCGCTTGGCTTGAGTCCGCTGAAGCTCTCCGGGTCGATCTCGTCGCCGAACGGCGTCTCCGGCTTGAGGTCGACCTTGTCGCCGCCGAAATAGAGCGTGCCGTGGTGGCCGCGCAGCATCTCCGGCAGGCCCTGCTGGTTCACCGTGCTGCCGACGACCATCAACGTGTAGCCGCTCGGGAAGTTGGCGAGCACCTGCGTGTTGTCCGGCACGTCGCGGTCGGTGGTGATCTCCTTCGTGCCAAGGCAGGCGACGCGGTTCGGGAATTCCGGGTTGCCGCTCGCGATCATCAGCGGATGAATCTTGTGCGCGAGCAGGTCGCCGAGGATGCCGCAGCAGTACGGGTTGTATTTGCGCCAGCGAAAGAAATGATCGGCGTTGAACGGGCGCTTGCCGGTTTGGCCAAGCCACCGTGTCCAGTCGACGCTCTTGTCGGTGAGCTTCGGGTTGATCGTGTAGTTCCACTCGCCCTTGGGGCTGTTGCGGCAGTAGGAGGATTGCCCGAGGACGATCGGGCCGATCATGCCTTCGCGCACCAACTGCGCGGCCTTGTGCCATTTCTCCTCGATGCAGAACACCGCGCCAATCTGCATCACGCGCTTGGTGCGCTTGCAGGTGTCGTAGACGTCGAACCCTTCGTCGAGGTAGCGGGTCATCGGTTTCTCGATCAGCACATGCTTGCCGGCGTTCATCGAGTCGATGGCAACCGGCGCGTGCCAGTGGTCCACCGTGGCGATGATCACCGCGTCGATGTCGTTGCGCTCGAGCAGCCGCCGGTGGTCATTGTAAACGTCGCCTGATCCGATGCCCATGAACTGCTGCGCCCGGTCCCGGTACTCGGAGAACACGTCGCACGCGGCGGCGGCCTGGACGTTGTGCCTGCCGGCGTTGTTCTTGATCTGGCGTACGTGCGTGTTGAATCCCTGGCTGCCGACGCCGACGAAGCCGACGTTGATGCGGTCATTCGCGCCGATCACCCGGCCGGTCGAGGGTGCCTGGTTCTGGCCGTAAACCGGCGTCTTGATGAGGCTGCCCGCCCCGGCCACGGCGGTGGCGGCGGCGGTCTGCTTGAGAAAGGTCCTGCGGCTGCCGGACGTCGAGGACTTGTCTTGCTTTTGACTCATGGTTTCTACCTTCTGTCTGTCGCCAGATTAGGCTTTTTTTTCGCTGTGTCAAAGCCTCATGTGAATTAGGGGGCCGGTTTTTTCGTCGGTGACGGACGGGACAGATCCCCCTGGCAGCCTGCCATACCGGCAGCGATGCGGCTTTCATTTTGGCCGGCAAAGGGGGAGTCTCCTGCAGCCTGTTATGAAGTACGCGATCGTGAGTGCGATGATGGCCGGAAGCTTGGCCCAAGCCGCATCGTCCCTTTACGCGGCCGAGCCGCCGCCCGGACTGGAAGTCACTGCGCTGAGCCGGGACAAGCCGGTCGACTTCACCGCCGAGATTCTCCCGATCCTGCGCAAGAACTGCCTCGCCTGCCATAACGCCCGGGACACCGACGGCGAACTGAACCTAGAGACTCCCGCGACCATCGCCAAGGGCGGCGAGAGCGGCGCGGTGATCGTGCCGGGCGACGCCGACAAAAGCCGGTTGATGGTGCATATCCGGAAGGTCGAGAAACCGTTCATGCCGCCCCGCCGCAACAAGGTCAGCGCCAAACAACTCACGCCCCGGCAGCTTGGCCTGATCCAGCTCTGGATCAACGAAGGCGCGAAGGGAGAGGTACCGCTGGAGCCGCAGGCATTGAACTGGCGCCCGATCCCTTCCACGCTCAAGCCGATCTACAGCGTGGCCATCTCGCCGGACGGCCAATTCGCTGCCTGCGGGCGGGGCAACCAGATTTTTGTCTACCACCTGCCCACCGGCCGCTTGGCGGCGCGCCTGGTCGACCCCGGCTTGGCCAATGGCAAATCCGGCGCGCCCGTGGCACATCGCGATGTCGTGCAATCGCTCGCCTTCAGCCCCGACAACCGGACGCTGGCCTCCGGCGGATACCGCTTGGCCAAGCTTTGGCGGCGGCAACCGGCGGCACCGAGCGCCCCGCTCAACCTGCTGCCCGGCGGCGAACCGGTCACGGCGATTGGCACAGCGCCTGGTCAAGCGATCGTGGTTGCCGCCGGTGGCAGCGGAACGGTGCAGGTACTCGACTCCCAAGGCCGGCTGCCGCTGTGGCGCGCTGGGCCGCTTGGCCAAGCCGCCGAACAACTGGCCGTGTCGCCCGACGGGGAACTGGTCGCCGTACTGTTCGCCGACGGGCGAGTGCGCCTCTGGGAAACCTCGACCGGCGAACGGGTCACCCGCGAGGCGTCGCCGCCGGACGCCCAAGATGTCGCTTGGCTGAACGACCGGCAACTCGCCACCGCGCACCCCGGCGGCGTGATCCAGCTTTGGGCCGCGATCAACCCGGGTCGGGTGACGAGCCGATGGAACCCGGGCGGCGACCTCACCGCGCTGGCTGCATTGCCGGGCGGCGAAACCGTGCTGGCCGGCCGCGCCGACAACAAGGTGCTCATCATCGGGGTCGGGGACGGCAAGGTGCAAAAGGAGATCGACCACGGCGCACCGGTGACCGGGCTGCGTGTTCGGGCCGACGGCAAACAAATCGCAACCCTCGGCGGGCCGACGGCGAAGCTTTGGGAGGCCGACAACTGGTCGGTGACTGCGTCGTTGCACGGCAACCCGCTCGCCGCCGAGTCGGAGGCCCGCGCCGCGCAAACGCTGGCTTTCGTCAAGGCCGAGATTGGCCACCACAAAGCCGAAGTCGAGAGCAGGGAAAAGGCGCTCAAAAAAGACCGCGAAGCCGCGAAAAAGGCGACGGATGCCCTCGCCAAACACGAAAAAACCTTGGACGACAAAACGAAGGAAAAAACCGTTGCCGAAGGCGCCCTGAAAAAACTCAACGGCGAGATCGCCGCGCTGCCGAAACAGATCGAGTCCGCGAAGAAGGCCCAGGCGGAGGCCGATGTAGCGCTGAAGGCGGCACAGTCACAGGCGGCCGAGGCAAAAGCCGCGTTGGCCAAGGCCAGCGAAGCCAAGGCCGAAGCCGCCGCCGCCAAGGTCAAGCTGTCCTCCGTGTTGATGGAACTGGGTACGGCCGCCCAAGCCGCCCGCCAACTCGCCGCGGATGCCCGCGCCACGGCCAACGCGGCCAAGGGCGACAACGACTTGGCGACGCAGGCCGATGTGGCCACCGCCTTGGCCAAGCGCAAAGCGGGCGAGTTCGAGTTTGCCCTCGATCGCCACGCACCGGCCAAGCAGCAGTTGGCGAAGGCGGAAGCCGAATTGAATGCCGCCACCAAGACGCTGGCTAAAGTCGAAGCCAATGTGCCACCAGCGAAGACCGAGCTCGACGTCAAGGCCAAGCGCTTGGCCGCGCTCGAGGAGCGCCAAAAGAAAACGCCGGAGGAAAAAAAGAATCTGGAGAAAAAAATCGCCGACGCCGGCAACGCCTTAACCAACGCCCAGCGCGAGATCGACCTGGCCAAGTCCGAGGTCGGCTTCACCGGCCGGAACGTGAAAACGGCCGAAGCCAATCTCGAAAAGGCCAGGGCCGAACAGGCCGAGGCCGGCCGGCGGCCTGCCCGGCATGAGGCGGCGCTCGCTTTGGCCAAGGCGCGGGTGGCCGCCGGGATGCTGGACTGGATCGACGCCGCTTACGTGGACGCCGGGGCGCAGATTGCGACACTGTCCATCGACGGGCGGGTGCAGCTTTGGGCCACGGATGGCGGGGCGCGCTCCCACCGCTGCGACGTGGTGGGCGGGGCGCGTTTCATTCGCCGGTTGGGCGGTGGTCAGCTCGCCTTGGCCGGCGGCTCGCCGGAGATGACCGTCCTGGCCACGGAACCGGGATGGATGCTGGCCAAGACGATCGGCGGCGACGACTCGCCGCTGGAGGATCGCGTGACGGCGCTCGACTTCAGCCCGGACGGCCAACGGCTGGCCACCGGCGGCGGCTTCCCGTCGCGCGGCGGCGAGATTCACATCTGGGACATCGACGACGGCTCGGAGACATTGCGCATCCCGCAGGCGCATAGTGATACGGTGTGTGCGCTGGCCTTCTCGCCGGATGGCCACCGGCTGGCCACCGGGGGGACTGACCGGTTTGCGCGCGTCTTTGAGACCGACCGGGGCGCGGAGTTGCGCGCGCTCGAGGGCCACACCGGCCACGTACTGGGCGTGAGTTGGCAGCGTAATGGACGCGTGCTGGCCACCGTTGGCGCCGACAAGGCGGTGAAAGTCTGGAACCTGCTCAACGGCGACCAGAAGAAATCGTTCAGCGGCTTCAACAAGGAGGTGACCTCGGTGCACTTTCTCGGCATCGGGACACAGGCCGTGGTGTCGGCCGGGGACAACGTGGTGAAGGTCGTCAAGGAGGACGGCGGTGAAGTGCGACGCCTGCCGGACACCGGCACCTTCATGCACGCCAGCGACGTGACACCGGACGGCAGGCTGGCGGTCGCCGGAGGGTTTGATGGCATCCTCCGCCTATGGGACGTCCACGCCGGCAAACTCCTGCACAAATTCACCCCGCCAGAGAAAAACACAGAAATCGCTGCCAAAGAATAGCAGAGCTGAGCGGATGAAAATCCGAGTCTGAAAATCGACGGTTAACGTTGGGCAGGTTGTCGTTTAGACCGTCCGGATTTCGTTTTCCTTGTCGGCGAGGTGGGCGTCGAGTTTCTTGATGAAGTCGTCGGTCAGTTTTTGCACCTGTTTTTCCGCGCCTTTGATTTCGTCCTCGGAGACACCGGCCTCCTTCCCTGATTTTTTCAGGCCGTCCATCGCGTCGCGCCGGACGTGACGCACCGCCACCCGTCCGTCTTCTGTGATTTTCTTGGCCACCTTGACGAGTTCCTCCCGGCGTTCCTGGCTGAGCTCCGGCAGGGCAAGGCGAATGACCTTGCCGTCGATTGCCGGGTTGAGGCCGAGGTTGGCGGTCTGGATGGCCTTGGCGATGGCCTCGACCGTTCCGGCGTCCCACGGCTGAATGAGGATCATCCGCGTTTCGGGCGCGGTGATGCCGGCCATGTCGCGCAGGCGCATGGTCGAGCCGTAGGCGTCCACCGTGAGGTTCTCCACCAGCGCCGGGTTGGCCTTGCCGGTGCGGACACCCTCGAACTCATGCATCATGGCCGCCTCGGACTTGGCCATCTTTTCCTCAGTTTCCTTGAGTACTTGGTCGATTGGCATGGCGAAAACCTAGTCTAAGAAGAAGAGCGGGGCAAGGTGGAACTTGCCCCTCCCGAGGCCAAGCGCTTGGCCAAGCGTGGCTCACAGGTGCCAGCCGGCGCGGTAAATGTGTTGCATCAGTTCAGTCGCTTCCGGGTGGCCGGTGAGTTTCATTTTCCCGTGGTTCCACTCGAGGGGCGCGCCGGTGCGATGGGCGATGTTGCCGAGCAGCACCACCTCGGCCAGCGGGCCGGCATAGTCGAAATTGCAGGTGGTGGTGCCGCCGCTCTTGATGGCGTGTATCCATTCCCGGTGATGGCCAAGCGAGCGGGGGATGCTGGGTTTGGGCCGTTGGTAATCTTCGAAATCGTTCTCCGGCAACAGCACGTGTTTGTCATAGCCGGCTAGCAGCATGCCTTTGCTGCCGACGAACAGGCTGCCGTTGCCCCACTTGGGCAGCGACCCCTCGGAAAAGTGCGGCGGTCGGTGTTCGCCGTGATACCAGCGCAGCTTGGTGGCCGGTTGTTTGCCGTGGGCCTTGTAATGAAAATCGACCACCAGCGAGTACGGCGTGGTTTCGGAGTCCGGCTCGGGGCCTTGGACGACCTCGATCCGGCTCGGGTGCCGCAGGCCGAGCGCCCAGTGGCTCAGGTCGATGTGGTGACAGCCCAAGTCGGCGAGCGTGCCCCCGGCGAAGTCCCACCATTGACGCCACTTGAACGGATGATGCGTCGGGTGGTACGGCACGTGATATCGGGTCGGCCCCAGCCAGAGATCGTAGTTCAAGTTGGCCGGGACTTTGTGTTTTTTGTTCCCGCGTGAGCCCCCGCCGAAGTTTCCGCCGACCCAGACGTGCACCTCCTTCACCGTACCGATCGCCCCGGCGCGCAGCAACTCGACGACGCGCCGGTAATTGTCGCCGGCGTGAATCTGCGTACCCATTTGGGTGACGAGCTTTTTGCGCCGTGCCAGCTCGGTGACGGCGCGGCACTCGGAGACGGTGCGGGTCAGCGGTTTTTCGCAATAAACATGAAGGCCATTATGCAGGCCGGCGGCGGTGGCAACGGCGTGGGTGTGGTCCGGCGTGCTGACGACGAGGGCGTCGAGCTTTTCGTGCCCGATCATCCGGCGAAAATCGGCGTAGCGATGAGCGCGTGGGAATCGCCCGGCCTCCTGGGCGAGGAAGTTACTGTCCACGTCGCACAGCGCGACGATGTTCTCCCCGGCGACACCGTTGAGATTGGCCTTGCCCCGGTTGATCACGCCGACGATGCCGATGTCGAGCTTCTCGTTGGCGGCGTAGGTGCGCGCGCTTCCGGCGGCGAGGATCGTGAAAACGCCTTGCTGGACGAATCGGCGTCGGGTGATTCGGTGGCTCATCTTGTCCGGGAAAAGGTACGCGCTTGGCCAAGCGTGGCAAGCCTCGGTTGACCCGGCCAGTCTTGGGCCGTAATGTGTCTGCGGTGATTGACACGACCGACATTCAGCCAAGCGCCACCGCCGGGTTCCGCGTGGAGCGCCGCACGCCGCCGGAGCAACTGGACGTGCTGTCCCGCGAGATTCTCAAGCTGAAGGCGGATCTCAACGCCGTGATCCTCGCACACAATTATCAGGTGCCGGAGATTCAGGACCTGGCCGACTATGTCGGTGACTCGTTGGGCCTGTCACGGCAGGCGGCCGAGACCGACGCGGCGGTCATCGTGTTCTGCGGCGTTCATTTCATGGCGGAGACGGCGAAGATTTTGTCGCCGAAAAAAACCGTGCTGCTGCCGGACCGCGACGCAGGCTGCTCGCTCGAGGAGAGCTGCCCGCCGGAAAAACTGCGGGCGCTACAGGCGACCAACCCCAACTTTTACACCATCGCCTATGTCAACTGCAGTGCCGAGGTCAAGGCGCTCAGCGATGTGATCTGCACCAGCGGCAACGCCAAGAAAATCGTCGAGGCCGCCCCGCCGGATCGCGACCTGCTGTTCGTGCCCGACGAGAACCTTGGTGCGTGGGTGACCGAGCAGACCGGCCGCCCGATGACGCTGTGGCAGGGCGACTGTTACGTGCACGTCGAGTGGACGCACGAGAGCGTCACGCGGATACGCCGCGAGCACCCCGACGCGCCGCTGGTCGCGCACCCCGAGTGCACCAAGGCCGTCCGCATGCTCGCCGACGAGGTTTGCTCCACGGAGAAAATGGTCCACTACTGCCGCGATTCCCGGGCCAAGGCGGTGATCATCGCCACCGAGGTCGGCATGCTGCACCGGCTACAGAAGGAGTGCCCCGACAAGCAGTTCATCCCCGCGCCGACCGAGAAATGCGCCTGCAACGAGTGCCGCTTCATGAAAATGAACACGCTCGAGAAACTGCACGACTGCATGGCCAACCGCACCCCGGAAGTGACCCTCGACGACGCCATCATCGAGCGCGCGCGGCAGCCGATCGAGCGCATGCTCGAGATCTCGGCGCGGTAACCTCGCGCCTGGCCAAGCGGGTTGCATTTTTTGAGGAGGCACAGTTCAATGCCCCCGCACAATCATCGACATGAAAACTCAAATCATCACTTGGGCGCTGGCGCTGGCCGCCGGCTTGGCTTGCATCACTGGACAGGCAGCCGATGGCAAAAAAGCCGTCAAGCTGTTCAACGGCAAAGACCTGAAAAACTGGACACAGCAAAAGCCGCGAGCTTGGGAGGCCAGGGACGGGTTGCTCCAGCCAAGTGCCAGCCCGGGCGGCTACATTTGGGCAAACGGCAGTTACGACAACTTCGAACTGGAACTGGATTTCAAGATGTCCAAGCGGTGCAACAGCGGCGTGTTTTTCCGGACCGACCCGAAGAACCCTGTACAGGGCGGGTTTGAGATCCAGATACTCGATTCGCACGGCAGGGCCAAGGTGGGCAAACACGACTGCGGCGCGTTGTACGATGCGCTTGCGCCCAGCGCGAACGCGGCCAAGCCGGTCGGCGAATGGAACCAGATGAAAATCACCGTCAACGGCGCATTGGTGAAAGTCGTGTTGAACGGCAAACCGATCATCGATGCTGACCTCGATCAATGGACCACCGCGCGTAAAAACCCGGACGGCTCCCGCAACAAGTTCCGCACCGCGCTGAAGGAGTTGCCCCGCACCGGTAGCGTCGGGTTGCAGTACCACGGCCATCCGGTCTGGTTCAAAAACATCGTCCTGAAGCCGCTCTGAGTTGTGGCTGCAAAGTCAGCCACAAAAAAGGCCAAGCCGTTCGGCTTGGCCTTTTTGCTGTGAAAGTAGGTTGGCTCAGTCGTCCCGCCCTGCGAAGGCGAGCAGGAGGTGGATGATGGCGACGAAGACGTTGAACAGGCCGGCGAACAGCATCAGCGCGCCCACCACCGGTTCGTCGTATTCCGGGTTGTTCAACACCTGGCTCGTGGCATTCACGAGGATGAACACGCCGAAGATGCCGATCGCCCCGGAAATGAGCATGCCAAGGGGGCCGATTTCCAGGAACATGTTCAGGACGATGACGCCGATGATGGCAAAGAACATTCCGATCATTAGTCCGCGCGGTGCGGAAAACTGCACCTTGGTGATCATCACGGCAGCCGTGACCCCGGCGAACACGATCGCGGTCAGTACCAGCGCGGCCGGGACGATGTCCTTCGCGACGACGCTGGCCATGAACAGCACCGGTGCCAGCACCAATCCTGCGACCAGGCCGTCGCCGATGAGTGCAAGCGTGCCCATGACCGGGTTGTTCCGGCAGGCCATGGCCATGTGCGGGATGGCATTGAGGGCGATCATCGCCACGATCCAGCCGGGAATCGATGCAAAGAATTGGACCAAGGCGGGTGTACTCGAGCCGATGAAGCCGCCGACGATGGCAGACACCACGCTCAACGACAGCAGGGCGTAGGTTTTCTTGATGGCGGCGGAACGGGCCTCGTCGAGATCCGTCGTGCCGAACAGTCCCTGTGTCACCGGTATGTTGTTTTGCAAAGTACTCATAACGGCCGACAATCTGCCACTCGGCGGGATGAAAGGCAACTACAAAAAAGATATTGTACTGTAGTCGCCCGCAAAGGGGTTGCTCCGCACGCACGGGCCGGATAGCATGGCCAAGCGCTCTGCCATCATGCAACTTTCTCTCTCCGTCCGGATCGCCGAGGAGTTCCACTCCAAGGAGGCGGCGTCGATGCCGCTCGACGAGCTGGCCCGCTTGGCCAAGCGGTGCGGCTACGCTGCGCTCTGTATGCGGGCGTCGCAGGTGGGTGTCCAGTCGCCGCCGGAAACCGTCGAGGCGGCCGCCGCGTGCCTCGCTGAAAACGGCTTGGCCGTGAGCATGGTCACCGGCGACTTTGACACGGTTTACAATAACGACAACGGGCCAAGCTCATTGCGGAACATCACGCCGTATCTCGACTTGGCCAAGCGCTTGGGTGCGCCGCGTATTCGCGTGGCCGTCAAGCAGGAGTCGGACATCGCCCACGCACAGCGCGCCGCGGACGAGGCGGCCGAGCGCGGCCTGCAACTCGTACACCAATGCCACACGCTGAGCCTGTTCGAGACCGTCGACGGCATCGAGCGGACGTTGACGGCGATTGACCGGCCGAATTTTGGGCTGGTGTACGAGCCGGCGAACCTCGAGATTTGCGGGCAGGATTACGGTCCGGCCACGATCGAGCGGTTGGCCAAGTGGGTGTTCAACGTCTATCTGCAAAACCAATTGCTCAAGCCGGACGGCGCATTGACGCTGCCGACGTGGTGTGCCGGCGACGTATCGTTCGACCTGATCCCGGTGCACGCCTCCGGTGGGGTCGATTTCGGTCTCGTGTTCGCCGGGCTGAAGGCAATCGGCTACGATGGGACGGTCACGGTGCACCAATCGGCCCAGCCGGGGGAGACCCCGGAGGCGTCCGCCGCCGGCACGGCTGATTTTTTGCGGGAGTTGATTTAAGATGACCACGACTAGAGCATTCAAAACCATAAAACCAAGGCGATGTGTTGCCATCGCATTGTTGTTTGCCGCGCAACTGGTGTTGACGGCCGAGCCCTTGACGCTTGGCCCGGACGGCACGCGGTGGGAGTTGTTCGTGGATCGATTTCTCATCGCGAAATTGACCGGGGACGCGAAACAGCACCTGCACATGCCGGTAGCGAAGGAAGTTGTGCTTACCACCGATGCGCCGTGGGAGGGAAACACCAGCGCGTATTACACGATCTTTCGTGATGGCGATTTGTTTCGCATGTACTACCGGGGTTCGCACTGGGACACCGGGACAAAAAAGGCCACGCATCGCGAGGTGACCTGCTACGCCGAGAGCCGGGATGGTATCCACTGGGTGAAGCCGAAGCTGGGCCTGTTCGAGTTCAACGGCTCGAAGGAGAATAACATCGTGCTGGACGGACTGGGCACGCACTGCTTCGTGGCGTTCAAGGATAACAATCCCGAATCGGGCCCGGGAGCGCGCTACCGGGGCATCGCCCGTGGATGGCCTGCGGGGAAAAAGGGGTTGTATGTTTACGAGTCACCCGACGGCATCCGCTGGAAATTGACGCGCAACGAGCCGGTGATCACCGAGGGCGCGTTTGATTCGCAGAACCTCGCCTTTTGGGATGCGCAAACCGGGCAGTACCGCGAGTACCACCGTACCTTTGTGAATGGAGTGCGTGCCATCATGACCGCTACATCGGGGGATTTCATTCATTGGACCGAGCCGGTGCTGCTCACGTATCAGGACGGCATCCCGGTGCAGCACTTGTACACCAACGCCGTGCAGCCGTATGCGCGGGCGCCGCACCTGCTCCTGGGTTTCCCGACGCGTTACCTGCCGGAGGATGGCCAGCGTGTGGAACCGACCCTGATGATCAGCCGCGACGGCGTAGCATTTCACAGGTGGCTCGAGCCGGTCGTGCCCGAGTCCGCCCCGAAAGACCGTGGCGGCAACCGGAGCAACTACATGGCGTGGGGGGTCGTCGAGATTCCGGGCCGCCCCGGTCATCTTTCCGTCTATGCGACCGAGGCGTATTACACCGGCCCGGACAGCCGACTGCGGCGGTTTGAATACCGCAAGGATGGATTTGTCTCCGTCCGGGGCGGAGGGGAGTCGGGCAAGTTGGTCACGAAACCAATTACGCTTGGCCAAGCGGCGGAACGATTGATCGTGAACTACCGTGCCAACCAAGGCGGCTCGATCCGGGCGGCCATCAAGCAGTCCAACGGCCAGGCGATCGCCGGTTACACGCTGCACGATTGCAAGCCGTTGCGTGGCGATTCGTTGCAGCAACATGTGGCTTGGAAAGACGGCGGTGACATCCGCAACCTGCGCGGAAACCACCCGGTGGTGCGGCTTGAGTTTGAATTAAAGAATGCTGACCTTTTTTCGCTGCAATTCCAACCCTGACAGCCTTAGCTGGGTCGAAAACTATAATCGGTTATTCAGATTATAATTGACATGTGCGTTCGGGTGACCTAGCCTCACGGACCAAGAGGTGAAAGGAAGCTGAAATGACAACTGTAATATTATTAATAGCGGGATTGGTTGGGTTGGTCGTCCTCGTCGGCCTGTGGGTGATGGGCGTTTACAACGGGCTGGTCCGCAAGCGCAACGCCAAGGACAACAACTACTCGCAGATCGGCATCCAGTTGACGCGCAAGTACGAGTTGATCCCGAACCTGGTCAAGATCGCCAAGGGCTACATGAAGCATGAACGGGCGACGCTCGAGGAGGTCATCCAGGCGCGCAACATGGCCGCCAACGCCAATGCGGCGGTCAGCGAAAACCCGGGCAGCCCGGAGGCGATGAAACAGATGGTTGCTGCCGAGGGCACGCTGGGCGGAGTGATGGGTCGACTGTTCGCGCTCAGCGAGGCGTATCCCGACCTGAAGGCCAACCAGAACATGATGCAGTTGACCGAGGAACTGACGTCGACGGAGAACAAAGTCACCTTTGCCCGGCAGGCGTTCAACGACTCGGTGATGACCTTCAACAACGCGCTGCAGGTTTTCCCGGCAAACATGGTTGCTGGCATGTTCGGGTTCACCGAGGCGATCTTCTTCGAGGTCGAAGGGTTGGGCGACGTCGGCAAGGCGGTCATCACTGCCGATCAAAAGAAGGATCTCGACGTTTCATTCGACGAGATGTGATCCCGGCGGTTCGCAATCGTTGGCTTGGTTTCAACCCGGCGATCAAGCAGTTGTTTATACAAGAGAACATCCGAAGGCATCACCCTCATCCGGCCTTCGGCCACCTTCACCCTGAGGGAGATGGAATCAAGGGCGGATACGCTTGGCCAAGCTCCCTCTCCCAGCGGGAGAGGGCCGGGAAGAGGGAGATTGCAGACGAACAGCGAGGCCAATCGTCAGGCTCATTTTTTATACAAGGTTAATCAATGGACTTCTTCGAGCGCCAGCGGCAGGCCAAGAAAAAAACCGGGGTTCTGGTTTTTCTGTTCTGCGTTGCGGTGTTGCTTATATCGCTGCTGAACTTCCTGATCATCGCCGTGACCATTCCGCTGGCCGGCGGCGATTGGAACAAGGGCGACTTTGATTTCTCCACGTTTTTGGATCCGATGCTTGCCCTGTGGGTCGTGCTCGGGACGTTCGTGGTGATCAGTCTGGCCGGGTTGTACCGTAAAAGTCAGTTGAGTGGCGGATCCAGCATCGCCTCGATGATGGGCGGGCGGCTGGTGAACATGGCCAGCACCGACGCCGACGAGCAAAAGCTGATGAATGTCGTCGAGGAGATGGCCATCGCCTCGAGCGTGCCAATGCCGGAGGTGTACGTGATGGACGGCGAAAAGGGGATCAATGCGTTCGCAGCCGGTTACACCGTCGACGACGCGGTGATTGGCGTGACCGATGGCTGCATGCGGCGGCTCCAGCGCGACGAATTGCAGGGGGTCATCGCCCATGAGTTCAGCCACATTCTGAACCAGGACATGCGGCTCAATTTTCGCCTGATTGCCGTCGTGTTCGGTCTTCTGGTATTGGCACAGCTCGGGCGGCTAATGATGCGGATCGGATTCAACTCGTCTGGCCGGCGGAGCCGCAGCAGCAGCAACGAGGGTGGGGGCGCGGCCCTGATTGGGATCGCCGGGCTGGGCATCATGGCATCGGGCGGGCTGGGCATCCTGATGGGCAACCTCATCAAGAGTGCCGTGTCGCGGCAGCGCGAGTACCTTGCGGACTCGTCGGCGGTGCAGTTCACACGCAACCCGGAGGGACTTTCCGGCGCATTAAAAAAAATCGGCGCACTCAGCAGCGGTTCCCGGTTGGTCTCGCCGCATGCGGATGAGGCCAGCCACATGTTCTTTGCCAACGGCATGCGGGAGTCATGGTTTTCCATCACCGCCACGCATCCCCCGCTGCTGGAGCGGATTCAACTGCTCGAGCCAAGCTTCGACGGCGATTTTTCGGAGGTGCAGTTTGAAGATCGGCCTTCACCGTCCATTGAGGCGGCCGCCTCGTCGCGAGGGAAACAGGCCGGCATCCCCATACCTGGCGTGGGCGATGCGCTTGGCCAAGCGCTGCCGCCGGTGGTCATGGGCTTAGCCGCGGCCGGGCAGGCGCGGGTCGAGGTCGGCTCGGCGGATGCCGTCTCCGGTTCCGTTGGCAATCCAACACAGCAACACATCGACTTTGCCGCCGCGCTGCTGCAATCACTGCCCAAGCCGGTGCGGGAGGCGGCGCGAGAGCCGCACGATGCCTGCGCGTTGATGTTCGCCCTGCTGCTCGACCCGAAAGACGGGGCGGTGCAAAAAAAACA
>NYYJ01000187.1 GCA_002686755.1 Verrucomicrobiales bacterium
GCAAACGCTACTGTGCTTGCCCAAGCACAGCCAGTTTTTTTGCTCCACACCGTCCCGCTGGTTGCCATGCGCTTGGCCAAGCTCTAATCTCCCGCCCGCATGAACAGGTTGATCGTTCCCCGATGTCTTGCCGCAGCCATGATGCTCGCCACGGCCCTCGTTGCCCCGAGCCGCACCTTGGCCCAGCCCGAATCCCCGAAGAAACCCGGCTCTCCCTGGCCGGAGTGGAAGCTGACCGATTTCCAGCCAAAGAGCCCAAGATTCAACGAGACTTACGGGCTGGAGCATTTTCGCGGCCGAGTGACCTTCGTCGCCCTGCTCGCGACCTGGTGTGGGTTTTGCAAGACGCAGATCGAGAAAATGGAAGAGATGCGGAAAGAGTTCGCGGCCAACCGCATCAAGGTCAATTTTGTCGTCGTCAACGTCGCTTCCGGGGAATCAGAACAAAATGAGTTCACCTCTCGCTGCAGCTTCCCTCTATTTCAGGACACCGAACTGGTAGATGCGTTTGGACTTCACCAGGGAGGCAAGGATGACTACTATATTTACAACGAACGCGGTGAGTTGACGGACTTTTTCCCGTTCCGGGGAACACGCGCATCGGATCT
Organism: Verrucomicrobiales bacterium; assembly: GCA_002686755.1. Classification (GTDB taxonomy): domain Bacteria; phylum Verrucomicrobiota; class Verrucomicrobiia; order Limisphaerales; family UBA1096; genus UBA1096. The sequence continues at coordinate 609 of NYYJ01000187.1, forward strand.
CGCCTCCCCCGAGGGCTATGCGAACCTGAAGCAAGCCATCCTTGACGCGCCGTTCCAAAGCCGCTTGTCGGCGGAGACCGTGGCCGCCGTGACGATCGATGGCGTCGCGGGCCGCACCTACCGGATCGACTACAGCGAGGATCTCGGCGACAACAAAAACTGGAAGCCGCTGAAGACTGTCACCATCGACGCCGACCAGTTTATTTATATCGATCTCGAGGCGACCCGCCTGCGCAAGCAACGCTTTTACCGGATCGAGGAAGTCCCGTGAGCCGAAAAAAACATACCCTCGCGCTGGACCAAGGAACGACCAGTTCTCGGGCGATTGTTTTTGATGCGCTTGGCCAAGCGGTGACAGTGGCGCAGCGGGAGTTACCGCAGATTTATCCCAAACCGGGCTGGGTCGAGCACGACCCGGCTCTCATCTGGAAAACGCAACTCAGCACGGCCAAGCGCGCGCTGCGCCTGGCCAAGCTCTCCGCTGCCGACATCGCGGCAATCGGCATCACCAACCAGCGCGAGACCACCCTCGTTTGGGATCGCGACACCGGAAAGCCGACCGGCAATGCCATTGTCTGGCAGGATCGCCGTACTGCGAACTTTTGCGACGCATTGCGCCGGGAGAAGGCCGACCGGCTGATCCGCCGCAAGACCGGGCTCGAACTGGACGCCTACTTCAGCGCAACCAAGATTCGATGGCTGCTCCGCAACACCAAGGGCGCCTTGGCCAAGGCGCGCGCCGGCCGCTTGGCCTTTGGCACGGTCGACTCGTGGTTGATCTGGAACCTGACCGGCGGGAAGGCGCACCTCACCGATGCCACGAACGCCTCGCGGACGATGCTGTTCAACCTCCGCACCGGCGACTGGGACGACGAACTGCTGACGCTGTTCGGCATACCGCGATCCGTTTTGCCCAAGATTGTTTCATCCAGCGGGGTTGTTGGCGAAACGAGCGCGCTGGGCCAGGCGATCCCCATCGCCGGCATCGCTGGAGACCAGCATGCCGCGCTGTTCGGCCAATGCTGCCACCGACCCGGCATGGTCAAGAACACCTACGGCACCGGTTGCTTCATGCTGATGCACACTGGCAGCAAGCTGATGCCGTCCCGCAACCGACTGCTGACAACCGTCGCATGGAAGATCGGCGGCAAAACGGAGTACGCGCTGGAGGGCAGCGTCTTCATCGCCGGTGCCGTAACGCAATGGTTGCGTGACGAGTTGGGCATTATCAAGTCGTCGGCGGAGATTGAGCACTTGGCCAAGCGCGTGCCGGACAACGGCGGCGTCCACCTCGTGCCGGCTTTCACAGGACTGGGTGCGCCGCATTGGAACCCCCACGCGCGCGGCACCATCACCGGGCTGACCCGAGGCACGACCAAGGCACACCTCGCCCGGGCCGCGCTGGAGGGTATTGCCTATCAAGTGAGCGACATCCTCGCCGCGATGGAACGTGACGCCGGCACAAAGCTGCGCGAACTGCGCGTCGACGGCGGTGCCAGCGCCAATAACCTGCTGATGCAATTCCAGAGTGATCTGCTCGGGGTGCCGGTCATCCGCCCGGCCAACACTGAGTCGACTGCGCTCGGCGCCGCATACCTCGCCGGCCTTGCCGCGGGTATATGGAAAAATAAACGCGACATCACTTCCCAATGGAGAGCCAAACGGCGATTCAAGCCAACGATGACTCCGGCCACCCGCAACACGCTGCTTGCCGGGTGGAACCGCGCCCTGTCACAGGCCCAGCTATGATGTTTTCGTGAACTGGTTTAGCGTTGAACCACAACAAACCAGCGATTGACTGCCGACATGGCCTAAGCGAAACGCCTGCACCCGCTATACGACCCATGAAAATAGTGTTACTGACCATCCTCCTCTGCACACACTTGCAGGCCGCCGAGTTGCGCGGGCGCATTGTGGACTCCCAAACGGGCAGGCCCGTCGCCGCTCGAATTTATATTACGAACGGCCAAGGCGAATGGTTTTTCGCGGAATCAGCGGCGGCCAAGGGCACTGCCTTCCGCTACGACAAGACGAACTGGTCCCAGAAGGAGTCGTTCGAGAAACACACCACCGTCTCGGCGCACCCGTTCCGGGCCGACCTCCCGCCGGGCGACTACACGGTCACGGTTGAGCGCGGCAAGGAGTACTTCAGCGAATCCAAATCGCTGTCGCTTGGCCAAGCGGATGTGCAACTCGAAATCCGCCTGCGCCGCTGGATCGATTTGGGCGAGCGCGGATGGTTCTCCGGTGATACCCACATCCACCGCAGCCTCAATGAGTTGCCCAACGTCATCCAGGCCGAGGACCTCAATGTATCGATGCCGCTGACCTACTGGGTGACGAAATCCGGCCTGCCACCCACGTCGGGCAACAAGAACATTGGCGGCGAGATTCCGGACAGGCTGATCTCGGTCGATCCCACGCATGTCATCTGGCCGCGCAACACGGAGTATGAGATTTTCTCGGTGGGTCCGAGGCGGCACACGTTGGGAGCGCTGTTTTTCCTCAACCACACGTCGGTGTTCAACGAGGGCGTACCGCCGTGGGGACCGCTGGCCCGTCGCGCCCGGGCCGAGGGCGCGGTGTTTGACATGGACAAACTCGACTGGCCGTTTTCGATGACGCTTCCCCACAGCACCGGCGCGCGCCTGTACGAGCTGGCCAACAACCACCTGTGGCGCACGAGATTCGCCTTCACCAAGTGGAACTCCCGTGCGCCGGGATTTCTTCAGCCCCCCAGCGGCAGCACCACCGGCAATGAGGAGGAATGGATGAATTACACGCTCGGACAATATTACACGCTGCTCAATGCCGGGTTCGACCTCGTGCCAACCGCCGGGTCAGCCAACGGCGTCCATCCCGTGCCGGCTGGCTTCAGCCGCGTGTACGTGCATCTGCCCGGCGGATTCAGCTACGAGGCCTGGCTGGACGGCCTCAAGCGCGGCCGCAGCTTCGTCACCACCGGGCCGATGTTGTTCGCCACAGTGAACGGGCAGCAACCCGGCTCCACACTGTCGCTTGGCCCTGGCGGCGGCGAACTGGCTGTCACCGGCGAGGTCGTGAGCGAAAAGCCGGTTGCGTTACTGGAAATCGTCGTCAACGGCCAACCGATGCTGAACGTTCGTTCCCAGCCGAAGGCCACGCCTTCAGGGGCGCGCCGAATGGCGTTCTCCGCCACGTTGCCAATCAAAACCAGCGGCTGGGTGGCCGTTCGCTGTTACGAGGAGCGCCACGGCGGACGGCTGCGTTTTGCACACACCGGCCAATGGAGGATCGACGTTCCCGGCAAGCCACTCCGCCCTTCACACGAGGAGAAGGAGTATCTGGTCGAGCGCGTGCAGGCAGAAATAGACCGGAGCAAAGGCATCGTTTCCGCAGCGGCCATGGGCGAATACCAAGCGGCACTCGAGCATTATCAGGGCCTGGCCACAAGCGACCCGCCCACGCCGGAAGCTCGTCCGCCCAGGGACGATGGAGAGGCCAAGCGCTGGCTCCGGAACATGGTCACCCACCACCGGTACACAGCGCACGAGGTGCGCGCCGCCACCGGGCTGCCCTTGGCCAAGGTGCGGCAACAACTCGACGACTGGAACATCGCTGAAACGCGCTTGGCCAAGCGCCCCGACAATGCCCCGCTGAAGGTGCTGCCGTATCCCGGCGGGCGGCATCCGCGTATCGGCTTCCTCAACGGCGCACTCGTACCCCAGCGCGAAACCAAGGTCAGCATCTTCGCGCCGTGGGATCCGCACAGCTACGCCGTGCTCGACGTCCCCGAAGCCATCTGGTCCAACCTCGGCCTCACCTACCTGGCCCACACGCACATCCCCACCATCTGGGACAAACAGGACAAATCACTCGAGCCACTCGAGTGGGAACACAACCCCGACGGCTCACTTAGCCTGCTGCGGACATTGCCCAACGGCATCGCGATTGGCAGCCGGATCGCACCCGGCAACGAAGTCGTCCAGTTGAAGCTTTGGATTCGCAACGGTTCACCAGAAACAGTCACCGGCCTCCGCGCGCAGGTGTGCGTAATGCTCAAGGGCCTGCCCGGCTTCAACCAGCGTATCCGCGCCAACAAGATCATCGACGGCAACTGGGTGGCCTGCCGCGACGCCGACGGGCAACGGTGGGTCATCACCGGCTGGCAGCCGCTCCATCGCCCGTGGGAAAACCCGCCCGTGCCCTGCATGCACGCCGCCCCCGCTTTCCCCGACTGTCCGCCCGGCCAAACCGTCGAGGCCATTGGCATCCTCGCCTTCCATGAAGGATCCGACGTCATGCTGCGCATCCGCGAACTCCAAACCAAGCATTTCGACCGGAACCAACCTGAGTAAACTTGATGCTGCGCAAGATAACAACGGCTCAAGCCAAGCATTGGACGGTCAGCTTGCTGGCCTGCATGTTCATGCTTTCAAGCGCCTGCCGTTCACCGGATAAACCGCGCACGGCATCTGAAAACCATCTCGCCACATTAGACCGGATGGAGATTCTGGACTTGATCTCGCAATACAGCCACATGTGGGATGACAGGAATGCAAACAGTTGGGCAGACCTGTTTATCGACAGCGCCGAATGGAAATTCCATGCCGACGGAGCTCCCAAGCGAACGATCAAAACAAAACAGGGACTCCTCAAGTTCGCCCGTGAACAACTCAGGGCATTCACCGAGCAAAGGATTCAAACACGCCATCACCAGACCAACTCACTGTTCTCACGAAACCCGGATGGCTCGGTTCATGCCAAGACGGTGTTCTCTGTTGTTTGGCAGAAAACCGGAGATGCGGCTCCCAATCTGGTTCATTCAGGTGTGTATCGGGACATATTTGTGAAGACACCGGCTGGCTGGAAATTCAGCCGCCGCGAAGTCCATGTGGATCACGAATAGCTACGGCGACTCCGCCGCGATGCGCTCGTAGGTTTTCAGCGCTCGATCATAGGCCGCCTTGGCCGCGGGACGCTCGGCGGGTTTGATGAAACGATGGCGATTGCGCCAGAGAATTTTTACTGACTCTGCGCACCACTGCGCGCTGGCGCGGGAGGCGCGGATGGGTTTTCCGGCCACCAGCACGTTCACCGGGTTGGTGTGCAAGTGCGGAAAATGTCGCAGGGCCACCCAGCTGCTGCGGGCGATCGCAACTTCAAATTTCAAATCATGGATCGCCCCATCGGCGGACACGATTTTCTTCGCAGCAACTTGGCCGTTCACGATCAACTCCACCAAACGCTCGCCGCCTTTCACGAATTTGCGGTGCCGCGGCGCGTGCAGGTTCACCGTGTCGCCGCTCATGCGTGTCCCGGCGGGCGGTTTGAGCAGGCCCTGCGCCACCGTCTCGGGCGTTTCCGGTGCGAAGGCGACCTTGGCCGTCACCGCCACGTTGCCCGGCTTGGCCAAGCGGACGTCATTTTCGCCCGGCGCTTGGCCTCCGACGTTGAACGCCAGCGCGTGCGCGTAACCGTCGCTCACATAAGATTGGCCGGCTCCGAGGCCGCGGCACCATTCGGCGAAGTTGAGTTTTTTCTTCGCGCCCAATTGCACGTACACGCGACCGGCGCCAACGCGGCGGCTGGACATGCACGGAAAATCCGTCTCGCCACTGAGCTTGAGCGGGAAGCCGCAGTTCATCAGGTGATACCACGTGTTCCATTCGGGGATCCGCGCGGTGTCCATCGCGCTGATGAAATCGCAAACGCCCTCGGCCGTGCTCACAAAAATCTCCATCGCCCCACCGCCATTGAGCGCAGGGAGCGCGTAGTTCGGCAACGTGTCGGCGGCACGATTGGCACTGGCGGTCAGCTCCCCCTCGGTGAGCGCGCCGTTGCCGTCGGCATCCACCTTGGTGAAGGGTTCCGGCAACAGCCCCGGTGCCGCCTCGTCGCCGGTGAGCACGGTGTCCTCGTCCACGTTGAGCGTGCGCATCAGCCATTGGGCGGTGGCGGTGGGATTTACATGCAACGCAGAATGCGGATAGCCAGTCACGCCACCCTGTTCCTTGCACCAGCGCAGCACCGGCACCGTCCACGACGGCCAGCCCTCAGTCTTCGTGCCCTTCGAACCGGGGTAGGTTTGGTTTTTTAAATTGAGTAGACACACATGACCCAGCGCCGCCGAGCCGAAGCCGCTGATTTCCAAATCGTATTTCAGCAACGTCATCGGCTCGCTGACGCCATCGGCCAACGGCGAAAAATAATCGCGTTGAAAATCAAAGCACGGCCCCCACGTGAGCACGCAGCCGACGTTGAGCCCCTCGCCTTTTACCTGTGCAAACATGTCGCCCGGCCGCACGCCCTGCGTTGGGCTGTCGTAATGCGAGCAGCCGGCGCCGTGGATGTGATGGTCGCCGCTGTAAAATCCGAACCGCACCGGGTTCACCCAGCGCTCCAGCCGGACTTTGATTTCCGCTGCGCCCTTGGCCGGCACGGTGACCGTCCGCGTGCGCACGCGATACTCCGGGCCACGCGAGCTTTCCATCGTGAACTTCCCCGGCGGCAGCAGCACCACGCCCCCGTCAGCGCGATAGATGTGCGGTTGAAAAAAGAAATCCGGGGCCAAGCGCTTGGCCTGCGGCGGGTACACGCGCCCGGCGGCATCGCGGAATTCCAGCCGCGCCGTGGTCGGTTGGCCATCCGCATCGCGCACATCTAGCTTCACTGCGCGCGCGGGCAGCACGTTGAAAAGCACCGGCACCTCGGCGCGAAAGCCGAGATCCTGCGTGCCTTGGCCGATATCAAACTGCAGTGTCGCCTCACGTTTGCCGGCCTCGTGGCTGTAAATCAACACAATGGCGTACTCCGCCTCCAAGCCGCTGAGGTTCGACTGCATCGGCGGTTTTCCAAACATCTCCACGGACAAAAAACGGCCCTTGTCGCCCTTCGTGTTTTCGTTGTCCTTCAACTCCGTTTGCGCCTGCCGCCGCAGGATGACCAGCGCCGCGCCGGAATACACCGGGCCCGCCTGCGGACTGCCCACGCGCACCGGCCGCGCCACGGTGGCGTCGTTGAGCACCTTCACAAGGAACGGTGTAAACCCGCCCTGCCGCAGCACCGCATTCGCCGGCCCGCGCTGCACCTTCACGCGCAACTCGGGGTTCACCGACACGGCCACCAGCACGTGCGCATCGAGAATTGTTTGAATCGCAGCCGCATCGCGTTTGCCGATGGCGGCCTTGAGCGCTTTCACTTCCTTCGCCCCCAAGGGCGCCCCCAGAAAATCCAGCGCCTTGATCACTCGCGCCGCATTCGCCCCCAGCGGCTGGCCCTCAACCTTGACATAGAGTGGATTCGTTTGCGCTTGGCCAAGCGCCAGACACGCAGTCAACAAACCGATGGTCATCCCGTTCATTATCTGTCTAGCGAGACTGGCCGCGCGGGCATTGACCGTCAAGTGGATTCCCCTCCGGTCACTGCCTCATTCCGTTGATGCTGGGTTTCACGATGAACTCCGATCCGCTTCATCACGGAACGGCACGACTTGCGCCAAAAAGCCTAGTCGGCGTTGGTATTCCGGATTTTTTCACGCCAGAAAGATCGGGCTTGCTCGTGATGGCGCAACACTTCCGCCAGTTGGGGTGCATCGGTGAGATTGGCCTTCACGCGATCGATCCTCTCGTTCACCCGATTTTCGGCTTCACCAGATGCCCGCTGCCCAGTACGATTCCGCCTGATTTAAACCACATCTCATGAAGCCGTACCGGACTTGCCTCTACCATGCGGCGCTTGGCCTCAGCCTGCTTGGCGCTTGGCCAAGCGCGGCGCTGCCCGATCATCAGGCCAAGCCGAATATCGTCCTCATCCTCGCCGACGACCTCGGTTATGGCGATGTCAGCTGTTACAATTCAGAGGCCAAGGTATCCACCCCGAACATCGATCAGCTGGCCAGCTCGGGCATGCGATTCACCGACGCCCACAGCCCCTCCACCGTCTGCACGCCGACGCGATACAGCCTGCTGACCGGTCGGATGGCTTTCCGCAACGGCATGAAAGGGGTGTTTACCGGAGCCGGCGGGCCATGCCTCATCAAGGCGGATCGACTCACTCTTCCCGGCCTGCTCCGGAGCCAAGGCTACACGACCGCGATGTTCGGGAAATGGCACGTCGGGATGACCTTTTACGACAAGGACGGAAAGGCCATCGACAAAAACGGGCTCGATGCGGTGAAGCGGATCGATTATTCGCAGCCGATCAGCGGCGGGCCGATTGACCGCGGGTTTGATCATTTTTTTGGCACCGCATGCTGCCCGACCACCGACTGGCTTTACGCCTACATCGATGGTGACAAAATCCCCGTACCGCCGACGCGCATCGTCGACCGCGAACCGCTGCCCAAGCACCCCTACTCCCGCGACAACCGCCCCGGCATGATCGCACCCGGCTTCGACCTTGAGGAGGTGGACATGGTGTTCCTGCAAAAGAGCCTCGAGTTTCTGGAGTCGCACAAGAAGCAATCTCCGGACAAGCCGTTTTTCCTGTTCCACTCCGCGCAGGCGGTGCACCTGCCCTCCTTTGCCGGGCGGGCGTTCAAGGGCAAAACCGGAGCCGGCCCGCACGGTGACTTCATCTTTGAACTCGACTATATCGTCGGCCGCTTGGCCAAAAAACTGGATCAGCTTGGCTACGGGGAAAACACGCTGCTGATCTTCACGAGCGACAACGGGCCGGAGGTGCCGACCGTCATAAACATGCGTAAAACCCACCAGCACGACGGCGCCCGGCCGTGGCGCGGTGTCAAGCGCGACCAATGGGAGGGCGGCCACCGGGTGCCGTTCATCGCGCGGTGGCCGAAGCGGATTGAGGCCGGGAGCACCTCCGAGCAGACGATCTGTCTCACTGATCTGATGGCCACCTGCGCGACGCTGACTGGCACCACGATCCCGCGCGATGCCGCTGAGGACAGCTTTGACATTTTGCCCGCGCTGCTTGGCCAAGCCGGCGACAAGCCGATCCGCGAATACACGCTGCACCAGACGATCAGCCTGGCCTTGGCCATACGCCATGGCGACTGGAAGTACCTCGACCACAAAGGCTCCGGCGGCAACAACTACGAGCGCAAAGGCGAATGGGGGTTGAAGCAATTCGCCCTGCCGGAACACGCGCCGGACGCGCCGGGCCAGCTTTACAACCTGGCAAACGACCCCGGCGAGACAACCAACCTGTACAACGAACACCCGAAAATCATAAAAATGCTCAAGGCCAAGCTGGAAGCATTCAAGACGGGCGGCCGCAGCGCCCCGTGACGGCACACCGTCCGCTTGATTGGAGGGATGCTCAAAATTGAGGCACCACTCCATCCCCGGTCGGCGTGCCGGCGAGCAGCCAAGACAGGTTGAACTTGGCCACAGTGGAGCCGCCTTTCGGGCCGCCTTCGAAGTGTAGAAAAATCCAACCCTCCGTCCTCGTGCCCGGGCGGCCGGAGGTCATCGAGGAATATGCGCTTGGCCCGTCAAACACGAGACGCTTGACCGGCCAGGTCTTGCCGCCATCGAAACTCGCCCAGACCGTGATCTTTTCCCGCCGGGCGTTAGGGGTGTCGAGGTTGCTGAAAATCAAAATGTCCCGCCCTTGAACAGCGAGACGGGTCAGCCCGCCCATGCAGCCGTACGAGCGGTGTTGATGCCCATCCGGCAATGCCTCGATGATGTGCCAATCGCGCCAGGTTTGGCCACCGTCTTCGCTGTACGCCCCACGGCGCCGCGTGTTGTCCGGGCGCTTGTCCCAATGGATGCGGGAGTTGTAATAGATCGTGCCGTCGGATAACTCGGCAACACACGCTTCGCCGGTTCCGTTTTCCGGGAACGGCTCACTCGTTCGCCATGTCGTCCCGCCGTCGTCGCTGTAGATCGCGTTGGTGAAGTGGTTTGGCCATTCTTCACGGCGGTTGCCCGCCGCATAGTTGCGCGATGGTCGAACCAGCCGGCCCGCATATTGCCCATGGCGCAGGGTGATGCCGTGGTCATTCATGTGCATCGACGGCATTCGCCCCTCGCTGTCGGGGTGGATCACGGTTTCCGATTTCCGCCAACTCCAGCCGTGGTCACTGCTCCGGTAAACGGCAAACGGTGCCGGGGGATGCCGCTCCTCGACGAACGCGAAAATGTCGCCGCTGTTCTCATCAACAGTCACGCCCCCGCCCTGGAAACCGGGCTTGGCAACAATGATCTCAGGCCCCCAAGTTTTGCCGCTGTCCTCGCTGCGCCGGGCGACCACGCCGTCCGACCCCCAGACGGCGACGAGCGCACCATCCATCGCGACGACGATGTTCGGGAATCGTTGGTTTTTGAAAACCTGCTGAAGTTCGATCGAAGGCTCGCCAAGGTGAGGCCGCAGCCTCCCTTCGTTGGCTTTGTGGTCAAGCGGCAAACTGCAGCAACCGGAAACGAGTACGGCCATTGCAGCCGCGACGACAGGGGGGCGAGATATCCAATTCTTCATGCGGAAAACCGAAGAGTTGGGCAAAATCAAATCGAACGCGACAAAAAAAACGTCCGCTTGGCCAAGCGGAGGACTATTTGGCCTGCTCGGCAATCCAGTTGTTGATGCGTTGCTCGAGGATGCCAAGCGGCAGCGCACCGTTCCACAGGATTTCGTCGTGGAAGGATCGAATATCCAATTTGTCACCAAGCTTGGCCGTGGCCCGGGCGCGCAATTCCTTCAGTTTCAATTCGCCAAGCTTGTAGGCCAGCGCCTGGCCGGGCCAGACGATGTACCGATCCACCTCAACGCTGATGTCGTGCTCGGCTTTACCGGCGTTGGCCTTGAAGAAATCGATCGCCTGCTGACGCGACCAGCCCTTGGCATGAAGGCCAGTGTCGACGACGAGCCGGATGGCCCGCCACATCTCGTAGGTCAACTGGCCGAACTTGGAATAGGGGTCGGTGTAAAAACCCATCTCTTCGCCGAGACTCTCGGAATACAACCCCCACCCCTCGACGTAGCCGGTGTAGCGTCCGTATTTACGGAACTCCGGCAGACCGTCAATCTCGTCGGCGATGGCCAACTGCAGGTGGTGCCCGGGCACGGCCTCGTGCAGCGCAAGCGCCTCCATCTCCCACTTCGGCCGCGACTTCAGGTCGTAGGTGTTGGCAAAGAAAAAACCGGCGCGGCCAGCGTCGTTGGAGCCGGGTTGATAGTAGGCCGTGGTGACCGATTTTTCGATGTACGCCGGCACCGGGATCACACCATAAGGCTGGCGAGGCAGCTTGCGAAACAGCTTAGGCAACTCAGGGTCGGCCCGCTTGCAGATGTCCCGGTATCCGGCGAGCAACCCGTCGGCGGTTTCATAGTAAAACTGCGGGTCGGTCCTGAGAAACTCGAAGAAATCGTGGAGGCCGCCCTCGAAGCCGACCTGTTTGCGGATGGCCTCCATCTCGGCGCGGATGCGTTTGACCTCGCGCAGGCCGATGCCGTGAATCTCGTCCGGGCTGAGCGTCGTGGTGGTGTAATGCTTAATCTGGTAATCGTACCACGCAAGGCCGTTGGGCAACGCGCTGCGTCCCACCGTTTCGCGGCAATTCGGGACATACTCGTCACGCAGAAACGCATGCAGCCGCTTTAGTGCCGGCCGCACCGCATCGGTATAGACCGCCTTGGCCGCCTCGGTCAGTCGCGCCTGCTCCGCATCCGGAATGGTGACTGGGAATTTCCTGAACTTGGCCAGCATCGGCGTGGTCAACGGGCCGTCGTGCAGATGCCCGGTCACCTGGTCAGGCAATGTGCGCAACGGCACTTTCGGGGGCACGATGCCTCGGGATGCCCCCTCCTGCAGCAACTCGATTGTTTGATCAACCAACGCGGGGATGCCGCCCAGCCGCGCCAATATGTCGTCGTAGTCATTTGCCTTGGCTGCCGGCATCATGGCGATCATCGACGGCACATCCCGCGGCAGGCCATCCATCTGGTTTATGGCGAGGTACTCGGCGGGGAACTGCTGCCGCTCGACCGCCATCTCGGCGTTGCGCCGAAATAGGTCGTAATTCAATCGGTTGGCCTCGTTCAACTTGGCCCGGTCGATGGAGAGGGTCGCCTCGAGCGTCAGCCGCGCTACCACCTTTGCCTCGGCGATGGCTTCAAGCGATAAGTCGCTCCAGCGATGATTCTGCCCGGGATAACCGCGCCACGTCGCCGCTTCCGGCGAGGCGATCATCCGGTATTTCCAGTTGGCATCGAATAAGCGCCAAAGCCGGCCATCGGCGTCCGATTGGCCCTTGACTGCGATGATGTCTGTGCATTGTTCGCTGTAGCGATCGCTGTTCTCATCCGCTTGGCCAAGCGGGAACGCAACCGCGAACAAAACAGAGAGAGTGACAATGCGAATCATGGCGGCGCAGTTGTACCACTTGGCCAAGCGGAGGGAAACCCCCATGACCTTCTCCAAGCTTGGCCAAGCGCACCGAAATAACTGGCATTTCAATCCCAGTCGCCGCACTTTTCCCTGACGCAGTGAACATCATTGAACGACAGATCGACGTGACCTACCGGCATCAGGTGCGGTTCACTCACGATGTGTTTTCCACGGCCAATCTGACGCTCCGCGATACCATCGCGGATCAAGCGACCGCCCAAGTCCACAGAGTGCTGACGGTGATGGACGAGGCGATGTGCCGTGCCCAACCCGGTTTGGTTGATCAGGTGCGGGCGTACTTCGACCGGCACGGCGACCGCTTGAAACTGGTTTGCGATCCCATGCAGTTCGAGGGAGGCGAACGGACGAAGAATTCCTATTTCCACGTCTCCGAGATTCACTCCAAGATCGAGATGCACCACATCGACCGGCACAGCTATGTAATCGCGGTCGGCGGTGGCGCGCTGCTGGACATGGCCGGCTTGGCCTCGGCAACCGCGCACCGGGGCGTGCGCCATGTGCGCATTCCCTCCACGACACTCAGCCAGGCCGACTCCGGCGTGGGCGTGAAAAACGGGATCAACGCCTTTGGCAAAAAGAATTTCATCGGCGCGTTCGCCCCGCCGTTCGCGGTGATCAACGACTTCGATCTTCTCGCCTCGCTCAACGATCGGGATAAGCGCAACGGTTTCGTCGAGGCAGTCAAAGTGGCTCTTATCCGGGATCGGGCGTTCTTTGAATGGATCGAGAGCCAAGCCGATGCACTCGCGTCGTTCGATCCCGCACCGATGCAACGGCTGATAAGGCGTTGTGCCGAGTTGCACATCGACCACATTGCCACCTCGGGCGACCCGTTCGAGTTCGGCTCGGCCCGGCCGCTCGACTTCGGCCATTGGGCCGCCCACAAGCTGGAGCAACTCTCCGAGTACCGCATTCGCCACGGCGAAGCGGTCGCCATTGGCGTCGCGCTGGATGTCCTTTACGCCCGCCGGATCGGGCATCTTTCCTGTGAAGCTGCAGATCGAATTCTCTCCCTGCTTGAGCGGCTTGGCTTTGAACTGTTCGCCAACGAAATGCTGCACGAGGACGAGTCCGGAACGCTGCAGGTTATCAATGGGCTGGAGGAGTTTCGGGAACACCTTGGCGGCGACCTGACGATCACCCTGCTTCGTGAACTTGGCCAAGGTATTGAGGTGCACGAGATGAATCTCCCGCTCGTCATCGAGTCGATCTACGAACTTCGCGACCGCCAAGCCGACCGCGAGCAATCAGTCATCCCCGCCCGGGCCTGACCTTCGTCGCCGTGAATCGCACCGCCGTTCTCAACGTCGTCGGGCTGACCCAGCGGCACATTGGCCCGAACACCCCGGCAATCGCCCGGTTTCTCTCGCTTGGCCAAGCGGCGCTCATCGATCCCGCTTTTCCCGCCGTAACCTGCACGGCGCAGTCCAACTATCTCACCGGTGAACAGCCCGGCGAACACGGCATCGTCGGCAACGGCTGGTACAACCATGAGCTGGCCGAGGTCACATTTTGGAAACAGCCGAACCAGACCGTGCAAGCACCCAAGCTGTGGCACGAGCTCCGCTTGGCCAACGGCGACTTCACCTGCGCGTCGATGTTTTGGTGGTTCAACATGTACGCCGACGTGAATTGGTCGGCAACTCCGCGCCCGATTTATCCCGCCGACGGCAGCAAGCATTTCGATATTTACACCTGGCCGTACGAATTGCGGTCGGCTCTAAAGTCGGAGCTTGGCGAATTCCCCTTCCCCACGTTTTGGGGCCCGATGGCCGGCCGCCAAACACCCGCCGGCAAACCAGAGGCGATCAGCGAATGGATCGCCCACGCGGCCAAATGGATCGAGCAAAAGCAGCAACCGACGCTGAATCTCGTCTACCTCCCGCACTTGGATTACAACCTGCAGCGCATTGGCCCAACGCATCCGGAAATTGCAAACGACCTGCGGCGCATCGACCGGATCGTCGGCGGACTGATCGGTTTTTTTGAAGAGCGCGGCGTGCAGGTTGTTCTGCTTTCCGAGTACGGCATCACGGCGGTCGAGCAGCCAATTCACCTCAACCGATCGTTCCGCGAACGCGGCTGGCTGGCCATCAAGGAGGAACTAGGCCTTGAGCGACTCGACTGCGGGAATAGCCGTGCGTTTGCCGTGGCCGACCACCAAGTCGCTCACGTTTACATCAACGACAAGTCGATCGAGAATCAGGTTCGCAGCCTGCTCGACAGCACGGACGGCGTTGCAGCGGTTTGGGGCCAAGCGGAGAAACAGGCCAACGGCATCGACCATTCGCGTGCCGGCGATCTCATCGCCATCTCCGCAGAGAACACCTGGTTCAGCTACTACTACTGGCTGGATGACGCGGTGGCTCCGGACTTCGCACGGTGCGTCGATATCCACCGGAAGCCGGGCTACGACCCGGTGGAGTTGTTCACTGACCCGTCGCGCGGCTCGAAGGCTCGGATGATGTTCAAGCTTTTGAAGAAGAAACTCGGCTTCCGGATGCTGATGGATGTTGTCCCGCTGGACGCCTCGCTGGTTCGGGGCTCGCACGGCTGCCGGCCAAGCGATCCGGCGGACTGGCCCATCCTTATTTCAAAATCTGCCCAACTCGCGGCCGACACGATCAAATCGACGGACGTGTACAGTGTGCTGCGCTCTCACATCGCAGGAAGCTGAAACGGCGCTTGGCCAAGCGGGGGGGGTCAAGTCTCGAACGAGTTGCCGCAGCCGCACGACTGCTTGGCGTTCGGATTTTTGATCTTGAAGCCGGTATCATTGAGGTCGTCGTGGTAATCCACCACCGCCCCTCGCAGACAGCCGGCGCTGAAGTTGTCCACCAGCACGGTTTCGCCGAAAAACTCCAGTGCATGGTCGTCATCCCGTTTTTCGTCGAACACCATGCCGTACTGCAGGCCGCTACAGCCGCCTTCCTCGACGAAGATACGCAGCGTTTTGTCCGTGTTTTCCGGCTCCTTGGCCCGGACGATGCCCACTTGCCGAGCGGCATTCTCGGTCACCGTGATGACCGGTTCTGTTAATGTTTGTTCACTCATCTCGCCCTAACGAAGCTACCCCTGCTTGCCGGCAGCGTCAACTTGGCCAAGCGTATTTTTGCAGAAATCTTGAAATTAGCGCCAGTCCAAGCCACCTTGACCCGCCTGCTATATGAGCGCTCAACCTGTTAAAACATTTACAGCCGATTCCCTTCCCGTCCGCATTTATGCCACTGAAGCCGACATGGCCTCTGATGTCGCCCAGACCGTGCACGATTATCTCGTCGAGACCATCAAGCGTCAGGGCGATGCGACCGCCATACTAGCCACGGGCAATTCCCAGATTCAATTTCTCCGAAACCTCGTTGACCTAGGCGGGATTGACTGGAGCAAGATGACGCTGTTCCACATGGACGAATACCTCGGAGTCGACGAAAATCACTCTGCTTGTTTTCGCCGATACATGCGTGAACGAGTCGAGAGTCAAGTCAACCCGAAGGTATTCCATTACCTCGGCGGCGATGCGCCCGAGCCGATCGCGGAGTGCGAGCGTTACGAGGCATTGCTCAAGGCGCAGCCGATCGACCTCTGCTGCATGGGGGTCGGCGAGAACGGCCACATCGCCTTCAACGATCCACCTGTGGCAAACTTTAATGATGAACGGTTGGTAAAAATCGTGGAGCTTGATGTCGCGTGCCGCATGCAGCAGGTCAACGAAGGGCACTTCCCCAACCTCGAAGCCGTACCGAAATATGCCCTGACCCTCACGGTGCCGGCGCTCTGCTCAGCGAAGAAAGTTATTTGTGTGGCGCCCGAAACACGGAAATCGAAACCGATCAAGGCTCTCATCGAAGGACCAATCAGCACGGATTGCCCGGCGTCCTACCTGCGGACCCAACCGCAGGCCACGCTTTACGTCGATACTGACTCAGCAAGCCTGCTGAAAAAAAACTGATCAACCACCCGGCGGCACCGGCGGAAGAGGCGGACCGCCACCCGGCACAGGAGGCATCGGGCGCCCGTCCCGCGCACCGTCTCCATTGGGCGCATCGTTCAACTGATCTTGAAACGGCAACGGCGGCATGGGAACGCCCTTGCTTTCCGCCAGATCCTTTTGATGGATCATTTCCAAGGCTTGGACGGTCGGATCGCCCCCTTTCATGGGCGGCGGTGTCGGGTAAGTCCGCACACGACTGGGAACGGCACGGACCGACCTTGATGCACCAGACACACCGGAACGGCTGGAACCTCCCCTGGAGGAACTGACACCTGAGCGGGAACTGGTCGAACCCGAACTACGGCCGCTGGTCGGGCGCGAACTGCTGGATGAACGTGAGGGGGATCTTGATGAACTGGATGACCTCGCCTTGGACGACTTCGACGGGGCCTTGGCCACGGAGGTCTTGTAGGTATGCTCATCGTTCTTGAGACTTAACTCAAGCGGGCTTCCGTCCTTGATCAAGTTGACCGTGCCGGCTGCAGCATCGATGGCCGTGATCTCGATGGAGCCATCCTTGTCGCCCACGGGGAGTTGCAGGTACTTCGTCTCGGGCGGCTTGGCGCTGGAATCGATCAACGCCAGACAGGCTTTCTCAACCCCCTTCAATCGGTAAATACCGGTGAACTTGAGGTTGAGTTCCTTCGGCGGCTCCGGCGGCGGGGCCTTTGACGGCGGCGGGGCGTCAGTCAGGTCAAAGGCGTTGCGATCGGTGATCGTCAGGTACGGGTTGGAGCCGCCTGTCGAGACTTTCGCCGCGGACAATCCGCCATGCATCAGGCCAAGCGCCCCCAGCACCGGGATTATCCTCGAAATTGCCCTTTTCTTCGGCATCACGGTCGGGTCAAACACCATGGGGCGCAAATGGTTGTGCCCGGCCGGCGATTAATAGGCCGCCTGGGCGCCCTTGACGGTGCGTTTCCGCATCCACGGCATCATCGAGCGGAGGCGGGTTCCCACCTTCTCGATGTTGTGCTTCTCGCCGGCCTTGAGCAGCTTGTTGTACTGCTTGTAGCCACCTTTGTATTCGCGCACCCACGCCTTGGCAAATTTGCCGTTCTGGATGTTGGTGAGTGCCTCCTTCATTCGCTTCTTCACTCCAGAATCGATGATCTTCGGGCCTACCTTCACGTCGCCCCACTTGGCCGTCTCGGAGATGGAGAAACGCATGCCGCTGATGCCGGCCTCGTTAATCAGATCGACGATCAGCTTCAACTCGTGCAGGCACTCAAAATAAGCCATCTCCGGCTGGTAGCCGGCCTCAACCAGCACCTCGTAGCCGGCTTGAATCAACGCACTGGTGCCGCCGCAAAGGACGGTCTGCTCGCCAAACAGGTCGGTCTCCGTCTCCTCCTTGAAGGTGGTCTGGATAACCCCGGCGCGTGTGCCGCCGATGCCCTTGGCCCAGGCGAGCGCGATCTTCTTCGCCTGCCGGTCGGCATTCTGCTCGATGGCGATAAGACTGGGCACCCCCCTGCCCTCGACAAACTGGCGGCGGACGATGTGGCCCGGCCCCTTGGGTGCCACGAGGATGACGTTTACATCCTTCGGCGGCACCACGGTTTTGAAGTGGACGGCGAAGCCGTGCGAGAAGAGCAAAGTCTTGCCCTTGGCCAAGTGCGGCGCGATGTCGTTCTTGTAGACATCCGCCTGCCGCGTGTCCGGCACGGCAACGAAGATGACGTCGGCCCGCTTCACGGCCTCGGCGTTGGTGTACACCTTGAACCCTTTGCCCCGGGCCACCTTGGCCGACTTGCTCCCCTTGTAGAGGCCGATGATGACGTTTACGCCGCTGTCCTTGAGGTTCAGCGCGTGCGCGTGGCCCTGCGAACCAAAGCCAAGCACGGCCATGGTTTTGCCCTTGAGGACCTTCAGGTCCGCGTCCTTGTCGTGATATACTTTTGCTGCCATGATTTTGGATTAAAAAAAATTATTTGCGTGGCAGGGCCACCTTGCCGGTTCGGGTAAGTTCCTGCACTCCGAAGTTCTCCATCAAGCCGAGGAATTTTTCCACCTTGCTCTCGCTGCCGGTGATCTCGATTGTGAGGCTCTCCGGCTGCACGTCCACGATCTTGGCGCGGAAAATGTCGGTCACCTGCATCACCTCGGCACGGGATTGGGAATCCACCCCCACCCGAACCATGACCAGTTCACGATCCACATACTCGCCGTCCCGGAAGTCCTGCACCTCGACTGAGTCGACCAATTTATTCAACTGTTGGACGATCTGGTCAAGGGTCGCGTCGTCGCCACGGGTGACGATCGTCATGCGCGACATGCTCGGGTCGTGCGTTGGCGCGACGTTGAGGGAGTCGATGTTGAAACCCCTGCCGCTAAACAGCCCGGCAACGCGTGTCAGCACGCCGAACTTGTTTTGAACCAGCACTGAAATGGTGTGTCGCATGGTTGCGTGATCGCTTGCCCAAGCGCTTGGCCAAGCGCAGGAAGCCCGGAAAACCGGGCGGAGAAGCTAGGCCAAGCGGAAAACCGGGTCAATCCGTTTTTCCGAAACCGGCCCCGAATCAGGTGCTGGCTTCCCAGTGGACGGGGGAAAGCCGCCGGGCATAAGCGCCCTGCACGCGGCGAAGGGTCGTCCGGGTCTGCGACTGGGTTTCCGCCTCGGCCTTGAGTGCTCCCATGCGCCGGAGTAACAGCTGGTTGCTCTCTTGATTCATCGCCATGATCTCCGAGACCGCCTGTTTGACCGGCTCCGCAGCGGCATGGCATGACACCTCTCCGTCGGGAAGCGGCTCGAGTTCATCGATCCGTTGGCGGAGCAACTGCTTTTCATCCTGAACCTGCTCCACCCTGGAAAAATCGCCCTCAGTGACCGCCTGCTGCTCCACTCTGGAAAGCTCCTTTAGCTTGTCGAGCAACCCGAGTAACTGGCTTCGTTGATCCATCAGTGGCATCGGCTAGCCGGAAAGGTCCAGTGTGCCGACCTCGCCGGACGGCTCGGGCTGCTGCTCAGCAGCGACGCCCTTGATTTCCCGTTGCACCATCTCGTCCCAAGCGTTGCGAATGACCATCACCCGGTCGTAAATCTCGTCGATGGGCTCCTGTTTTTTTTCCATGTTGGCCTCCTGCAGACGGCGGTCAAAATAATCGTATAGCCCGCTCATGGTCTCCCCGAACTCGTTGGATTTCTCCACGTCAAGGCTGGAACGCAACTCGCGGATGATGGCCTGGGCTTTCTGTAGGTTCTCGTTGATTGTCTGGTGATACTCAACGGGATCCTGGATGCTGAATCCGCCCCGGGCGTTGTTCAGGAAACGGAGGATACCGTCGTAGAGCATGAGCACCAAATCGGCTGGAGAGGAGGTATTGACCGAGGTGCTCTTGTAGGCACTCGCCTTGGCGTACGGGTTTGCCGGCTCACTACTCCCTGTTTTGGCGTAGGGGTTCATAAAAAACAGGCGGGGTTGGCGCGGGGCTCAGCGGTGCTCCACCCGGCCGCTGGCGAGGCGCTTGGCAACGTAGTCCATCGCCTTGTCGGGATCGTACCCACCGGCCGCCTCCTGCCGGAGGATGGCTGCCTTGCGCGCCGCAAACTCCGACTCGACCTGCTTTTGTGCCTCCTCGGCCTTGCCGGCTCCAATGTCGAGTATGTCCTTGGCGAGCAAGCCCTTCGCCTTGGCCTGCGTTGTCCCGGCCGCCGAACGGCTCGCGTCGGCCGGCTGGGCCCGTGAGGGATGGTTTATCCTGTCTATAGCTGACATGTTGATGATGCGTTTGTCCTGTTATCGTCTCGAAAACAATCTTTTGAAAAAGCCTCCCTGCGCCCTCATCCTTGGGCCGGCCGTGTCGACGCCAGCGAAGGCGCCGCCGGGAGAGAGGCGGCTCATCGTGGCGACGACCGCCTCGGCCGTGTAACGCCCAAAACGGCGCGGGGAATTGAGCAGCCCGAGTTCCGCATCCAGTTCCGGGTCGGACAAGCCGTTCTTGATGGCGTTCCGCTTGGCAGAATTGATCACTGACTTTTGCCCTGCATTGAACACGTCGTCGAGTTCCCAAACAACGCTGCCATTGTTGCTTTCCGGGCTCAGGTGCACAAGCCCCATTCTCCAGCCGATGCTCAACGGGGGATACGGTTGATACACCGTCAAGTGACTGAACAAAACGCCCTGGCAATCGTATTCGCGAGTGATTTTCTCGATGAAATCAACCGGTAGCTCGTCGATCATCCGCCAGGCGGGCCGCCCGGTCAACTGCCCCATCTTGGTCGCTGGAACATAGACCACCTCGAACAACCCCGACTTGGCGATCTCGGCCTGCATGAATTCCTGGAGCATCTGCCTCCCGGACTGGTGCTCGACGGTGTTCAATGCGGAGGTCATCGGCAACAGGGCCACGCGACGCATGTCAGCCGGCATGACCCCGTCGGCGAGGTTGTAGTTGGCCGGCTTGTGGAACGGCCCGATGACGGTTCCCGGATTCTTGATCGAAGCCGTCCTGCATCCGCCCAAGCCGAAAGCCAACACCAGCATCATCGCCGCTTGGCCAAGCGCTTGGCTTATGCCTGCGACTCCCCGTTTCTGTCTCAATTCCATGCTCATTGCTGTTCGTCTTATCCTCCGAATCGTTTCATCAAAAACTGCATCTCCTGGTTGGTCTTGGACTGTGCCTGCTCCATCTCGACAAAGCTGCGGGTCAACTGTTCCTTGGTGTATTGCACCCGCTTCTCGAGTTCAACAATGTTCTTGTCGATGCGGTCAATCTCCTTGGTGTAATTGTCCCGGTGATCCACGAGCGCGCCCTCCGTCCCGTAGATGTCCCCCAGCAACAGCGCGGTGTAATCCTCCATCACCTCGGCCATGCCCTCCTCCGTCTGGTAATCCGCCGTGGCACCGGCAACACCGGCCTGCGTCTCCTCCGTGGCGAAGAACTTCTCAAGATCCCCCATCTTCTCCCGGAGGATGGTGTCAAGGGTGCTCTCATCTGTCAGCGAGATCTGGTTGTCATACCCGTTGCCAGTGAACCCAAGGTCGCTCAACCGGTCTAAATTGCTGCCCGTCCCTGTGATCTCCCCCATCGTTTTCTGCCGCAGTTCCGCCGCAATCTCGCTGACCAGCCGGTCATTGGAGAGCCTCCCGGCCGTCACTTTCCCGTCGGAATCAGTCGTCACCGAGGTGTGCATCCCGATCAGCGACTGGGTCTTGCTGATTTGACCGATGAAATCTTTGACCGCCTGTTTAACCTTGTCGGTGTCAGCAGACACGGTCACCGAGAGTGACGGAGGTCCCGCCCCGAGAATGTACTGATCACCTGTGCCGGCCCCGGTGATATCCACTGCGTTGCTCCCCGCCGTGGCGTCGGTCGAGGAGGTGTGGAGGGAGATTCGCGAGCCGGACAATGCGCGGACGTAATAGCCCGTCTTGGAAGACACCCCCCCCATTAGTGTTGCCGGCGTGTACAGTCGCACAATATCACCGGTGGCCAAACCGTGGGAGTCTCTAGTGGTGATGACGTTGTTAGAGGTATCAATGGCGTCAACTCGAACCCCCGATCCGGTGACTTCCCCCGTAACGGACAAGCCGGAAACACCGGAACTGTCCTCCGTGATTGTGTTGGAATGACTCGTCAGGATGTCCCCACCGTTCAGCGAGTAGAGAATGTCGTTGCCCCGGCTCAGGAAGCCTTGGTCGCCTTCCTCCGTGTTCGTGACGTCACTGTCCCAATACCCGGTCAATGACGTGCTCGAGGCCCCGGCGGCGGCCGTTAGGGTGAGCTTGGCCCCGTTCGCAAAATGAAATACCTGTCCTGATTGAAACGCCTCCGAGCGGCTTACGGTCGCCTCGCCATTGGTGAGATCGTGGGACAAGGCCCCCGTGAGCGTGGTGGCCCCCGAGGCGGGATCCGCCGTCAACGTCAGGATGCCGCCGTTGGCAAACCGGATGCGATCCCCCGTCGTGAAATTCTCCGAGTTGCTACCCACTGTGATGCTCTGCACAAGATAGCCCACCTCGTCATCGGCCAGCGCTCCGCCTGAAAGCGTCCCGGTGAGCGTCGTGGCGCTGGCAGCGGCATCCGCCGACAGCGTGAACAGCGTGCCGTTACCGAACCGGATCACGTCCCCGTTGCTCAACTCCGCGCCGAGCGAGTCCACCGTCAGCGAGGTCGCCCCGTTGGAATACCCGGACGAATAATTAATCTGCACCGACTTCGCCGTTGTCGAGGCACTCGCGGACAGGCTGGTCGGCGAGGATATGCTGAATGTGCCTGATTTATACCCAGTCTCGTCGTTGGTCAGAGTGGCGCCGCTAAGGGTGCCGTAGAGTGTCGTTGCCCCGGAACTGGCGTTGGCACTCAAGGTTAAGATCCCGCCATTCTCAAAATACAACACATCCCCACTGCTTAATGACGCGCCGGTTGCATCCACAGTAACGCCGCTGGATCTATAATCCCCCGTCGCGTATCCAGCTGTGTTGTTGATGCTAACTGACGTGCTGGCGGACTGGTTGCTACTAGCCTTGATTGGCTCAGAAACCAGTTTAGCCGCCTGCAGAAAATTGCCCTGCACATCCTCGAGGCTGATCCCGATGTCGCCTGTCGTGTTGTTGGTCAGCAGGAATCGGTCGTTCACCCCGTCATACCCGGCCACCACCCCGCCGCCGGACTGGGTGATCGACGCCAGGATCGCCCCCACCGTGTCACTGCTGGACCAGGTGACCGTTTCCCCGTTGACACGGAAACTGCCGGAGCTGCCAACCAGCGTCGTGTTGAAGTTAGCATCTGACAACGCCGAGGCCTGGCTGATGCCGCCCAGCTTGAAACTGCTGACCACCGAACTGGTGCCGTTGTTGTTCAGCCTGGACGCGACCAGGAAATTGCTCGAGTCGTTGGAGCTGCCCAGCAACACGGTCTTGCCCGAACTGGAACTGAGCGTGATTTTGTCCGTGGAGGAATTGTACGAGATCGAAAGGTCCGAGTCGGCCGTGGTGACCTTGGTGAAAATCGTCGTCAACGTGTCATCCTTTTCCACCGTGATCACCTCATCATTGATCGTGAACGTGCCGGTGGTGATGCCCACGCCGAAACCGTTGCCGGCGAGCGCGGCGCTTGTATCCACCGACTTGCCTGCATCCGCCCCTCCCTTTTGAATCCCCGTGGTGGCTTTCTGGAACAACTCAAAATTATACGTTCCCAACGCCGCCCCTGCCGAAACTGAAGCGCTCCCGATCGATGTGTCCGAGACGGATGCATTTCGGGATTGATAAAGATCACTGTCCTTCAACACCTTTGACTTGGACTGGAGCGATCCCAGCTCATCTTTAATTAGCCCGAGGATTCGATTTTTCTCCGAAACCTCGAGTTGCTCCCGCTGGGCGCGCCGCTGCGGAGCCCGCTCCACGTCAACCAACTGGTCCACGACCGATTTCCAGTCGAATCCCGACGCCAATCCTGACAAGGCCAATTCCATCTTTTCCCGTTAAAACCTACAAAAAACCGGTCATCCAAAAGCAACTAATATGCCTAAATCGGGCCGTTCCACCTAAAAAAGAAGGTAACTCTTTTATTCTCATTGCCTTGGCCGCAGCTCTGGAGCCTGTAATGTCGCGGCGGTTCGCTATGGAAACCGAGCAAAACAGCCCAACGAAACGCCCCACCCGCTGGTGGCCTGCTGTTGTTATCCTCATCAGCTTTTTCCTCGCCTTGATCGTCATTCGGTCCACCGGTGACGACAACCAACAATTCCAGGTGCTTTGGACGTTAAGCGCGATCCTCATCTCAACCATCCTACTTGTCTCTTGGGCATTGTTCCTCTCCCGCTTGGCCAAGCGCATCCGCTTGGTCATTTTGGGTGGCTTGGTTGGCGCGGGCGTCCTGTTCGGAACCTGTTTCCGCTTTAGCCAGTTCAGCGGCAACATGGTTCCATTATTCGAATGGCGTTGGGCCAAGCGCACCCTCCCCACGACAGAAGGCCAACCGATTGAGCCAAGCGCCGAGCCGTCGCTTGACCCATTGGCTAGGCTCTCGTTTCCGCAGTTCCTCGGGCCAAGCCGGGACTGCCACGTGCCCGGCCCCGAGTTGGCCGATGACTGGGATGCGGAACCGCCCAAGTCACTATGGCGGCAACCAATCGGCGCGGCTTGGTCTGGCTTCGCCATTGCCGGCCACCGCGCCGTCACACAGGAGCAACGCGACGAACTCGAGGCGGTTGCGTGCTACGACATTCGCACCGGCACCCTGCTCTGGCTGCATACTTATCCTGGTCGATACAAGACCGCCATCGCCGGCGAGGGGCCGCGCGCGACTCCGACGATCCACGACGGGCGGGTCTATGCGCTCGGTGCCACCGGCACGCTTAACTGCCTTGACCTGCCCACCGGCAAGCCGGTCTGGCAGCGCATCATCCCGGCCGACGCCGGGTTGAAACTCGACGCTCCCGTAGACCAAAGCGGCCTGTCGGGCAACCGAAACAAATCGAAGGAATGGGGCTACGCCAGTTCGCCATTGATCGTGAACGGCCGCGTTGTCGTCAGCGCCGGCGGAGAGGATGGCCGCTCACTCCTCGCCTACGACACAACCACCGGCGAACCGGCATGGACCGGGGGCGACAGCCGCGCCGGATACAGTTCCGCGCGCTTGGCCAAGCTGCACGGCGAGTCTCAGATTCTCATTTTCAACCAGAACGGCTTGGCCGCCCACGCGCCCGGCGACGGCTCGGTTCAGTGGGAATTTGAATGGGACGTCGGCTACCCGCACGTGTCAATGCCGGTCACCCTCCCGGGCAACCGAATCCTGGTCAGCCTCGGCTACGGCCAAGGCAGCAAACTGCTCCAGGTCGATGCTGATGACGGTCGTTTTTCAGCGAGTGAACTGTGGAAATCGATCCGGATGAAGGCAAAATTCACCAATCTCGTTTTTCACAACGGCCATTTTTTTGGTCTGGATGACGGGATGTTCGCATGTATCGACGCCGAACGCGGCCGCCGCAAATGGAAGGATGGCCGTTACGGGCACGGGCAAATCCTGCTTCGCGGTGGGCACATTCTCGTCATGGCGGAAAACGGCGACGTCGTCCTGCTCGAGGCCAACCCCGAACGGCACGTCGAGTTGACTCGGTTCGCCGCGCTGGACGGTAAGACGTGGAACCCTCCGGCACTCGCGAATGACTACCTGCTCGTGCGCAACCACCGCGAGGCTGCCTGCTACCGGCTCCCGTCGGCCAAGCCTGCCGAATCCGCCGCGCAATGAAGGAAGACTACGTGCGACGAAAGGAGCGCTGGGCAAAAAAAATGTCCGGCAAGGAGAAGCCGGTCCGCCCCAGCGCAGGCCGTCTCCCGCCCGGTCAACATGAGGCCAGCAATTTCCCCGTGCTCGACCTAGGCGTGCATCCGGAAATTCCGCTCGGCGAATGGACGCTCAAGATTCACGGCGAAGTCGAAAACCCTGTCACGCTCGACTGGGAACAGTTTACGGCGCTACCACAATTTAACGACGTGAGCGACTTTCACTGCGTCACGACCTGGAGCCAGTTCGACATGGAGTTTTCCGGCGTCGCGTTCTTCACGCTGGCCGAACTCGTGCGGCCGAAGCCAAGCGCCACGCACCTCTTTTTCACCGGCTACGATGACTACACGACAAACACCCCGCTCGACGCCTGCATGGATGACGACGTGATGGTCGCCCACTCATGGAACGGCCAACCGTTGACCCTCGAACACGGCGGCCCGGCGCGCATGATCATCCCCAAGCTGTACGCGTGGAAGGGGGCGAAGTTTATCCGGGAAATCAACTTCCGCGACCACGACGAGCTGGGTTTTTGGGAACAGCGCGGCTACTCGAACAGCGCCGACCCGTTCACCGAGGATCGCTTTGCCTGAACTTGGCCAAGTAAATCAGGCGGACTCAAGGACGAGAGGTGCAGGAAGCACCATGGCGTCGATTTCGGCAGCTAATGTATCCAATTGACTCAGAAAATTCTCCCGGCCCTTGGCAACCAGATTATCGGCTTGCCCCCTGTAGTACTCGATACCATCCAGTAAGTTGAGCTTGTAACCCTCGAAGTACTCACGTGTCTGGTTCGACAACTTCAACCGTACGCGCTCGACTTCCTCGGCCATGTATTCCATATATAGCTTCAACTCGTTGACAAACATGTTCGGTCTATTTTTCCCTCTTAGTAGATCAATGCGACCATAAATGTGATCCACCATTTCGCTAAAGCTTGAAACCTTGTCAAAAAAGCGGGCGTTTGGTCCCACACATACGTTTAGTTTTGAGTTGGTGGGCAAGTTCATCACCTTCAACGCCGGGGCAGACAGATCAAAACAGATGCAGGCCCGGTCAGTGGTTTCCTGAACATGCGCTGCCTTCTGTTCTTCGCTCAAATCGTCCCTCTCGTTAATCTCCTTGATTTTCAAGGTCTGATAGGCAGTTGATGATCGGCAAATAGGCTTCTTGGCGAATTCGGTGTTGAATTTAAGATACCTGTGAGGGCAGATGCTCCCCGCCTTGCCATCAGCAATGCGTTTGCGGCGATAGTCTTCACTTTCCGATGTTAGCAGATTCCAGAACGGTATCCCAAGAGGCGACGAGCGGGTAAGCTTGATTTCTTTTTCGCCTGCCGCACAAACCTTCTCAAGGTGCTCATTGTCTATCCTCACCACCTCGGGAACCAGTAAAAATGGTGAACCCCAGCCCGTGGCGTCGGCTTCGTAGTATTTGAGAATGGCGTCATGCTCCGCATGCGTCCCCACGCCGCCCTGCACGGTAAACCTATGGGATGGTGGCTCGCCAATCTCGCGGTTCGTCTTTGCAAGAGCAGCCTCATACAACGGGAAAAGGATCTCGATCAATTCCAAGCGACGCTCCTTGAACTCTTTCAGGATGGGT
Source organism: Verrucomicrobiales bacterium (assembly GCA_002686755.1). Classification (GTDB taxonomy): domain Bacteria; phylum Verrucomicrobiota; class Verrucomicrobiia; order Limisphaerales; family UBA1096; genus UBA1096. Next base: position 27,797 of record NYYJ01000187.1, read on the forward strand.
CCCATTAGCATCCCCTGAGTGGCAAAAGCATGACCCCCACAGTTTAACCCGGATTCAAACCGCCATTCCGAGACCCAAATTCCTTTTTTGGCAAGAAAGCGGCCCTGTATCGCGGCACTACGATAGTCGCTCACCTTCAGGACAATCTGTTTTTTAATTTCTCCTGATGAATCCGGGAAAAAGTCAGGGTATTTGGCGATGGCTCCATAAAGACGGGGATTCATTCCAGCAGAGAAAATGACGCTACTTTGAAGGTCGCTTTCGGCGAACCCCTTCAAGCCGGTCAGCGCGTCTGTCTTGTCAGGATCGAGTATGCGATTGTCAACACGGTCAAGAGTGCAATCGACCTTCGTCATTAAGTTGACGTCGATTCGGCCGGGTTTAATGAGGAGACGCAACTCATCTTGTTGACGTTTTTTGTGCTCCATGTCGGTTTCAGCCTTCATGGCATCGTACGCACACTTGAGTTGTCCCTCGGGCAAAAGAGTGAAGTAGCGGGTGATGTCCTCTTCAGTCTCGAATGGTTGCTGACGAAGAATCTCAAACTGGTCTTTTACAATCAGATTTAACTGGTTGAGGTAGGCGGTGATCCTTCTGGCGCGGTGGTCTCCACTGCCGCCTGCTATTTCCTCATATTGGACACCATACTCCTTGCAGTGATACTCACGCACACGCTCAATCATCTCATCATCACACAGGCTGAGTACACTGTGGATGCCAAAACGCGCCACTTTCAGGCATGTATCAATAGAGAAGCCAGTGCCCATCACCGGGATGTGAAAGCTATGGGGTTCTGCACTGGTAACGGAAAAGCTCAATTAATCTCCTGTAATCTTCTGTTTCAAAAAATTTGAGTTGATTCTAACAACAAACCAAAAAACGAGATTGCCCGACTCTCCTATCCTGTCAAGTTCCGCAACAGACCCACTTCACCGACATCCACTAGGCCAAAATGCCGTCGATGATCTTCGGCGCCTCCTCGGGGCCGATGAGGCGGTTATCCAGCCCCTGATAACGGTAACTGAACGTAAACGGATCGATCCCGAGCAGGTGCAGAATGGTCGCCTGCAAATCGTGTACGTGCACCGGATCCTTGGCCACAGTATAGCCCAATTCATCCGTCTCACCGTAGGTGGTGCCGTGTTGCAGTCCGCCGCCGGCCATCCAGACGGTGAAGCAGTCCGGATGATGATCGCGGCCGAGAAACTTCGAGCCGTTGCGCTCCTCGTTCATCGCGGTGCGGCCGAATTCGCCGCCCCAAACCACGAGTGTCTCGTCCAGCAGCCCCCGCTGCTTGAGATCCCGCAATAGCGCCGTGACCGACTTGTCATTGGAGGCGCATTTCCTCGGCAGTTCCTTGATGAGATCGTTGCTGGCGCCGGTGCCGTGGAAGTCCCAGCCCCAGTCAAACAACTGCACGTAGCGCACCCCCTGCTCCACCAACCGGCGGGCGAGCAGGCAGTTGTTGGCAAAGGAGGCCTTGCCGGGCTGCGCGCCGTACTGCTCCAGCGTGGCCGGCGTTTCGCGGCCGATGTCCATCACCTCCGGCACGCTGATCTGCATACGGTACGCCAGTTCGAACTGGTTGATGCGCGTCAACGTCTCCGGGTCGCCGATCTCGCGGTACTCCTGCTCGTTGAGTTTTCGGAGCGCGTCGAGACTCCGGCGGCGAACATCGCGGCTCATGCCTTTCGGGTTGGAGACGTACAGGATCGGGTCGCCGGTGCTGCGGCATTGCACGCCCTGAAAGACCGAAGGCAGGTAGCCACTTCCCCACAGGCTCTTGCCGCCGGACGGGTCGGTTCCGCTGGAGATCAGGACCACGAAGCCGGGCAGGTTCGCGTTCTCGGAACCAAGCCCGTAGGTGATCCACGATCCCATCGAGGCCGCTCCGTTGCGGGGCGAACCGGTGTAGAGCAGCATCTGCGCGGGTGCGTGGTTGAATTGGTCGGTGTACATCGACTTCACGAACGTGAGGTCATCCGCCATCGTCGGCAACGTGGGGTACATGTTACTGATCCACTGCCCGTTCTGCCCGTGTTGCCTGAATGTGTGCGGCGAGCCGAGTAGCTTCGGATGCCCCTTGATAAACGGCAGTCGCCGTCCCTCGATAAACTCCTTCGGGCACGGCTTCATGTTCAGCTCGTTGAGCTTCGGTTTGTAGTCGAACAAATCCAGCTGCGGCGGCGAACCGGCCATGTGCAGGTAGATCACGTTCTTGACCTTGGCCCCCGTCCGCGGGGTGCGTGGGTCGAGCGGATTCGCCGCCGCCCCGCCCATCAACGAACCAAGCGCCAGCGAGCCAAGTCCCACCTGGCAGCGCCGTAAAAAATGTCGCCGCGTGATGAACTGCGCTTGCGCGTCGTGCAGATTCATTTTCTTAAAAAACAGTCCATGCTCAACCCTTCATCAATATGGCGTCCAGGTTCAACAACACGTTTGCCACCACTGTCCACGCCGCCATCTCCGGAAATGCCGCCCCGTCCGGAACCGGCACGGTTTCGCCGAACAGCGCCTTCGCCCCAGTGGACTCCTGACGGTAGTGGGCCAGTTCACTCTCAAATAAGTCTCGGATCGCGGCCAAGCGGCTGGCCTCGACCGGCTTGGCCAAGGTGAGGCGCAGGGCAAACTTCAACCGCTCATCCGTCGATCCGCCGCCCTCAGCGTAAATTCGCCATGCCAATGCCCGGGCAAACTCGACGTACGCCTCGTCGTTGAGGGTGACGAACGACTGCAGTGGCGTATTCGTCCGGATTCGCCGCACGGCGCAAATTTCCCGGCTCGGCGCGTCGAAAGTGGCCATCGACGGATACGGCACGGTTCGCCGGAGAAAGGTGTAAAACCCGCGTCGATACCGATCCTCTCCCTGGCTGGTTGCCCAGTTGCGCTGCCCATTGAACGCCGCCTGCCACAAGTTTGGCGGCTGCGGTGGGTAGACGGATGGCCCGTGCATTTTCACGCTCCCCAGTCCGCTCAACGCCAGCGCCTGGTCGCGCACCATCTCCGCCTCGAGCCGGAACCGTGGCCCGCGGCCCAGTCGGATGTTGCGCGGATCGCGCTTGGCCAAGCGGCCCCGCACCTTGGCCGACTGCCGGTACGTCGCCGAGGTCACCATCGTCTTGAGCAACTGCTTGACGTCCCAGCCGCCGTCGCGGAACTCGACCGCCAGCCAGTCGAGCAGTTCCGGGTGGTCGGGCAGGTTGCCCTGCGTCCCGAAATCCTCCTCCGTGTCAAGCAGACCGCGCCCGAACAACTGCGCCCAAAAGCGATTCACCGCCACGCGTGCCGTCAGCGGGTTGTCCGGCTGCATCAACCACCGCGCCACCCCCATGCGGTCAAGCGGCGTGCCGTCGGCCGGCGCGTGGAACGAAGCCGGAAACCCGGCCTGCACGACGTCTCCCTTGCTCAAAAAACTCCCCTTCACCATCAGGTACGTCTCTCGGCGCTTGGCCAAGGGGCGCTCGCGCATGTACGGCGTCGTGACGATCGAGTCGCTGACTTTTTTGCGATCCTTGCGCTTGGCCTCAATCGACTTGCGAACCGGCTCCAGTTCGCTGGCAAATGTCCGGTAATGCGCGGCGATTTTCTCCGCCTGCGCCGAGGTCCGTTTGGCCTCCTCAATCAGCAGCACCGGCAGGATGGCCTCCGGAAAATCAACTCCCTCGACGTCAAAATAAAATCCGCTCTTTTTATCGTGGTTAACGATCTTCACCAGCAACTCGCTCTCGCCCTTGGGCAGGCTCACGCTTACCGATTCCTGTCCCGCCTTGGCTTCGCGCTTTGTTTTTTTCGACAATATCTCCCTGCCATTGACCCACGCCTTGATGCTGTCGCCGCTGCCCAGCGTCAGGCGCTGTGTCCCCGCGATCGCCGCCGTGATCTTGCGCCGCAAATAGACCGCCGAGTGATCCCCCGCCTCAAGCGTATGCACGGTGTCATCAACCCACTCCGGCTTGCTCACCCATTCCGTCTTGACTGATGCATCGGCTCCGGTTCGCGTAAAGACCTGCACCTCGGCCAGTGACAAAATCGGCGTCTTGCGACTGTCCAGCGGCAGCAGTTCGATCCGCACATACGACACGTTGGCGTCAGTCTCGATTGGGATGGCAAATCCCTCATCCGGCTTGGGATGGCCTTTGCCATTCTCGAACAAGTCTGTCTCGTGCAGGGAGTTGCGATCGGCATCCAGCGCCGACACCCGAAATGCCGAGAGTCGTTCCGGGATCTCCGCCCGGTTCCAGATCACCACCTGCGTCAAGTCGGTCGGCTCGGCCAACGCCACCTCCCACCACGGTTCCTTGTCGTCCGGGTTGTTGGTGTGAGTCACGGTTCCGTCTTCAAACTTGCCGGAGGTGTTGCCGTCGATCGCCCGCTTGGCCGGGGCATCATGCGACGTGGAGGATTGCCGGGCCTTGCCTCGCAACGCGACGTTTTCACCGATGGCCAAGCGTTCCGGTGCAAACGCCTTGGCGAAAGCATCGTCAAAATCGTTCCCCTCGAACGGCCCGCTAATCTCCCAAACGGACCGTTTCGGCTCCGGCTTGGCCAAGTCACGCAACGACCGCAGCTCCCAGGCACGCTGGCCCTTGGCCAAGGCCGGCGTCGGCTCGTTGAGTTTGGCCTGCAACGCCTTTATTTCGTCGTCGATGGAGGCCAGGCGCTGGGTTTGTTCCTCGCTCGGGTACGGCAGACGCGGGGAGTCATCGCCCCGGTCGGCATCCTCTGTCTGGTTGAACATCGCGTAAAACTGGTAGTACTCCTTCTGCGTGATCGGGTCGTACTTGTGCGAATGGCACTTGGCACAGCCCATCGTAAGTCCCATCCAAACCTGCATGGTCGTGTCCACCCGGTCGCGCACTGCTTCCACCCGAAACTCCTCGTCGTCGGTGCCACCCTCGGTGTTGGTCTTTGTGTTGCGATGAAACGCTGTGGCGAGCAACTGGTCGCGGGACGGCTCTGGCAACAGGTCGCCGGCCAGTTGCTCGATGGTGAACTGGTTGTACGGCATGTTTTGGTTAAAGGCGTCGATCACCCAGTCGCGGTATTTCCAAATGACGCGGAGCGGGTCTGAGCCGTAGCCGGCGGAATCGGCGTAGCGCGCGACATCGAGCCAAAGGCGCGCCCACCGTTCGCCGTAAGCCGGCCGGGACAACAGGTCGTCGATGAGCAATTCATAAGCGTTTGCCCGCTTGTCGTTCACGAACGCCTCGACCTCGGCCGGGGTCGGAGGCAGCCCGCTCAGGTCAAGCGACAACCGGCGGATCAGGACATGGCGCTGTGCCTCTGGGCTCGGCCGATCCCCGGTTGCCTCCAGTCCGGAAAGGATAAATTGATCGATACCGTTCCGCACCCACACGCTTTCGACAACCCCGGGCAGAGCCGGCCGAACCGGCGGGCTGAACGCCCAGTGCCGGGCGTAGGGCGCCCCCTGGTCAATCCATTTGCCGATGAGTTCGATCTCGGCCGGGGACAGTGCATGGGAAGATTCCTCCGGCGGCATCCGGTCGTCGGGATCGTCGGTGGTGATTCGGGCATACAACTCGCTCGCGGCTCGGTCGCCGGAAACGATCGCCGGGATTCCGTCATGCTCGGCAACAGCACCTTCGCGGACATCGAGTCGCAGATCAGCCTTGCGCGCCTCTTCGTCCGGGCCGTGGCAGGCGAAACAACTCCGCGAAAACACCGGCCTGATATCCCGGTTATAATCGATCGACTCGCTAGCCAACGCTTGGCCAACGGTAAAAACACCGACCAAGCCGAACCCACAACTGAACAATCCGTTTCTCATCCGCAAGCAAATGCTCGCTCCGTTGCTACCCCAAGAACAGCTGCTGCGCCACCTCTTTTTCAAACAAAAAACCAACGATTGTTGCCTTGGACGAACGAAATGACTTTCAAAAAAGCGAATCCAAAGCTATATGTTCCGCCGCCCTCGCGGCTTGGGCCAGTTTAGCTCAGTTGGTAGAGCACTCGATTTGTAATCGAACGGTCGTCGGTTCGAGTCCGACAACTGGCTCCATCTCGCCCTCCTCCTCCCTACAGTACTTTGCCAAGCGCTCGGCCGGGAGAGCACCCTTCCCAAAATCCAACCGTCCCAAACAGCTGTCCGCTTTGCCGGGATTAAGCTTTTGTGGCTTGGCGGGTGCATGAGCAGTCATCTCGACTTATTGCGTCAATACACCAACATCGTTGCCGACACCGGCGATTTTGAATCCATCCGCGAATACACCCCGCTGGAGGACGATGCCAACAACGTCAACCCATCGGCCAAGCGGATGAAGACGCTTGTATCGTCGACCAAGGGATCCGGGATGAAACTGAACCCGAACTGGGTGGAACAGCTGATGGGATTGCCAGCCGGCTGGACGCAACTCCCGACCCACTGGTCAACCGGGTAGATCGCCTTCGGCTGCTTGGCAACGGAGTGGTCAATCAAACCGCGGCCAAGGCATTTGCAGCACTGTCCGCGCGCTTGGCCAAGCACTTGAAGATTTAACCGCAACCGGTGCCAGGTACGGAACGACTGACACCAACCTCGGACTAGGTTGATGTTGTTGTTTGTTAAGAAAAACGAACGGCGAC
>NYYJ01000188.1 GCA_002686755.1 Verrucomicrobiales bacterium
ATTTGCGCGCCCTGCCATGAATCGACATCCCAAAACCATCACGACCGCCTTGGCCACGCTCCTGCTGGCCGCCTCTGTCCCGGCCGCAGACAAGACGCTGACTCTCGACGATCTGTTCCCGACCGACCGCGTGCTGGATGTGCAAATCACCGTCGATGAAAAGGCGTGGGACAAGATTCGCCACCAGTCGCGTAACTTCGTCTCCGCGCTGCACGAGAAGCGCAAAGCCGCGCCGATCAAGGGGCCGTACGAATACGTGAACGCCAACGTGACCATCGACGGCGTGAAGTTTGAAAAAGTGGGGCTCCGCAAAAAGGGATTCATCGGCTCGCAAAGCACCAGCCGGCCGTCGCTCAAGATCAAGCTGAACCACACCGACAATGAAAGGAACATCGGCGGTTTGACCAACCTGACGATGAACAACAATAAGCAGGACGGCTCCGTCGTCAGCCAATACCTGGGCTACGCGCTGTTCAATGATGCCGGGTCGCCGGCGTCGCGCTGCGCCTTTGCCAAGGTGACGGTCAACGGCAAAAACCTCGGCGTCTATTCGCACGTGGAGTCGCTGCGCAAGCCGCTGCTGGCCCGGGCGTTTGGCGACGACAACGGCACGCTGTATGAGGGCACGGTGGTCGATTTTTACGATGGCTGGGAGGGAAGCCTCGAGCACAAGCGAGGTGACGACAAGGCCGGCCGTGAAAAAATCCGGCAGTTGATCCGACTGCTCGAGAGCGGGGAAGCCAGCGAGGAGGCGATCGGCGGACTGGTCGACCTCGACTCATTTTACCGTTACTGGGCCATCGAGGGGCTGCTCGGTTTCTGGGACGGCTACTCCGGCAACTCAAACAATTTCTTCATTTACCTCAACCCGAAGACGGATCGCTTTCATTTCCTGCCGTGGGGCGCCGACGCGCTATTCCGCAAGCGCAGTATGCTCAACTTTGATTTCCGCGCACCGGTCTCGGTCAAGACCAAGGGCCGGATTGCCCACCAGCTTTACAAGTTGCCCGAGGGCCGCGAACGTTACCGGGACACACTGCACAACCTGCTCGAGAAGCATTGGGACGAGAAAAAACTGCTCGCCGAGTGTGATCGCATCGAGGCGCTTATCCAGCCGCATCTCCACCGTGAGCAATACCGCTTCAGCCGTTCGCTGGACGGCACGCGGGACTTTATCGAGGCGCGGCGGCGGGACTTGATGAAGGAAACCAAGGACGCCATGCCGATATGGCGCAAGGAGCCGAAGTCGCCGATGGTCATCACCTCCATCGGCAAAATCAAGGCCAGGTTTTCCTCGAAATGGTTGGAGGACTCCCCGCGCGAACGCACCAACATCGGCGTCATTGAATGCACCCTCTCCCTCGACGGCCGGGAGGTCGCGCTGAAGGATGCCGGCGTGCATGCATCTTGGACCGGCGGCTTCGGCCGGAGCAGCAAGCCGTCCATCCGCATCGTGGCGACGCGAGCCGACAATGACCAACAGGTGTCGTTCGACCTCGGCATGGAGGAGGATGCGTTCCGCGCCGGGGAGAACATCCTAACCGGCGGCGTGCTGCGGGAGGGGCGCGGCTTCTCGTTCGGCCCGCTGGGCATGCGATTCATCAGCGGCAAAACCCGCCTTACCGCCGCCGGCATGAACGAGGGCGACAAGGTCGAGGGCGCGTTCGAGGGCGACGTGATGAAGCTAATCGGGATGGGCCGCTAACGCCGCTTGGCCAAGCGCACCTATTGTTCCGCCAAGATCTTGCGGACGATCTCCTCGCCGATCGCCAGCGAGGCGGTGGCCGCCGGGCTGGGCGCGTTGAGCACATGCAGCGCCGCCGGCCGCTGGATCAGGCAGAAATCCTGGATCAACTCGCCCTCGCGCGCCATCGCCTGCGCGCGAACGCCCGCACCGCCCGGCTCGATGTCGGTCACGCGGATGTCCGGCACGAGCTTTTGCAGCGCCCTGCAAAAACGCCGTTTGCTGAACGACTGCCACAACTCCAGCGCGGTCATCCTCGGGTATTTGGCGACGAACCGCCACAGGCCGGGATAGGTCATGGCATCGAAAAGGTCGCGCAAGTTGACTTGGGTCTTGCGGTAACCCTCGCGCGCAAAGGCAAGCACGGCGTTCGGCCCGGCCTCGATGCCGCCGTGGATCAACCGCGTGAAATGCACACCCAAAAATGGAAACTGTGGATCCGGCACGGGATAAATCAGATGGCGCACAAGACCTTCGGCGGCCTCGGCCAGTTTGTAGTACTCGCCGCGGAACGGCACGATGCGCGTATCACGTTTTTCGCCGGCCAAGCCGGCCACACGGTCGCAATGCAGCCCGGCGCAGTTCACGAGAAACCGGCCGGTGAAGTCACCCTTAGCCGTCGTCGCGATCCACTCCCCACCACACTGCTCGAGCCGCGTAACGCGCGCGCTGGTCTTCACGTCACCGCCGTTGACTTCGACACGGCTGCGCAGTTCGCGGCAGACCGCCGGGTAATCGACGATGCCCTCCTGCGGCACGCGCAACGCCGCGATGCCGCCGACGTTCGGCTCGCGCTCCAGCATCGCCTCGCGCCCGAGAAACTCGATGCCCTCCAGCCCATTCAGCCTGCCTCGCTCCTCAAGTTTATGCAGTCGATCCAGCTCGGCGGCGTCGCAGGCCACGACCAGTTTGCCACAGACCTCGTGCGCGATGTTGGCCTCCTCGCAAAACTCGACCATCTGCCGGATACCGCGCACGGCGAGAACGGCCTTGGTGGAGCCTGGTTTATAGTAGAGGCCGCAATGCAGCACGCCGCTGTTGTTACCGCTCTGGTGGCTGCCGACTTCCGACTCCTTTTCCAGCAGGCGGACACGGCATCCGGGCTGCATCATTTGCAATCGCCAGGCCGTCGCCAAGCCGACAATGCCGCCGCCGATGACGATGTAATCGACGCTCATTCGTGAACCCAGCCGCGATCGACGACGAAATGCTGTCCGGTTACGGCCCGGCTGGCGTCGCTGGCGAGAAACAGTGCCACACCCGCAACTTCCTCGGGCTGAATGAGATCGGGGATGCATTGGGCCGCACGGATCTGCCGCTTGACCGCCGGCGTCACGTACTCCTTGAGCTGACGCTCGGTCATGATCCAGCCCGGAGCGATGCAGTTCACCCGGATGCGGCGCGGCCCCAGTTCGCGAGCCAGCGACCGGGTCAACCCGATCGACGCCCCCTTGGTCGCGACGTAGCTGCTCATCTGCACCGGCGCGGTGTGAATCGTGATCGAGGAAAAGTTGATGATCGACGCCCCCTTGGCCAAGTGCGGCGATGCTTCGCGGCACGCCAGGAATTGGGCGCGAATGTTCGCGGCAAAAAGATCGTCCCACGCCTTCGCGGTGACGTCCTCGAGGGCGATACGCGGGTCGCGTGCGGCGTTGTTGATGAGCGCGTGAATCGCTCCGTGACGCTTGGCCAAGCACGCCACCCACCGCTTGATGTCGACCTCACGGCACAGGTTGACCTTGGCGAACTCGGCCCGTTCCCCCAACCGCTTGGCCAGCCGCGAGCCGGCCTTTTCATCCACGTCGCAAAAACAAACCACGGCACCCTGCGCGTGGAATGCCTCGACCATCGCTTGGCCAATGCCGTTCGCACCGCCGGTGATCAACACCACGCGCCCAGCCAGTTCGTCGTAGCTCGCCATGCCCGGTTACAATGCCGGCGCCACCGAGGCTTTCATTTTCTCGATGCCGACCTTGGCTGCCTCGAGCGCGTCCATCGCCCAGTAATTCTTGTTGAACAACTCGAGCGACAACGCCGGCGCGGCACCGACTTGCAGGAAGCCATTGACGATGTCGATGATCGGCGCGATGCCGTCGCCCGGGAACACGCGGTCACCATCACCGATCTTGTCCAGTGGCGGGACGGCCGGGTAGTCGTTCCAGTGAAACACCTGCAACGCCTGCGGGCCGAGCATCTTCAGCGCGTCGAAATCCGACCCGCCCTTGTAGGTGTGATACACGTCGCCCAGGAAACAGGCGCTGGGGTGCCCGGCTTCGAGCGCGATGTAAATGGCCGTGCTCACGCGGCCGATCGACGGGTTGCCGCCCCACATCTCGATCTGCGGCACGACACCAATTTCGTCACCGCTCTCGAGCAGCGCACGGTAACGCTCCGCCGCCGCCATCGGGTCGACCACGCCACGTGCACCCGCCGGTGGAGCGGCAATGCGCTTGGCCCCAAGCTGGGCCAGCAAATCCATGTCGCGCCGGGCCTCCTCCAGTCCCTTGGCCCGCTGTGTGTCGTCGTCCACGATCCATCGCGCGAAGCCAATGGCGCTCTCGACAGTCAGCCCGTGATCGTCGATGCGCTTCCGCAAATCCTTCAGCGAGCCGCCGTTTTTTTTGTAGTCGTTTAGCTTGCCCAGCCACGGCTCGATCCCGCTGTAACCGGCTTTGGCGGCAACATCGATTTCCTCGGTCACCGACAGGTTTTGCCCGCGGATCGTGCTCATGTTCAGGCAGTACCGAAACGGGTCGGCACCGTTCGTTCGCTTCGACTTGGCCCGCGCCGTGGCGCTGCCCGCCAGCAGCCCGGCTGTGGCCACGCTGGTCGTCTTTAGTAAATCACGGCGGCTCATGGGATTCGGTTGGGGTTCAGGCATGGTGATTAGTTTGTGGTTCGTCCAATTGATCCGGCGCATTGTTGATGCCAATCGGAGGCGCAGGCGAGTTTATTTTCCATCGCTCAACGCCGCCAAATTGCCCGCCCCGTCGAGCGGCATCGGCTGCGCTTGGTCAAGCGGCTCTAGCGCCGGGTGGGCCGCCACCTCGGCGGCCAGCGCGGCGGACACCTCAAGTGTGCCGAGCGAGAGCGTATCGCGGATGCGCACCACCCGCGCCTTGGCAGGATCGGCGTCGGGCAACGACGCCAGCATGGCGCGAATCGCCTCGGCGTCGGTCTCGAACGCCATCGGCAGCTTGGCCAAAAGAACCGAGCGGGACGTGATCGAGTTGGTATGCAGCGCTTCGGTGTCGATGTCGGCGAGCAACCGCCGGGTGGTCGCCTCGGCCAGTCCGATGCCGATGGCGTTGCCGTGTGATTCCGGCGTCAGACCACGCACAAAAATCCGCCAAATGAACGGCTTGGCCACCGTGGTGTCCGGCACGAGCCGATAACCACTCCCCCATCGGCCGATTGTGTTGGTGTCCATCCCGGTGCCGCTAATGTTTTTGCCGATTTGATCGACAATGAGCAGGTCGATCTCGTCAAATGGCAGCGACGGCATCATCGCCGCCGCCTCGGCGCACAACTCCGATTCGCGCCGGGGAATCGCGTCGGCCGCCAGCACCTCGACGCGGGCGGTCTCATGCAGGCCATTCTCGACCAAAGCCACGCCGCCGAGGACCGGGGCACGCGCAAGAACAACCCCGGCCAGACGCATCAACGCCTCCCCGTAACCGAGCCGGAGCGCGGCAGCATGATACGCCGATGCCCCGTCGTGTTTGCCCAAGCCGACAACCAACATCTTCGTCAACCCGCTGCCAACTGGCTTGGAAAAGGAGGTGTGCGGCTTGACTCGGTTGATGACGATGACCCCGTCCGACCTCGCAGCCTCGCGACTCCACAAAACCTCCCGGCCGTCCTCCGCTTGGCCAAGCGGCTCGACCTCCATCGAGGCGCGGATCGGCACGCCCATCGACGCCTCCGTCACGCCGTAACCAGCCAGCACCGCCACCTGTCCCTCCGGCGTCGCGCCGCCGTGACTGCCCATCGCCGGGATGATGAACGGCTCCGTCCCGGCCTTCTTCAACTCACCAATGACGGCGGCGACGGCCTCGGCCAAGTTGGATATTCCCCGACTGCCGACGCCGACGCCAACCCTCATGCCCGGCTTCAACTGCCCGCGAATCGGCTCGAATCCGTCGGCCACCGAGGCGGCGACGTCTACCGGCGGCGTGGCGTCGAGCCGCTGCCGCACACGGAACATCTGGGGAAATTCATCGGCCATCGGCTTGAGCCATCCAAAGGAATCGCTTGGCCAAGCGCGAGCTTTTTCTTGCCCCCTCCGCTTGGCCAAGCGAGGCTGCGCGTGACCGTTTAACCCTGAAACATCATGAGCAAGACACCCATTGACCGCAGACAGTTTCTCACCACCGCAGCCGTCGCCGGGGCCGGCTTGGCCACCGCCGCCGCCCGTGACTGGTCCGGCCAAAACCCAACGCGCTACCCTGATCCCGACCTCATCTCGCTCGACCCGCGTTTCAACAAATACAAAATCGGCAACACGCCGGTGCAACGGCTTTACACCAGCCCGAACGCGCTCTGGACGGAGGGTTGCGCCTGGAACGGCGTCGGCCGGTACGTGGTATTCAGCGACATCCCAAACAACATCCAATTGCGCTGGATCGAGGACGACAACCGCGTGACCGTGTTCCGCAAGCCCAGCGGCAACAGCAACGGCAACACCTTTGATTATCAGGGCCGGCAGATCTCCTGCCAGCACGGGCACCGCCGTGTGGTGCGCTACGAATACGACGGCACCGAGACCGTGCTCGCGGCCAGGTTCGACGGCAAACCGTTCAACGCGCCGAACGACGCCGTCGTGCATCGCGGCGACGATTCGATTTGGTTCACCGACCCCGGCTACGGCAGCCTGTCCGACTACGAGGGTAACAAAGGTCCGCTCCATCTCAAGGAAGCCGTTTACCGCATTGACGCCCAGAGCGGAAAGATCACCAAGGTCGCCGACGACATTCACAAACCCAACGGCCTTTGCTTCTCGCCTGACTTGAGCAAGCTATACGTCGCGGATTCCGGTTCCGGAAAAAACATCAAGGTCTGGACCGTCGACGGCGCGAAGCTGAAAAACGGAAAAGAGTTTGCCTCAATGAAGGCCTTGAAAGCTCAAGGGGGTGACAGACTGGCAACAACCAAGGAACTGGCCCAAAAGAACACACCAAGGCTTATGGCGGCAGGCGGGGCCGACGGCATCCGAGCCGATATCGACGGCAACATTTGGGCCAGCGCGGGATGGGCCGGTGCCGGCTACGACGGCGTACACACCTTCGCCCCGAACGGCGATCGCATCGGGCAAATCCGGCTGCCGGAAATCTGCTCGAACGTCTGCTTCGGCGGCCGCAAACGCAACCGCCTCTTCATGACCGCCAGCCAAAGCCTCTACGCCGTCTACACCAATGCCACCGGCGCCCACATGACCTGACGCCCTCCCACGCTTGGCCAAGCGAAGAAATATTGCGGCAAAATCACTTTTCGCTTTTCTCGCGGCGATTCGTCCGCATCATTCGCGCGCTTATGGAAGAGTCGTTGGTTTTGTTGAAGCCGGATTGTCTGGAGGGCCGCAAGTGCGGCGAGGTGTTGAAGCGGTTTGAGGAAGCCGGCTTCGCGGTGTTTGGCGTGAAGATGATGCGCCTGTCGGATGAGGTCCTGCGAGAGCATTACGCGCACCTGACCGACCTGCCGTTTTTCCCCGAGATTCAAGGCTTTATGCAGTCGTCGCCGGTGGTGGCGATCGCGCTGCGCGGCGACAGCGCCATCGGCCGCATCCGCGAGATGGTTGGGCCAACCGACTCGACCGTCGCCGACAAGGGGACGATCCGCGGCGACTTCGGGCAGGACAAGATGCACAACGTGGTGCACGCCTCCGACTCGGTCGAGAACGGCCAGGCGGAACTGAAGCGCTTCTTCGCCGAGGACGAGTTGTTCGGCTGAACCGCTTAGCCAAATGCGCAACCCGCCACGAACTTGCCGCAGCCGGCGTTGCTGTGGCTAAATCGGCGCATGGAACTGGACGAACGACTGCACTCCCTCCGGGATCGGATCAGCGCCGCCTGCGACCGCGCCGGCCGTGAACCGGCGGAGGTCATGCTGCTGCCGGTCTCCAAAAACCACAGCGCCGACGCCGTGCGGGAGTTGACCTATCACGGCTGCCGTGTCTTCGGCGAAAGCAAAATCCAGGAGGCCAAGCTGAAGATCTCCGCCTGCCCCGGCAACCTCGAGTGGCAGTTGATCGGCCATTTGCAGTCGAACAAATGCCGTGATGCGGTGCGGTTGTTCCGCATGATTCAGAGCGTTGACCGGATGTCGATCGCCGAGGAAATCAACCGGCACGCCCATAACGCCGCCAAGGACATGCCAATCTTGCTCGAGGTCAATGTCGCCGGCGAAGGCACCAAATACGGCTTCAAGCCGGCCGAGTTACTCGACATCCTCGAGCCGCTCAACGACCTGCCGCGACTGGAAATCCACGGCTTGATGACCCTCGCGCCGTGGGTGCCGGAGCCGGAAAAGGTGCGGCCCATCTTCCAGCGGCTTCGCGAACTCAAGGAAGCGTGCGAGCAAAAACTCGGCGCACCGCTGCAGCACCTCAGCATGGGCATGAGCGGCGATTTCGAGGTGGCAATCGAGGAGGGCGCCACGATCGTCCGCATCGGCACCGCCCTGTTCGGCCCCCGCCCCCGGCCTGGGAAAGACAACTGAACAGCCGGTCGCCTCGACAATGGTGCCTGGCTCGCATAGTTTTTCCCTGATGTCGCTGGAGACTTCACCGCTGACGATCGCCGATCGCACTTTCGATTCGCGCCTGCTCTTGGGCACGGGCAAGTTCGCCTCACCCGAGGCGATGCGCGACGCGCTCGCCGCGAGCGGCACGCAGATCGTCACCGTGGCCCTGCGCCGCGCCGACCTCACCGGCACGAACGATCCGTTCGCGAACATCCTCGAGTTCATCGATCCCGAACAGTACCTCATCCTGCCCAACACCAGCGGCGCGATGAACGCCGACGAGGCGGTGCGCTTGGCCAAGCTCGCCGATGCCGCCGGGCTGCCGAAGTGGGTGAAACTCGAGATTCACCCCGACCCCCGTTACCTGCTGCCCGACCCGGTCGAGACATTCGAGGCGGCCAAGCAGCTCGTTGCCGACGGCTTCACCGTGCTGCCGTACATCAACGCCGACCCCGTCCTGGCCAAGCGGCTGCAGGACATCGGCACCGCCACGGTCATGCCGTTGGGCGCGCCGATCGGCTCCAATCGCGGCGTCGAGACTCGCGACCAGGTTCGCATTATCATCGAGCAGGCCACCGTGCCGGTGGTGGTCGATGCCGGCATCGGCTCCCCCAGCCACGCCGCCGAGGCCATGGAAATGGGCGCCGACGCCGTGCTGGTCAACACCGCCATCGCCATCGCCGACGACCCATCTCGCATGGGACTTGCTTTCAAGGCAGCCGTTGAGGCGGGCCGTGTGGCCTATGAGATCGGCCTTGGCCAGCCACTTGGCACGGCCAGCGCGACCAGCCCACTCACCGGTTTTCTCGAGGAGGAACCGTTGAAACAGGCTGATGGCTGAACAAAAAACAGTCTCGCGGCAACGCGCCCGGAACATCTTGAACACCGCCGCCAAGCGGACGGTGCTCGTCACCGGCGACGCGATGCTCGACCAGTTCCTGTGGGGTGACGTCTCGCGCATCTCACCCGAGGCCCCGGTGCCGGTGGTCGAGTTCCAGCGGGAAAACTTCATGCCAGGCGGCGCGGCCAACGTCGCCCGCAACCTCACCGCCCTCAACTGCCCGGCGAAAATGCACAGCGTTGTCGGCCGGGATGACGCCGCGAAAAAACTCCGCACGCTGCTCAACGCCGAAAACGTTGACTGCACGAAACTGGTCACCGACCCCTCACGGCAAACCAGCTGCAAGACTCGCATCATCGCGCAGCGGCAACAGGTCGTCCGGGTCGATCGCGAATCCCGTGCCGACCTAGAGCCGCGCTTGGCCAAGCGGCTGCTGCGGTCGATCGACAACGACTTGGCCAAGTCGGAGGCGGTCGTCATCGGCGATTACGGCAAGGGCGTCGTCACGCAGGAATTTCTCGATGAACTCAAGGCGCTTGGCCAACGGCACGGTGCCTGGCTGAGCCTTGATCCCAAGCCGGTGCATTCGCTCGACCTGCGCGGCCTCTCCCTAATCACGCCCAACCGTAAAGAGGCGTTCGAACTAGCCGACATCGGTGACACCACATACAACGCCAATCCAATCAAGGATCGCAACCTCATGCGCGCAGCCAAGCAACTCCTCGGCGAATTGGATCTGAAAGTGCTGCTGATCACGCTCGGCGAATTGGGTATGCTCGTCTGCCAGCCGGGGCGCAAGCCGTTCCACATCCCCACCCTTGCCCGGGAAGTTTTCGATGTGTCCGGTGCAGGCGACACGGTCATCGGCTCGTTCACGCTGGCCATCGCCGCCGGAGCAACCCCGGTTGAGGCAGCGATCGTGGCCAACCACGCCGCCGGGATTGTCGTCGGCAAACTCGGCACCGCCACCGTGACGCCGAGAGAACTTCTCGCCAGTTTTTGAGCCACATGGCTGACAGCAAACCTGCCATATTCCTCGACCGCGACGGGACGCTCATCGTCGAGACCGGCTACCTCCACGAACCGAAAAAAGTCGAACTCATTCCCGGTGCCGGCGAGGCGCTCCGGAAGTTAACTGAGGAGGACTTCGAGTTGTTCATCGCCACCAACCAGGCCGGTATCGGTCGCGGCTACTACACCGAGGAGCAAATGCATGCGGTCAACGAGCGGGTCGCCGAAGAGTTCGCCCAATTCGGCGTGGCCTTCCGCAAAATCCACTTTGCCCCCGAGGCTCCGGATCAGCCCAGCCGCAACCGCAAGCCGTCGCCGCAGATGCTGCTTGATGCCCGTGACGAGTTTGGCATCAACCTCGCCGCTAGTTACATGGTTGGCGACAAAGTTTCGGACATCGAGTGCGGCTGGAACGCCGGCGTGAACTGCAGCGTCCTCGTCCGAACCGGCTACGGCCGCAAACACGAGCCGCAACTTGGCCAAGCGGCCGGCCCGTTGGCTGTCATCAATTCAGTCGCCGACCTCCCCGACCTCGCCCTTGGCCAAGCGAAGTGATTTAAACAGGATTTTCTTCAATCAGCGTCGAGGCTTAGGCATACTGCGGCGCGATGCATGATTTTGGCTTCAAGCGCGGGAGGTTGTACTGTGAAAATGTCTCGGTGGCGTCACTCGCCAGGAAACATGGTTCGCCGCTTTACGTTTACTCCCACGCCACGCTGACAAGGAATTTTGAGCAACTCGACGACGCGTTGTCGCCAATCAAGCACCTCGTCTGTTACTCGCCCAAGGCCAACTCCAACCTGGGCGTGCTGCGAACCCTGGCCAACGCCGGGAGCGGGTTTGACATCGTCAGCGGCGGCGAACTCCAGCGTGTCATCGCCGCCGGAGGCGATCCCAAAAAATGCATTTTCGCGGGGGTCGGCAAAACGGAGGAGGAAATCGAACTCGCGCTGAAAAAGGGCATTTACTCGTTCAACGTGGAGAGCGAGCCAGAACTGGTTCGCATCAACAAGGTTGCCCGGCGGCTGAAAAAGAAAGCACCAATCGCCGTGCGGGTCAACCCGAACGTGGATGCCAAGACACACGCCAAGATCACCACAGGCACATACGACAACAAATTCGGAATTGCCTTCGAGGAAATCGAGGGCGTCTACGAGCGGGCGGCCAAGCTAAAGCACCTGCACCTGCGTGGGATACAAATGCACATTGGCTCGCAACTCACCGAGGTGGCCCCATTTGAAAAAGCGGTGCGAAAAGTCGCCCCCTTGGCCAAGCGCCTCGCTGAAAAACACGGATTCGAGTTCTTCAGTATCGGCGGCGGCGTGGGCATCGTTTACGAGCCGGCGCTCGAGAGTGGCGACGCCAACTGGTGGCGCTCACCCAAGCGGAAAAAACTGCTCACCCCGGCCAAGTACGCGGCCAAGCTGTTGCCACTGCTCCAGCCGCTTGGCCTGCGGATTCTGATCGAGCCGGGCCGCTTCATCGCCGGCAACGCCGGCATCCTGATCACGCGCGTGGAGTACGTGAAACGAACCGGTGTAAAGAATTTCGTGATCGTCGACGCCGCAATGAACGATCTCGCACGCCCTGCCCTTTACGACAGCTACCACGAGATTGTGCCGTTGACACAAAAAGCCGGTGATCATTTAAAGAGGAACCAGATTTCATCTGATGTCGTCGGGCCGATCTGCGAGTCCGGTGATTACTTCTGCAAAAAACGGATGCTGCCCAAGGTCGGCGAAGGCGATTACCTCGCGCTGCTAAGCGCCGGTGCGTACGGATTTGTGATGGCCTCCAACTACAACACCCGCGCGTTAGCGGCTGAGGTCCTAGTCAAAGGCAACCGCGCGGAAGTCGTTCGGAAACGCCAGTCCCTCAAGCAGCTTTGGGCCGGTGAAAGCGTCCCGAAGTGGCTGCAGTAACCTGACCAACCGCACGGCATGAACGCCTCCCGGAATCCTTTCGTGCGTTTCCCGGGATGGCTTTTCGCCGTCTTCCTGCTGGGCTTCATCCAGCTGATCTGGCAATCGACCCAGGTCAGCATCGATACCGACCCGCTGACGCTGCTAGAGTCGGACCAGCGGCACCGGGAAACCTTCGATCGCATCCAATCGTTCCTCAACAATGACACAGTGGTGGTGGTCAGCGTCGAGAGCGACCAGATTTTCAGCCAAGCCGGTTTCGATCACATCCGTGCGATCAGCAACGCGCTTGGCCAACAGCCGGGTTTCGTCGACGTCAAGAGCCTGACGCATTCGTACAAGCCGGTTCGCCGTGGGTTCTCGCTTGCGATGGAGCCGTTTGTCCCAGCCGGTACACTGTCGGAGGAGCAGATCGCGGGGATTCGCCAATTCTCCGTCACGCATCCGTTGGTCCGCAACATCATGGTTTCGCCCGACGGCAAAATCACCCTCATCACAGCAACCTACAAACGCGACCTCTCCACACAGGCACTTCGCCAGGCGTTTCGCGATGAGACGATTCAACTGCTTGCTCAATACAACTCCTCGGACTATCTAACCCGCACCATCTCGCTGCCGTTCATCGCAGAGGAGATCAGCGAATCGTTTTACCGGGACTTGAAACTGGTGCTGCCCGGCACGGCACTGCTCATCCTGCTCGTCATCGGCCTGACTCTGCGCTCGTTTCCCTGCCTCGTGTTGCTGTTGATCAGCGAACTGGCTCTGGTGGCGATGCTGCCCGGGGTACTGGGCTTGGCCGGTTTTTCCCTGTCGCCGTACAACCTGCTGCTGCTGCCGCTGCTTGGGGCGATCAACCTGACCATGCTGACCCACCAGTTGACCGCCCTCCGCAAGTCCGACGCCGCCCTCTCGATGGACGAACGATTTGCCGCGATGCTGCACGTGGTGTTTCGACCAAGCCTGTTCGCCGCGATCACAACCGCCATCGGGATGGGATCGCTTTCCGTAAGCGGCGTGTCACAGGTTCGGGATTTTGGAGTCTCGGGAATCATCGGTATCGCGATCATTTTCGCGTGGAATTTCGGCCCGGGACTGTCGTTTCTGCGCTTGAGCTGCCGCGCTTGGCCAAGCGCTATCCGATTGGGCAGCAAGGAGTTGAGATCGTCGAATGATCGCCCATTATTTCGCCGGCTTGGCCAAGCGGCCATGGCCAGACGATGGCCGGCGGTGGCTGTCATCACAACTCTACTACTCCCGGCGCTGTATGCCGCCAGCCACCTGAACCTCGACATCCGCGCGATACGGTTTCTCTCCACGGACAGTCCCACCCGGCAGATGGCTGAAATGATGGATGCACGAATGGGCGGCATCAACATCGTCCAGTTGGACTTCGACACTGGAAGGCCAAACGGAATAAACCAACTCGGCTTTCTGCGCGGGATGGATTCCGTGCAGGAATTCGCCGAGGAAACCGGCGGCTTCAGCAGCACTTATTCATATGCGTCGCTGATGGCAATGATGAACGGGATTTGGGAAGGCGATGAATCGGGTGCCTTGTCACTGCCGACCAATCCCCTGACGCTCAACCTGTTCGTCCTCGCCCTGAAGGCCACCAACTACCCGTTTCTTCAGGCATTGTGTGACGAGTCGCAACAAACCGCACACCTCGTGTTGCGAACGATCGACCTGCCCAGCGGCGAGTTCGTCCGCCTGCTGGAATCCGTCGAGCAATTCGCAAAGAAAAACGCTCCGGAGGGCGTCGCCGTTTCGGCCGAGGCCGGGCTGCATACCATTCTCCAAGCCGACCGTGAAATCGTCGACGCCCAACTCAGCAGCTTGGCCATTACACTCATCTCAATGCTGGTGGTCATGGCGATGCTGTGGCGCTCCGCCCGGCTGGCCGCTCTCGCGCTGGGCGTCAGCCTGGCACCGCTGGCCGTGCTGGCGATGCTCGCGGCGGGGTTTGCGGTGCCTTTGAATTCCGTTACCGCGATGATCGCCGCGCTGGTCTTGGGTATCAGTATTGACGACGCCGTTCACCTCGTCACCCATTGGCTGCAACTGCGGAAGCAGGGCGTTGAACCGGCCGCTGCTCTGGCCGAATCACTCGACGCAAAGGGGCCGGCCATCCTTTGCACCAGCCTGATATTGACCGGTTTTTCCGTGGCGTTAGTCTGGGTGAGTTTCCCGCCGGTGCAGCATTTCGGCTGGCTATCGGCGGCCGCCTACTTAGCCGCGTTAATGGCGGTGCTGTGGGCGCTTCCGGCGTTTTTGGCAACCCGGCGTTAAGTCATTACCCGGCCTGCGCCTTCACCCATTCTGTGACCTTGTTGACCATCACCGCGAGTGCCGCGTCACTGAACACATGATCGGCTCCGGCGATCTCGAAAAACTCCGGCGAGTTCGTGGCCTTGGCAAGGATATCCCGGGAGTCGCCAATCGGCACCACGTCATCCTCCGAGCCATGCACCAACAGCCACGGCACGCTGATTTGTGCGCCCAGATCGACGACTGAGCCGATCGCCTTCATGTCATTCATGTAGACGCTTGAGAGCGGGCAGCGTTCCTCCCCCCACATAAAGCCGGCATCCGATGTCTCTTCGCCGAACTCACGCCGGGCAAATTCCTCCGTGTGAACCATGCCAGCCAGCGAAACTAAAGCCTCGATCCTCGAATCAATGGCTGCCCGTGTGACGCCCACGGCACCGCCCATGCTGTGGCCTGCGTAGCAAATCCGACGCGCGCCCACGGCGTCGATGACGCTGCCCAAGTCCTCGACCTCCTTCGTGATGGTACTGTC
This sequence comes from Verrucomicrobiales bacterium, assembly GCA_002686755.1. GTDB lineage: Bacteria > Verrucomicrobiota > Verrucomicrobiia > Limisphaerales > UBA1096 > UBA1096. Next base: position 15,060 of record NYYJ01000188.1, read on the forward strand.
AACGAATTTCCCGCCGGAATCCCCGTTGCCGGAAAAAGACAGTCGCAGCGCCGGGATGCCGGCCGCCCCCAACCCCTCGGCCAAGCCGACGACCAGCGGCCTATCCTTGTTGCCGGTGACACCATGCCCGATGATGACGATGTAGTCGGAACGTGACTCGCCGGAATGAACGGTGTAGTCGATTGTCTCGCCCTGCTGATTCCTGATTTCTCCAAACATGCCGCGAGGGGGATACCAAACAGCCAAGCGCTTGGCCAGTTCAACTTGCGCTTGGCCAAGCTTGTCGAGAGGCGACGGCCTTGCCAGAATCCCCGCCGTGAAAACCGGAAAGAAAAAGCCGCACTATGTGCTGGGCATCGACTTCGGCACCCTCTCCGGCCGGGCGTTGCTGGTGAACGCGAGCACGGGGGAGGAGGTGGCCTGGGCTGATCATCCCTACAAAAACGCCGTGATCGAGGAGTCGCTGCCCGGCAGCCGGAAGCGGCTCAAGCCCCTCACGGCGCTACAGGATCCGGCCGATTACATCGAGGTTTTGCGGAAGGCCGTACCGCGGGCGATGGGCTTGGCCAAGGCCAAGCCGGAGCAGGTGCTCGGCCTCGGGGTGGACTTCACCAGTTGCACCATGCTGCCGACGCTGACCGATGGCACACCGCTTTGCTCGCTGAAAAAGTGGCGCAACAATCCGCACGCTTGGGTGAAGCTCTGGAAGCACCACGCCGCCCAGCCCGAAGCCAACCGGATCAACGAAGTCGGCTCGCGGCGAAAGGAGGATTTCATCACTGCCTACGGCGGCAAATACTCAAGCGAGTGGTTTTTCGCAAAGATGCTCGAGACCGTCCGGGAGGCGCCCGGGGTGTACGAGGCGGCCGATCGATTCGTCGAGGCCGGCGACTGGCTCGTGTGGCAACTCACCAGCGTTGAGAAACGGTGCCTCTCCGCCGCCGGCTTCAAGGCGATGCGCGTAAACCGGGCCAAACGCGGTGGATGGACCTATCCCGCCAGAGCATTCTTCAAGTCTCTCGACGCCCGGATGGCCAACGTCTTCGCCGAAAAACTGGACAGCGAGATCATCGAGCTTGGCAGCAACGCCGGCGGGTTGACCGCGAAGATGGCCAAGGCGATGGGGCTGGCCGCCGGAACACCGGTTGCAGCGGCCAACATCGACGCCCACGCCGCCGTGCCGGCCTGCACGGTCACCGAAGCCGGCAAGCTCGTGATGATCATGGGCACCAGCACCTGCCACCTACTTGCAGCCAAGCGCGAAAAACCAGTGGAGGGCATTTGCGGTGTGGTGCAGGACGGCGTGATCCCGGGCCTCTGGGGCTACGAAGCGGGGCAGTCGGGCGTCGGCGATGTCTTTGCCTGGTACGTGCAAAACGGTATCCCGGCGGAACTTGGCCAAGCGGCGAAGAAAGCCAAACAGGACATTTACCAATACCTCGAGACCCAGGCGGCCAAGCTCAAGCCGGCCGAAAGCGGCCTGCTGGCGCTGGATTGGTGGAACGGAAACCGATCGGTGCTGGTCGATGCCGACCTGAGCGGGTTGCTGCTTGGCCAAACCCTGGCCACCCGGCCACATGAGATTTACCGGGCATTGCTGGAGGCGACGGCGTTCGGCACACGACAGATCATCGAGGCGTTCACCTCACAGGGCGTGGCCATTGACGAGTTGTACGCCTGCGGCGGGTTGGCGGTGAAAAACCGGCTGATGCTGCAGCTTTATTCCGACGTCACCGGTAGGCCGATCAAGATTGCCGCAAGTGAGCAAGCCAGCGCGCTGGGGGCTGCGATGTTTGGCGCTGTGGCCGCCGGCGTTTACAGCGACATTGGCCAAGCAGCCCGGAAGATGGCGCGTGTGCGGCGGAAAGTGTACCGGCCCAACACGAAAAGCAAACGAGTCTACGACCAACTATACCGGGAATACAACAAGCTGCATGACCAGTTCGGCCGCGACCCGAACAGCAGCATGAAGGTGCTGAAGCGCCTGCGGAACAAAGCGCTTGGCCACTGAAACTCATTCAACCGGGAGGTTTATTCTTGAGCCAGATTGAAGCAGTTATCTTCGACATGGACGGGGTGATCGTTGACAGCGAACCGTACCATGACCAGTCGTTCCTTGAGATTTGGCAGGAGATGGGATACGGGATTGTCACGGGATTCACCTGCCCGATTTTTACGGGCGATCCGACCGCGTCCTGTGGGAAGCATTCATCGAAAAGCATCACCCCCCGCAACCCATCGAACAGCTCATCGGGCTCAGGGAGCAGAGGTTGATTCAGCTCCTGTGCAACAAGCGGCCCATCTTCGACGGTGTTCCGGAATTGGTGCAGCGCCTGGCCAATCGGTTTCCGCTTGCCGTCGGTTCCGGCTCCGCGCATCGCATTATCGACGAAGTATTGGCGATGCGTGACTTGCGCCGATATTTCCTGCATACCGTCAGTTCGGAGGATGTGGATCAACCCAAGCCCGCCCCGGACATTTTCCTGCTGGTGGCCAAATGCCTGGGTGTCGATCCAGCGAACTGCTGCGTGATTGAAGACACCCTTTCCGGGATTCAGGCAGCCAACGCCGCGGGCATGACGGTTTTGGCGATCACGAACACCTTCGGGGCGAAAGAGCTTGGCCGAGCGGGAGCGAGTCAGGTTTTCAACGACTATGTCACCATCGGCGACGCTCTCCTGAACTAAATCTCCTTCAGGCACAAAAAAAGCCGCCCTTGCGGGCGGCTTAATGAGAACACACCAACTAATTATTTGCGACGGCGCACGAAGAATGCGGC
>NYYJ01000189.1 GCA_002686755.1 Verrucomicrobiales bacterium
GGGGCGGCATTGACCATCTCGAGCTGCCGGTGAACGAGCCGTTCCTGCACCGCCTCCGCGGCTTCCTGCGCAAACGCGACAACCTCGGAAGGGGTGCAAGATGACCCGCCGCCTGGCCAAGCTTACTCTCATTGCCGCCACTCTGGTTGGCTTGGCCAAGCCGACCGGAGCGCCGACGGAACCGGTGGCGGTCGGCATGGAGGGCAGCCTGTTTATCGTCCTGCCCGGCGAGCCGCTCGAGGCCGCGCCGGTCGGCGACAAGTCAAAGATCATCGTCCGCATTCACGACACGTTCCCGCACGGCAGCGATCACCGGTACGACCTGCGCTACTTCGGCTTCGTGCCGGGCGAGTACGACTTGGCCAAGTTCCTCCGCCGCGCCGACGGCACTGCGCCGACGAATCTCCCGCCGATCCCGGTACGGATTCGCGGCATGCTGCCGGCGGATCATAACGGCATGCTGATCGAGGAGGAGACCGCCGGTGTGTCGTTACCCGGCAGCTACACCGCCTGGCTGATCGGCGTCGGCATCGTGTGGTTCATCGCCGCCTGGCCGCTGTTCCTGCTCGGGCGCAAAAGGAAAACGCCGCTTGGCCAAGCGGAGGGTGACACCGGCCCGGACCTGGCAGAGCGTCTGCGGCCACTCGTCGAGCAGGCCGCCAACGGCACGCTCGACACCGACGGCCGGGCACGGCTCGAGCGCATGATTTTTTCCCACTGGCGCGAACAGCTTGGCCTGCCGGAGGAGGGCGACGTGGCCGGGCTGCACCACCAACTCAAGGCGCACGCCGAGGCCGGCCCGCTGCTGCGCGGTCTTGAGGATTGGCTGCACCGCCCGCCCGGCACAGCCACGGTGGACATCCCCGCCCTGCTCGCGCCGTACCGCCGCATGCAGCCTATCATCACAACACTCAACAGATGACCCACGCAGAAATCCATCCGGCGATTTACCCCCTCACCCTGACCCTCTCCCGGGAGAGGGAAAAACAAGCAGTCGAAACATACAGGAGCGGAGTCTTAAAAGCCGCACTTGCGAGGCACCCTCTCCCAGCGGGAGAGGGTTGGGGAGAGGGAGAAAGCGGAAAAAACATTACGAGTTGGTGCACGCGATTCAATTGCCGGATTCTTCCATGACTTTCGCCCATCCAGCCGTGTTGCTGTTGCTGGCGGTTCCGGTGCTACTGCTGGTTTGGGAATGGCGCCGGCGCGGCACGGTGTTGGCGATGCCGTTCGACCACTCAGGCGCCAAGCGCGGCCGCTGGCTCGAGAGTACCGTCAAGTTGATGAATCTCGCCGCGCCGCTGCTCCTGGCGGTGGCGATCGTGCTGCTCGCCGGCCCGCAACGCCCGCTCAGCCAAGGCAACCAGCGCGTGCTATCGAACATCGAGTTCGTGCTCGATGTGTCCGGCAGCATGACCGCGACATTCGGCGACGGGCGGCGCAGCGACAAAGCGGTCGAGGCGCTGCAGGAATTTGTCGGCCACCGCGAGGGCGACGCCTTCGGCGTGACACTGTTCGGCACCGAGGTGCTGCATTGGGTTCCGCTGACACAGGACCTCTCCGCGCTCAAGCACTCGGCGCCGTTCATGAAGCCCGAAGCCATGCCTTCGTACATGGGCGGCACGCGCATCGGCCTCGCGCTGCGCTCGGTGTACCGCATTCTCGCCAACCGGCCGGAGGGAGACCGGATGATCGTCCTGATTTCCGACGGCATGAGCGCCGATCTGCGCGGTCAGGGCGACAAGATTGCCGCCGACCTGCGCGGGGCCGACATCGTTCTGTACTACATCCACGTGGCCAGCGGCCAACCGCAACAGGAGGTGTACGACATCGCGGCCCGTACCGGCGGCGAGGCATTCATTGCAGGCGATCCCGGTGCGCTGCAGACGGTGTTCGAGCGGATCGACTCGATGCGGCCAGCCAAGTTCGAGCCGGAAGCACCGATCCCGGCCGACAACTTCCGCCCGTTCGCCCTCGCCGGACTGTCGCTGCTCGGCCTGCAACTGCTCTCGCTCCTCGGCATCCGATTCACGCCATGGTGATCCAACGATGAACATTCCTGACATCACCTCAGACGCGGCGACCCTGGCCATTTGGGTGGCTCTGGGCACCGGCGTGTTCGCCGTGCTGGCGGAAGCATGGAACGCGCGGCGAACGCGCCGGGTGGCGCGGCTGGCGTTCGGACCGCTTGGCCAAGCGCGGCTCTGGACACGCCTCACGCCGCCGGTGCGCGTGCTTGCTCTGACCGCGATGGCGTGGGGGTTGGTCACGCTGTTTTTTATCCGGCCGCGCGTCGCGAGCTTCGACAAAGTCCCGGAAGGCGGCTACCGGCACCTCGTCATCGCTTGGGATGTGTCGCCGAGCATGCAGCTTGACGACGGCGGGTTCGATTCCGGCAAGCAAAAAAAACGGACGCGTGCCCAGCGCGGCGCCGGGGTGTTGCTGTCGCTCTTCGAGCGGATTGCGCTCGACCAGGTGCGGATCAGCATCGTCGCGTTTTTCACCGGGGCCAAGCCGGTCGTGGTGGACACGCACGACCTGAACGTCGTCAAGAATATCCTCGACGACCTCCCGCTCGACATGGCGTTCGACCCCGGCAAGACCAGCCTCATCGATGGCATCGAGGAATCGGTGAAACTGGCCAAGGACTGGAAGCCAAACAGCACCACACTGCTGGTCGTGAGCGACGGCGACACCGTGCCGGACACCGGCCTGCCCCGGTTGCCGCCGTCGATCAACCGCGTGCTCGTCGCCGGCGTCGGTGACTCGCGGCGCGGCGTGTTTATCGACGGACACATGTCGCGGCAGAACGCCCGCGTGCTACGGCAATTGGCCAAGCGCCTGGGCGGCGAGTACGTGGACGTCAACGACGTGCAAATCCCGACCGCGCAACTGGCCGAGCTGGCCGGCGTTCGCAACCTCGTCGACCCCGGCGAACAGGGCCGCCGCGAGCTGGCGCTGGGCTGCGTGGTCACCGGTGCCGGACTGCTGGCGTTGCTACCTGTCGGCCTTGCGTTCTTCGGGAGTCCGTGGCAGGGTGGACGAGTTCGTCGGGGAAAAAAGGGTTAATTACATTGTAAAAACATGAAAAAGAACCTTCTCATTTTTCTGTGGGCGCTCGCTCCCGTGGCGTTGCTCGCATTCCACTTCGGCCCGGGTCAGGCGGGGATTGCCCGGGAGGAAGCCCGGGCCAGCATCCAGGCCGCGCTGGATTTTGAGGCCGACGAGCAATGGCAACAGGCGATCGACGCCTACAACAACGCCCTCGCCGCCCTGCCAGAAACCGAGACAACGAAGCGGCAGCAACTGCAGCTCGCCCGCGCCAATGCCCGCATCCACGTTGGCGAACTGCCGGAAGCCATGTTCGCAATGGAGCGTCTCCTCGTTGAGACCGCCGAGGGCGAAGACCGGGAACTGGAGGCCAAGGTGCGCGCCTCGCTCGCCAGCGCGCAATATTACACCGGCTGGCTGATGCGCCTCGAGTTGGCCGAGAAGAAGGAATGGAAGGAACCGCTCGAGAAGGCCCGCCAAAACTTCCGCCTGCTGGCCGAGCAAACCGCCAAGGCCGATGCCAAGGCATCGGAGGATCACCAGAATAACCTCGAGGCCGTCGTGCGCCTCGCCCGCATGGACCTGTCCGAGGTGCAGGCGCTGCCGCTGCCAAAGAAGTGCGAGGGTAACAAAAATGTCTGCTCCAAGTGCCGCGGCCAAAAGAAGAGCAACAAGCCTAAGGACATGAAAAAGAAAAGTGACGCCCGCGGCGCAAGCGTCGGCAAACGCCCCGACGGCACCGGCTCCTGACCGCTTGAACACACAACCGAGTTTTGAACCAAGGCAGCCGACGTGAGTCGGCTCTTTTTTGCTCCAACGAAACCCACGAGATGACCCGCCGCATCATCCTTCCCGCGCTTGGCCTCGGCCTGCTGCCGTTCCTTGCGCTTGGCCAAGCGCCGGCCAAGCCACCCCGGGCAACCGTCATCACCCCCGCTATCAGGGTGAAACCGGCCGTGCCGGCAAAGCCAATACGCACCGCCCCGATGACTACTCCCCAGTCTGCGATCGCCCCCGACCAAGCCATCACGCCGCCACCGGCCAAGGCGGCCAAGCCGGAAACACCGCAGGAAAAACTACACGCCGCGCTGGCGGCGGTGAAATTTGACCGCACGCCGGACGGCATCCTCGACGCAATCGATGCGTTAACGAAAAAAGCCAAGCCGCAAAAAGAGAAGGCAAAGGCGGCGGTGGAGCGGTTTCGGCTGCTGGCCAACTCCGGGCAGTGGGAAAAACTGGGCGAACACATTCGCTCGCTGCCGTTCGATGGCTCTGAGGAGAAGGCGTACCGCCACCTGGTCACCGCCCTGCTCCGCCCGCCCTCAACCCGGCCCGTGGCCGTGCCGCCAATACCAGGCGGCGCGCCGGTGCCGACGAAGCCCACTTCCAAGCCGCGCCCAATGCTCACGCAGGAGGATTTTGTCGCGATCTTGGCGTTCGCCCCGGCCGGGCCAAGCGACGCCGACGTGGCCGCTCTGGGCAACCTGCTGCGAGGCGTGGGGCAGCCAAACCTGTCCAGCCTGGCCAAGCGGCTCGAGGCCGGCATCGGCCGGTTCGGCGGCGACTCGCCGGACGGCCGCAAACTCGCCGCGCAACTGCTCCAGCCGTTGGCGCAAAAATCACTGGCCATGTTCGCACTGCAGTTCGTGCCGGAGAGCGACGACGACTGGGCACTCGAGATGCGGGCCAAGCTGCTGACCGAGAGTTGGCTGAGCAAACCCAGCCCGCCCAACCACAACGCCGCCTGGCAGGCGAACGAAAAACTGATCGCCACCGTCAAGGACGACACGAGGCGGCTCGACGGCATCCGGCGCGGCTTCACACTCATCGCCAAGCTGCCCAAGGACAAGGCAGACGACTGGATGAGCCGGCAGTTCCGCGAAGGCGGCCCCGGGCTGAAACTGATCCAGCTCGTGCAGTCCGACGTGCAGCGAAACCTGCGCGGCACCAACTTCAGCGCGCGAGGCGAGAACCTGCGCAGCCTCAAGCAGATCGTCGGCGCGCTGCTGGCGGAGGCCGGCGACGACCTGGCCAAGTGGCGAGTGCCGCTGACCATCGCCGCCGAGGCGTGGCTCATCGAGGCCGAGAACACGGTGAGCCATTTCCGTCCTGTGGTTCAGCGCAGCAACACAATGGTCTACGATCCCGTTTACGAGCAGCAACGGATTTTGGCCCAGCAAAAATCCAGCCGTTACAAGCCGCTCCAGCCGGCCGTGCTTCTCGAGCACGCGCCCGGCGAGGCATGGCTCGCCGCCCTGCCGGAAAGCCGTCGCGCCCGTGCCATGGCCGCGTTGGCCGCAACCTTGACGAAAGACAAAAAAATCATGCAGGCACTGGATGAAATCGAGCGCTTGGCCAAGCTCAATCCGGAACTGGCCAGCTTGATGGCCAACACATTTTTAACCTCCTGGGCGCAGGCGCGAAACCCCAACAGCGGAGCCAAGCCGCGAATGCCCAACATCGCCATGCCGATGTATTACCCATCGCGGCCAAGCGGCACGCCGCTCACCCGCGCCAAGCAAAAGCGCAACCTGCGGGAGCTCGGGCAAATCCTCAATCGACTGACCAGCCTACCGGTTGATCCGCCCAATCCGCGGGCCGTTGTCACCGCGTTTGAAGGCGCGCATAGCTTTGCCGAGGTGTACCAACTGGACGACATCCGGGCGGTGTTCGGCGAACCGGGAAAGATGCCGGTCGAGTCGCTGGCCACGCTGGTGAACTCGATGCGGCAGCGCCTGGCCACCTCATGGCGCGCGCCGCAAGTCCAGCAGCAGGCCGGCACCAAGCGCGGCGAGCCCCAAATTAAGGCCGAGGTACTCGCGGGATACGACACACTGCTGGCGCTGCTCGGCGCCGGCCTTGATGCCAAACCGGATGTCTGGCAGCTCAAGCTGCAGCAGGCAGCCGCAAACTTCGACCTCGCCGAGTACCAATATGGCAATAAGGCCGACCTCGATGAGTACGTGACGCACCGCGAAGCGGCGTTCGCAGGGTTCAGCGAAGCGGCCGCGCTGTACACGCTGCAATCCGCCGCCACCACCGATCTGCCGAGCGCGCTCGTCTTCCAGCTGTGGTTCAACGCCAACCTCGGCGCGAGCGACCTGTCGTATGTCACCCGCCAGCAGATCCCGGAAACCAGCAACCTGCAGGACATCCGCGACGCCATCCTGGTGCTGCCGGACTCGGAAGGCCACCTGAAGGCGTTCGGCGAATCGGTGACCAACACCTCACGTCAACTGACGCCGGAGTTGAAACCGCGCTACCTCCGCGCCTCGCTCGCGGTGCTCGAGGACCATCCTGCCGGCGAACACGCCCGCAATCTCGTACAGCATTACGACGATTTGCTCGACGAGGTGGCTCTGGTCGCCCGCATCGACGGTAGCGACACGATCGGCCACACGGAACCGTTTGGCCTGTTTATCGGCCTGCGGCACACGAGCGACATCGAGCGCGAAGCCGGCGGCTTCGCCCGCTACCTCGTCGGCGGCAGCAGCACCGGCACGCCGTATTTTTACCCGCGCTACCCCGGCCAGCGGCAGGCACCGCGCGACGATCTCGAGGAGCATCTCGGCGAAAAACTGGGCGAGAATTTCGAGGTGCAGTCGATCACCTTTCACGACAACAAAATCCAGTCGCGCACCATCGGCCAGCCCGGCTGGCGCGAGACGCCGCTCGCCTACGTGCTGCTCAAGGCGAAGGACGCCTCGGTCGACCGCATCCCGGAACTGCAGATGGATCTCGATTTTTACGACTCACTCGGCCCGGTGCTCCTGCCGGTGACCACCGCCACGCAGATCGTCGACGCACGCCCGGAAGCCGCCCCCGGCCGGCCAGTTGACAAACTGGAATTGACCCAGACGCTCGACGCCCGCCTCGCCGGCGAGAACGCGGAACTGACGCTTGAGTTGCACGCCACCGGCAAGGGGCTGACGCCGTCGCTCGACAAGCTGGTCGCACTCGAGATCCCCGGCTTTGAAATCACAAAAACCGACGACCAGGGGCTGTCGATCGCGCGCGTCGAGTCGGAGGCCGGCGGCGTCAATGCCGTCAGCGAGCAGACTTGGCTGCTGACCCTCAAGCCAAGCGGCAACGCCGACGGCACGCTGTCGTTCAAGTTCCCGGAACCGACCGGGCTCGTGACCAAGGCGGCCTTCAAGCAATACCGCGACGCCGACCTCGTGGAGGTGGACAGCGAGCTGGCGCTCGCCGGCATCCTGCTGACTCCGCTGCCGCTCTGGCCGTGGTTCGCCGGCGGCACAGTGCTGCTGCTGCTTGGCCTCGGCGCGTGGCAACTGACCCGACACAGCGGTGGCCAAGCCGCCGCGCCGGTCTACCGTGTGCCGGACAATTGTACGCCATTTGCCGTCCTCGACCTACTACAGCGCATCCACGCCGACCAGCCAAAGGCTTTGCAGTCCACCCATCGCGACCAGTTGCACGGCACGATTCGTGAACTGGAGCAGATCCATTTTTCCCCCGACACCGCGCAGGCCAACGGCCACGGCGACCTGCGGTCCATCGCCCGCGACTGGGTGGGTAAGGTGAGCTGACCGCCGCCGATGGCCGCCAAGCGCATCCTGCTGATCGCCAACCCGGCCGCCGGGCGGCGACAGGGGGAACAGCGCTTGGCCGAGGCGCAGGCCCAACTCGGGGCGCTTGGCCAAGCGGTGACCCCCTCGCTGACTGAATCCCCCGGGCACGCCACCCGATTGGCCAAGGCGAACGCCACTGATTTCGAGATCGTCGCCGCGCTGGGCGGCGACGGCACGGTCAACGAGGTGGCCAACGGACTGATGGCCGTCGAGCCGGGCGAGCGCCCCGCCCTCGCCGTGCTGCCGGTCGGCACTGGCAACGACGTTGCCCTGACCTTCGGCTTGGCCAAGTTCGGGACGGCCCTCGACGCCTTGGCCAACGGCAACACCCGGACGCTCGACATCGTCCGCGTGCAATTGGTGCGGGACGGGAAAACGGTCACGCGGCACGCGCTGCTTTTTGCCGCCGCCGGTTTCGCCGCCGAGGTGATCCGCAAAACCGGGCCGTGCGTGAAGCGATTTTTTGGGCGGCGATTCAGTTATTCAGTCGGGCTGTTCCGTGCGCTGGTCGGCTTTCGCGCGCCGGAGTTTTCGGTGAAATGGGACGGCGGCGGAAAACAGGGACGCATGTTTCAGGTCTGCGTCGGCAACACCGAGTTTGCCGCGGGCGGCGTGATGCGCGTCTCCCCCGGCGCGCGGCCGGACGACGGCCTGCTCAACATCAGCCTGGTGGACGCGCTGGGCCGGCTGCAGATCGTACGGCGGTTCCCCAGCATCCTCAGCGGAAGTTACGTCGAGGACGAACGCGTCGACTACTTCACCGGCAAACGCCTCGAGATCGATGCCAAGCCAACGGCCGAACTTCAGGCCGACGGCGACATCATCGGCACCACCCCTGCAACAGTCGAGCTGCTGCCCAGCGCACTACGGCTGGTAGTACCGAAGTAACCAGAAGCGCGAAGCCTCATGGGCCGCCACCGCCACCGCTGGTGATGACCTGAAAGGTGGGCTTGACGATAGGGAGCGGGTTGACGCGGCCAAGGTTGTTGAACCAGTTCCGCCCGCCGGCCTGGTTTTGCAGCGACGCCGCCCCCTGCCCGCCGAGCATCGACTCGATGCCGCGGGCGGTTGCGTTTTGGATTTGCCCGAGTTGCATCTGCCGCTCCTCAATGGACAGGCCATTGTTCATGCGTATCTCCCTTGCAAGCTCCTCGGCGCTGCCCTTCATCTCGTAAACCTGCGCGGAGATGTTTTCCCCCAGCCCCTGCCGCTCGGTGATCTTGTGGATCGACTTGTAATCGTAATCGGTCTGGCGCATGTAATCCTGGTAACGATCGTCGCCCAGCGAGGAGCGAATCTGCTCGTTCATCTCCCGCTCAGCGAGTTGGCGAACCTCGGCGTCGGCCTGCGAGATGGTTGAACCGGGCACCGTGCCGTACTCGTCGTCGAACGCCTTGCGCGACGAGAAGATGTCGCGGAACTCAGACTCGCTCGGATCGAACCCTTCCATCTGCAGCCGCATGTTGGCCGCCGTGGGGGATTTGCGCAGGTCGTACTCCATTTTCTGCTCGGGAGTCAGGATGGTGGCGATGCTTTGGTCGCGATCCTGCCGCAACTGCCGGATCTCGGCCATGTCCTGCGCGTCGCTCGCGCCCTGCGCCATCTTCCGGAGCAGTTCGCTGCCGAACTCCTGCTCGAGGTTGTTCAACTCCGCCTTGGTTTCCTCCGGGATGAAATCCATCGCGTAGCCGCTCTTGGCCTGCGAGCGGGCGCGGGCCAACGGAGTGGGCCGGTTGATGGCCGCCACGCCATCCCGGCCGAACAGGTCGCCGAGCACCTGATTTTTCTCCTGGTCAAGCTGCGCCATCTGCGAGCGCGTGGTGCCGGATGGCTGGGAGAGTTTGTTGGGATGGCCGGTTTTCCAGAAATCATTGCGGGCCGGGGCCTTGTTTAGGATGTCGGCCTTGCGCTGGTCGTACGCCTTGTCGAGATCCTGCTTTACGAGGTCGCGGATGGTTTCCTCCGGGCAGCCGATCCGGCGCAGGTTCTCGACGTAGGTCTGGTAGTCGGCGGCCTCGATCTGGCTCCAGTGAAACGGCTCCACCTCGCGAACGACCCGCTCGACCGGCGCCGCTTGGCCAAGCGCTTGGCCCGAGGCCGCCGGCGCATTGGTCTGCGTCGCCTGGCTTGGCCCGGCCGCCTCCTTCCTGTCTGAAAGAACCCAATACAAACCGGCAAGGCAAACCAGGTTTGCCACGATGGAAATCAACAATAGCCGCTGGAGTTTCATCAAACGGGAACGAAAATAACCATCACCGACGGGTGATGCAACTCATTGAAACAACGCCGCTTGGCCAAAGTTGCGCTTGGCTTGGGCAAGGCGCGGTTTCCCCGCTTGGCCAAGCACTTCGCTTATTCTTTAGTAGGGGCGGATCGCTTGAGGTAGCGGAAAAAGTCCGAGTCGGTGGAGAAGATAAGAGTGTCATCCTTGGACAGCGTGGATTCCAAGGTTTCCATGGTCTTGAGGAACTCGTAAAACTCACGGGCCTCGACGCTTTGGTCAAATGCCTCAGCGTAGATGGCCACCGCCTTGGCATCGGCCTCACCCATAATCTGTTGCTTCTCAAGATAGGCCGTTGACGTGATCGTCTTTAACTGGCGCTGCTGGTCGCCCATGATTGCCAAGGCTTCCTCATCACCCTCGGCTCGGAACTCGGTGGCAATAGTGACCCGCTCGGTAATCATGCGTTTAAAAATTTCTAATCGCACTTTGTCCGTGTAGTTGATCCGCTTAAAGCGGAAATCAAGCAGCCGAATTCCGAACTCTTCCATCAAATTCGGCGCAGCATTTTCCATTACCATCTGCGCCAATGCGGAGCGCCCTTTGTTGAATGGCTCCAACTGTGTTTGCTCATCCAGTGACTGGCCCTCTGAAATAACAACTTTACGTTGCTTTGAGCGGATGACCTCAACCAAATCGTGAGCGGCTAATATTGTCCGGGCTGCACCATTGAGACGATCGGTCAAACGCGACTTGGCACTCCTTTCATCAGTAACTGCCTCGTAAAACTTTTTGGCATCCTCTATTCGCCAACGTGCAAAGGTGTCGATCTCGATGAAAACCTTGTTACGAGTAGTCACTTTTTCCGGTTCATCATCCCATTCGAGATATCGCTTCTCAAATTCGTGCACTTTGGTGATGAATGGCACCCGGAATTTAAGGCCGGCTTCATCCTTGCCGGGGCCGTTAATGGGATCCCCAATAATCTTTCCAAACCTCGTCTCAAAAACCTGTTTTGTTTCATCAACGATATAAATTGACGAGGAAATCACGATGACCACGATGAAAAGCAGGATTCCAACAAATATTGAGGTGAATTGCCTAAGCATTATTTGGCCTCCTGATTCAGGTTTAATAGTGGAAGCAGCCCCTTAGCATCTTCATCTATGATGATCTTGCGAGGGCTCCCTTTTCCGGTTTGGGCTTGGCCGTCTGGACCGCCCGTTTGGCCGCCTGAACCGCCCGTTTGGCTACCTGGACCGCCCGTTTGGCTACCTGGACCGCCCGTGGCAAAAACCTTGCCGATCGTCTCAAGATAAATCCGTTTGCGAGTCACCTCGGGTGCTTTCTGGTAGGCGGCAAAAACTTGTTTAAACAAACTCGCGTCACCATCAGCCTGATTCACACGCTCAACCGCATAACCTTTGGCCTCCTCAACTATTCGTGTGGCGTCCCCGCGCGCCTTTGGGATCACTTCGTTTAACGCCGCCTTAGCGGTATTGATTGTCTGCTGTTTCTCTTGCTGAGCTTGGTTCACGTCATCCCATGACTCATTGACCGCTTGAGGCGGTTTCACATTCTGGAGGATCACTTTTTTCAACATGATGCCCAACTTGTATTGTTCGGCTAATCTTCTGAGTTCTTTTTCGACCTCCAGTTCGATCTCTTCGCGACCGGAAGTGAGTACCTCATCGATGGTACGATCGCCAACGACCTCTCGCATGACCGACTCGTTCAACGCCCGAAACGTTAGAATCGGATTTTTTACTTCGAACAAAAAGTTGTAAGCATCACCGATGAGATACTGAGTGGCCCATTCTACATCGGCCACATTCAGATCGCCAGTAACGACCAACGTTGCTTCGGCTTCGTTGCGGTTTGAGGATGAATAACTAGAATTCCGCCGGTTTGCAGTCATGTTGGCAAACGTAAATTTCTCTTCTTCGACGGTGGTAACTTCAACACGATAAATTTTGTCAATCCCGAACGGTAATTTGAATTTGAGTCCGGTTACCGTCTCTTTTTTGAGGAATTCACCTAATCGCAACACAACCACATGCTCACGGGGATCGACCTTGTAAAAACTGCTCATCACCCCAATGCCGAGCAGCAGCAGTGCCGCCCCGCCCATGATCAGTTTGTTGACGGCCGCCGGGTTGATGCGAATTTCGTTTGGAAAGTCAGCCATGATTCAAAAAACACAGTCTGGTGCCGGGGATGGTCGGTTGCAAGTTTAACCGTTCCCCCGCCCCATGACCCGTGACGCGCCGAGGCCGATGAGAAAAATTGAGAGCGTGCCGATGATGGCGGTCATGTGGGCGTGGAACGGACTGCGCAGCCACTCCAGTTCGCCGGTAAACCCGGGCGAGAACGTCAGCCACAGGATCACCAGCAGGCCGACGACCGCGCCGATCACAGCCCCCGCATTGGAGGCGCGGCGACTGATGAAGCCGAGCAGGAACAGCCCCAGCATCCCGCCGGCGAACACGCCGCTGAGTTTCCACCACGCGTCGAGGATGCTTTGCACGCCCATCATCGCCAGCGCCACACCGGTGCCGATGATCCCCCACGTGACGGTCATCACGCGGAGGAACCGCAGGCTCTGCGCCTCGTCTGCGTCCGGCCGAGCCCAGCGCCGGTAAAAATCCTGCAGCGCGATGGTCGAGGAACTGTTGAGGCTCGTGTCGATGCTGCTCATCGCGGCAGCGAACAGCGCGGCGATCAGAAGCCCAGCCAGGCCGACCGGTATCTTGTTCGCGATGAAATGCGGCAGCACCTTATCGCCGTAATCGACCGGCTGCATCCCGGAGGCCAAGCGCTTGGCCTCCGCGAGCGCCTCCGGCGAGCCGTTGGCCAAGCCGGGGTGATTCGCCGCCACCTCCTCGGCCGCCTTGGCCAATTTCACCTCCTGCAACAGGCCGGGGTTTGCCTCGTAGTAGGAAAACAGAATCGACCCGATGAAAAAGAACATCAACGCCACCGGCATGTACAGCAGCGACCCCAGCCAGACGGAACGGCCGGCAGCCTTTTCAGAGTCGGCGGCGTGGTAACGTTGCACGAAATTCTGGTCGATGCCGAAGTTGGTCAGGTTCATCACGACGCCGTACGCGAGCATGACCCAGAAGGTCGGTTGCGCGAACGGTTTCACCGGCGCGAGGCTGGCCCCGAAATCACCGAGGCTGAACTTGCCGGCGTCGTTGGCCAAGCGGAGCGCCTGCCCCGGCCCCTCCGGCATCCCTGTGAGAATCAGCACGACCACGACGACGGCGCCCAGTGTGAGGATGACGCTCTGGATGGCGTCGGTCCAAATCACCGCCTCGATGCCGCCGAGCAGCGTGTACAGCGTCACGGCAAAGCCGGAGACGAGAATGATCGTCGCGATGTCCCAGCCGGTCAGCGCGTGCAGCCCGACCGATACGCCGAACATGATCGTCCCCACCCGCGACACCTGCGTCAGCAGATAACAGACGACCGCATACACGCGCGCCCAAGCACCGAACCGCGTCTCCAAATGCTCGTACGCCGACAGCCCGGCGTGCCGCCGATAAAACGGCACGAACCATTTTACCGAGATGAATGCCGCGATCGGCAGAGACAGCGCGAACACCAACCCGTTCCAGTTCATGCCGTACGCCTTGCCGGGCACACCGATGAACGTGTTGCTGCTGAGGTACGTGCCGAACACCGAGAGGCCAACCACCCAGCCCGGCAGCGAGCGGTTGGCCACAGTGAAGCCCTCGACTGTGCCGCTGCGTTTGCGGAAATAAAAACCGGCGCCGATCAGCAGCGCGAAATAAACGAAGAGGACAACGATGTCCGGGATTCTGGCCAGTATCATTTGTTGAGGCTTGCGGTGTCGTAGTCCGGTTGCGGCGTGGCACCATTGGCAACATCACGCTTCCACACCTCCAGCGCAGCCGCCATGCGCTTGGCCCGGGCGGGATGCCGCTTGGCCAAGTCGATCGACTCGCCGGGGTCGTCATCAAGGTTGAACAGCCCGCCCTTGTTGCCGACCACGAATTTCCATGGACCGTCGCGGTGCGCCTGGCCTTTCCAGAAAAACCGCCGTTGGCCAAGCGATCCGCCGTCGAGCAGCACCGGCCGCA
>NYYJ01000190.1 GCA_002686755.1 Verrucomicrobiales bacterium
AAAGCCGCCTTGATCGCTTTCTTGTCCACAGCAGCGTCGGCGGAAACCATTGTGCCGCCAAGGATCGCAATTGAAACGATGATAGTTACATGTGTGTTCTTCTTCATGATTTAGTTGTTAAAGTCTTTTACCGCTAACGGCTTGCGGAGTTTCCGCATCGATTCCCTGTGTGTCAACCCGAAAAAACAAACTTTTTTTATTTTTATTTTCGATAAAAAACAGCCGGTTTTCCCTTGTATTAAGGTAAAACTGCTCCATATTGACGCCATCCAGCCTAATAAGCACCATGCAAACTTCTTATTTTTTACGAAAAATCACCATCCTCGCGATCTTTATCTTCGCCCAAGTAGCACATACGCAGACACTTCCCGAAGTCCGAGATGTAGATCTTCAACCTCTGAAGGCGCAGATTCAGCGGCTTGTCCAGGCCAAGGATTATTTAGGCGACCCGTTTTCGTCTGATGTCAAAAAACGGCTCAACCAAGCGCTTGACCAAATGGACGCCGCCGAGGCTGTCGCTGATGTACAGCGCATCCTCGACGGGCAGTGCCTCGTTGACGTCCACATCAACCCCGAGTCACGGGTCAAGGTGAATGCTGGCCCGGCCAAGCGCGAATTGGTTGAACAAGGCTGGCGCAATTTCCTCGTGAAGGTTCGTAACCAAGCCGGGGTCACTGCCGAACTTCGCGCCAGCAGCCCGAACGCCCACCCCCACGCCGGCTCACCGCAGAGGCAGATTGTCGATCGATGGCTTGGCTTGGCGGTGCACAATGCCCAGCCGCTCACCAAGACTCTCAGCGGGTTGGCGTTGGAGTATCGCATCGTGCAGCTTTACAGCCGAGACGCCGGCAAGCGCGATGCCAAACTCAGTTTCGACGTGGGTCAGGGGACACAGGACCTGGGCTTTCGCAATGAGGTGAGTCTTCTCTTCGACTGCCAACCGGCGCACTCGCTTCGCCTGAAGGTGCTTGATGAAAACGGCAAGCCGACGACGGCCGGTTTTGAAATCCGCGACCGGTTTGGCCGCGTGTATCCGTCGCAGGCCAAGCGGCTTGCGCCTGACTTTCATTTTCATCCGCAGATTTATCGTGCCGATGGCGAGCATGTGAAACTGCCAAGCGGTACCTACACCGTCCGCTTTTACCGCGGCCCTGAGTCGGTACCGCAAAGCCGCACGATCACCGTCGCCGATGCCGACACGACCGAGACCTTCAAAGTGCAGCGCTGGATCGATCCGGCACTGATGGGCTGGTGGTCGGGCGACCACCACATTCACGCCGCCGGGTGCGCCCATTACACCAACCCCACCGAGGGCGTCCACGCGCCGGACATGATGCGACACTGCCTCGGCGAGGATCTCAAGGTCGGCGCGAACCTGACTTGGGGGCCGTGTTTCGACTATCAAAAGCAGTTTTTCACAGGCAAGGATGACTTGGTCTCCCAATTTCCCTATTTGCTGCGATACGATGTCGAGGTCTCCGGCTTCGGTTCGCACCAATCCGGCCATCTGTGCCTGCTTCGTCTGCGCGAGCAGATGTTCCCCGGCGGCGATTCCAAGCATCATTGGCCCAAGCTTTGCCTGAACACCCTGCGCTGGGCCAAGCGGCAGGGTGCCCTTGTCGGTCCGGCGCATTCAGGCTGGGGACTCAACCAAACCGGCTCGACACTGCCGACCTACGAGGTGCCGCCTTTCAACGGCATTGGTGCCAACGAATACATCGCCGACGTTACCCATATGGTTCCCGGCCCCGACGGCAAACCTGTGCCGGCCGTCGATTTCATCTCGACCGTCGACACTCCTTACGTCTGGGAACTCAACATTTGGTATCACACACTCAATTGCGGTTTCCGCACACGCATCAGCGGCGAGACCGATTTCCCGTGCATCTACGGCGAGCGCGTCGGCCTGGGCCGCTCTTACGTCAAGCTCGACGGCCGGCTGACCTACAACGACTGGTGCGAAGGCATCCGTGCCGGACGCAACTACGTTGGCGACGGCCGCAGTCACCTAATCGACTTTCAGGTCAACAACACACAGATGGGCGTGGACGGCAGCGAATTGCGCTTGGCCAAGGCGGACACCGTGCTCGTCACGGCCAAGGTCGCCGCACGACTCAACGCCGAACCGATCCCCGGCTTGGCCAAGCGCAGTTATGCGCAGAAGCCGTACTGGCACATCGAGCGCGCCCGGATCGATGACACGCGCAAGGTGCCGGTCGAGGTGCTCGTCAACGGCTACCCCATCGCGAAGCAGGAGATCGTCGCCGATGGCGAACTGCGCGATGTCGCCTTCGAGGTGCCGATCGAGTTTAGCAGTTGGGTGGCGCTGCGCATCCTGCCGTCGTCCCACACCAATCCCGTGTTCGTGCTCGTCGACGGCAAGCCGATCCGTGCCTCCAAGCGCAGTGCTGAGTGGTGTCTGGCGGGGGTGAAAAAATGTCGCTCGCAAAAACGCCGCTTCATGGGCGCAGACGAGATCGCCGACTTCAACGCCGCCTACGATCACGCCGAGAAAACCTACCGCCGCATCATCGCGGAAAGCGTCACCGACTAGCCGAGGAACAGGTTCGTCGGCGGGCCACTGACGCCCGGACGGCAGAGGAATACCCCTCCGGCCAACGGCTGCGCCGCCCTGCCCGCCTCGTCGAGGTCGCGGCTGGAGGTGGTGATGTACAGCTCGTCCCAGTTTTCGCCACCGAAACAGCACGACGTCACGCACTCAACCGGCACCTCCACCTTGGCCAGGAGCGCCCCGCCCGGCGCAAACCGCGCCACACCCCAGCCCTGCCACAGTGCCACCCAAAGCATCCCCTCGTTGTCGATGCACATGCCGTCCGGGTAGCCCATCCCGTCCGGCAACTCGAACGCCGTTTGCCGATTTGACACCGTGCCGGCGGCCATGTCGCAGTCGAACACATCGACGCGGCGCGTCGGCGAGTCGATGTAGTAAAACGATTTTTGATCGCCCGTCCAAGCCAAGCCGTTGGATATGCTGACCCGGTCGAACAACTTGTCGACGGAGAGGTTACGGTTGAGCCGGTAAAAGCTGCCGACGTTCGGCGACTCGTCCATCCCCATCGTGCCGGCCCAAAGCCGCCCCTCCGGATCGACCTTGCCGTCGTTGAACCGGTTGTTCGGCAAATCCTGCTCCGGATCGATGATCGGCGACAACCCGCCGTTGGCCAAGTCGAGCCGCACGAAGCCGACGCTCGTGCCGAGGATCAGGTCACCGCGCTTGGTCGGGACGGCCAAGCCGGGCTTTTCACCAACGTCCCACGATTGGTTTTCGCCGGTGGCCGGGTTGAAGCAGCAGACGCAGGCAGTCTCGATGTCCACCCAGACCAGGTCCTGCGTCTCCTCCCGCCACACCGGCCCTTCGCCAAGAACCGCCTTCGCGTCCAACACACACTCGGCCGTCAACGTTTGCACGGGCGCAGCTTGGCCAAGCGCTTGGCCAAGTGCAATTACGGATTGATCATCGAGACGTCGAGCGTGCCGCTGATCGATTCCTTGCCGGTGGAATTCTGGAACGGCGCCAGGCCGAACTCCGGAATCACCGCCAGCAAATGATCAAAAATATCAGCTTGGATCGCCTCGTAGTCGGCCCAGACCGTCGTGTCGGTGAAAATGTAAATCTCGATCGGCAACCCGTTGTCGCCCGGCTCGAGCTGGCGAATGAGAAACGTGCGATCCTGCCGGATCTGCGGATGGTTTTTGAGGTACGCCATGATGTAGGCGCGGAAAGTGCCGATGTTGGTCAGGCGCCGGCCGTTCACCAGCTCCGACAAGTCGGTGTTGGCCGTCTGGTTGTGGGCGTTGACCTCGTCGAGTTTGGATTGCAGATAACCCTTGAGCAGGTCGAACCGCTGGAACTTCGCGAGCAGCGCCTCGTCGGCAAACCGGATCGAGCGCATGTCGATGCGGATCGGCCGCTTGATCCGCCGTCCGCCAGAGTCCTTCATACCGCGCCAGTTGCGGCACGACTCGGTGATCAGCTTCGACGCCGGGATGCTCACCACGGTCTTGTCAAAGTTTTGTACCTTCACCGTCGTGAGCGACACATCGATCACATCGCCGTCGATGCCGTGCGCCTTCATCTCGATCCAGTCGCCCTTACGCACGGTGTCGTTGGTGGCGAGTTGAATCCCGGCCACCAATCCCATTATCGCGTCCTTAAAGACGAACAGGAACCCCATGACCATCGCGCCCAGGCCGGCCATCAGCGTGCCGACCTCGCGACCCATCACGATCGAGATGATGAACACGCCCCCGACAAAACAGGCCACCAGCATCACCGCCTGCATCAGGCCCTTGATCGGGATGCGCTTGGCGATGTCGAAACGCTGGTAAATTGAGAGCAACCCGTTGAGCAGTGCCTGCAACGTGAACAGCAGCACCACGACGAGGTACACCTTGGCCAAGCCCTGCACGAAACCGACCAGGCTCTCCACCCCGGCAAACACTACCGGGGCCAGCACGTGCGCCACGAGCGCGGGAACCACATTGGAGAGGCGGGCGAAGACCTTGTGCTCGACGAGCACCTTGTCCCAATCAAAGCTTGTCTTGGTGGCAAGAAACCGGATGGCCCGGAGCACCACCCGCTTGGCCAGCAGGTAGGCCAGCCAACTCAGGAACACGAGTAGCACGGCCCCCGCCACGTTCACCAGCAGCGCGGCCCAGCCGGCGTCGATGCCGTACCCCTCGAACAGTCCCTTCAGTCCGTCAAGCAGGCTGCGCAGGCTCTCGATCGTCTCGCCGCCGGGCGCGGCTTGTTCCACCGTGTTCGTCTCGTTCATTGTCGGGGCGATACGCTAGTCAAAATACCCCGGCGATGAAACCCCTTTTCCGCGCTTGGCCAAGCGCTTGGCCACAAAAAAACGGGAGCCGCGCTTGGCTCCCGTCCGGGTGATTCGTTGTGGCTTCCGCTCAGAAACTCTCGCCAACTTGGAAGCGCAGGAACTTGGCCACGGAGACCTCGTCGCCCAGCGCCTCGCCCACGGACGCAACATGATCCTTGATGCTGATGTCCGGGTTCTTCACGAAGCCCTGCTCGAGCAGGCAGTTCGTGGCGAAAAATTTGTTGAGCTTGCCGTTGACGATGTTCTCGACGGCCTGCGGCGGCTTGCCCTCGGCCTGTTCCTCGGCGATGGCCTTCTCCTTGGCCACCAACTCGGGGTCGACCTCGTCCCGGCTCACCGACACCGGCGCGGAGGCGGCGATGTGCAGGGTGATGTCCTTTACCAGCGCCTTGAAGTCTTCGTTGCCGAGGGTGTCCTCCTTGCCAGCCCCGACTTGAAGCAGCACGCCGACCTTGGCCCCGGTGTGGATGTACGCAGCCACCAACCCGGTGCCGTCCACCTCGAGCTTGGCGTCGCGGGAGAGCAGGATGTTCTCGCCGATCTTGGCCACCTGCGCGGTGCGCAACTCCTCGAAGTCGGTGCCCGGCTCAGTCAGTTTGAGCTTGGCCAATTCACCGGTGAACTCCAGAAACTGCTCGTTCTTGGCGACGAAGTCGGTCTCGCAGTTGACCTCAACCAGCATGCCGGC
The DNA here is from genome assembly GCA_002686755.1 of Verrucomicrobiales bacterium. Taxonomy (GTDB): domain Bacteria; phylum Verrucomicrobiota; class Verrucomicrobiia; order Limisphaerales; family UBA1096; genus UBA1096. Next base: position 5,548 of record NYYJ01000190.1, read on the forward strand.
CTTGGAGTCGGGCTGGATGTAGTGGGCGATGACGCCCTCATTGGCCTCTCGACCGGCCTTCTTGGCGGCCTTGATCGTTCCCTGCGCACGGAGCACGTCGACGGCGGCCTCGACGTCGCCATCGGTCTCAACAAGGGCTTTTTTGCAGTCCATCAGGCCTGCGCTGGTCATGCCGCGAAGTTGCGCGACGAGTTTTGCTGTTATCTCTGCCATAATCGTTTCTGTTTAATAATCGATTTGCCCCCGGCCGGTATGGCCGGAAGGGAAATTCTTGGATGGCGGCCGGATTAGGACTTGACCGGCTCGGCCGAGGCTTCGGGGGTCGCTTCCGCCGGAGTTGCCGGGGCTGCCTCGACCTCGGCCACGGGCGGCTCCGCCGGGGCCGATTCGGCCGCAGGCTCTTCTGCGGGGGCCGGCTCAGCCGGGGCCGCTTCCGCCACCGTCTCGGTGGGGGCGCTCTCCGGTTGCTCGGCCTTGGCCTCGGCGTCCGCCTTCATTTTCGCGGAAGCCGCCTCGTAGGCCGCGCGGGCTTCGACCATCGGCTGCGTGACCGCGCTGAGCACCGCCTTGATCGAGCGGATGGCGTCGTCGTTGCCGGCGATCGGGTGGTCGACCAGGGTTGGGTCGGTGTTGGTGTCGACGATGGCGACAATCGGCACGCGCAACCGGCGCGCCTCGGCCAGTGCGTTGTGCTCGCGCTTGATGTCGACGATGAAAATGGCGTCCGGCTTGGTGGCGAGGTCACGAATGCCGTTGAGGCGGATGTGCAGTCGGTTGAGTTCGCGGCGCAGCATCGACTGCTCCTGCTTGACGAACTCGGCCATCCGGCCGTCGGTCTCCATCGTTTCCAACTCCACCATGCGGTTGATGGAGCGCTTGATGGTCTTGAGATTGGTCATCATGCCGCCAAGCCAACGTTCGCACGCATACGGTTGGCCGGTGGCTTCCGCTGTTTCCTTGATGGTGATTTGGGCCTGTTTCTTGGTGCCGACGAAGAGCACCTTGCCGCCCTTGGCCACGATCCCCTTGAGAAACTCGGCGGCCGCCGTGATTTGCGACGCCGTTTGCACGAGGTCGATGATGTGGATGCCGTTCCGGGCCTCGAAGATGTAATCCCGCATCTTCGGGTTCCACTTGCGCGTCTGGTGTCCGAAATGGACACCCGCGTCCAACAGTTCTTTTACGTTGCTCATTCTTTGTTTTCCATTGGTTGCCGACTGAATCTATTGCCCAGCCGTCCCGCGGAAAAACGGGATTCAGTTCGTTGTGGTTAATGCCTCCTCGAGCGGCCAAGCCCAAGGTGGAGGTTGAAAGGCGGTTCAATCGGCGGCGAATCGGGCTGCAAATAGCCCTTTTTCCGCCAAAAAGGCCGCGCAAGATACCAGAATCGTCCCAAGCCGCAACCCCCAATTTTCCCCGTTTTCCCATACCCGCCGCTTGGCCAAACGCGGCGGCGGCCAAACATTGGCTGGCCAAGCGCCGGGTCCGGCCGTAACAATCGCTCCTTCAAGGAGGCAGGCAGCGTTGATGCTGATGTTTTTGGCCAGGGGCAACAGGCGAACCGGTCGCGTCGTGGTGATGGCGGCAGCGGCCATCCTGTGGTTTGGCCAAGCGCTTGGCCAAGCGGCCACACACACCATTCAGCGCGGCGAGACTCTCGGCGTGATCGCGAAAAAATACGGTCTCAGCACAACCGCCCTCGCCGCCCACAACGGCATTGCCAACCCGCACCGCGTCAAGGTCGGCCAGAAACTGACCATCCCGGCCAAGACCAGCACGATCACGTACACCGTCCGCAAGGGCGACACGCTGAGTTCGATCGCCAAGAAACACAACACCACCACGGCGGCCATCGCCAAGGCCAACGGCATCAGTAACCCCAACGCCATCAAGCCGGGGCAGAAACTCAAGATCACGGTTGGCTCGGCCACGAAAAAAACCAAGCCGAAGCCGTCGGCCATCGCCGGCTCGACCCTGCGCGAGATCAACCGGCCGCGCATCCGGCGCAAGCGCTGGAAGCATATCGTCATCCACCACAGCGCCGACAGCAACAACAGCATTCGCGGGATGGAGCATTACCACCGGCGCGTGCGCCGCATGGAGAACGGGCTCGCCTACCACTTCGTCATCGGCAACGGCGTCAAGACGACCGACGGTAAGATTTACGTCGGCGATCGCTGGAAGCGGCAAATCCGCGGTGGCCACCTCGCCAGTTCCGCGCTCAACGAGGTCGCGATTGGGATCTGTCTCGTGGGCAATTTCGAAAAAACGCTCCCGACCGCCAAGCAGCGAACCAGCCTCAAGGCGCTGGTCTCGTTACTCAGGAACCGCACCGGCGTGCCGTACAGCCAGGTGCGCACGCACCGGCACATCAACCCCAAGCCGACGATCTGCCCCGGCCGCCGCTTCAACCTCCGGGGCATCCTCAGCACCTGAGCGCCGCCGTGGCTGACCCCGGTTCACAATCGCTGCTGCGCCAAGCCGCCGAACGGGCCGAATCGGGGGACTTCGCCCAAGCCGCCGAGTTGGCACAACAAATCCTCTCGAGGAACGGGGCCGACGCTGAGGCTCTGTTCCTGCTCGGCCGCAGCCTCGCAATGCTCGACCGAAACGACGAGGCGATCACGGTGCTGGAAAAGACGACGAAGGTGTGGCCAGACGACCTAGAGGCACTCAACCTCCTTGGCCATCTGCTGTTCCACTCCGAGCGCCACGAGGAGGCCAAGGCCACCTTCGCACGCTGCCTCGGGCTGGATCCCAACCACGTCGAGGCAATGCGGCAGATGGCCAACCTCACTCTCGGGAGCGACCAGGCCAACGCGCTGAGCCTGTTCAAACAGGCTTACGCGCTCGCCCCCGACCACGCCGACCTTCTGTTCGACTACGCTTGGGCCGTGATGTATGCGGCCGGCGACACCGACTCGGGCGCGACCCTGTTCCGGCGCTGGTTCGAGTTTACCGGCGGCACCGCCGACCGGGGCAGCATCGCGTTGCAGGCGCTAAACTATGCCTCCAACCAAAATCCCGAGACGGTGGCCCGGCTGCATCGGGAGTGGGCGGCCCAGCACGCCGACCCGCTTGGCCAGGCGGCCAACTTTCACGAGCACGACTTTAGCACCGACCGGCCGCTGCACGTTGGCCTCCTCTCCGCGGATTTCTGTCGACACCCGGTCGGCCGCTTCGCCCTGACCCTTTGCCACCACTTGGACCGTAGCCGGTTCGAGCTGTTTGTGTACGCCAACCGGAAGGA
>NYYJ01000191.1 GCA_002686755.1 Verrucomicrobiales bacterium
CCGATCTCCCAGAGGCTCAACCCCAACAGCGCACCGGCGCCGATGAACATGATCACCATCTGCATGGCGTCTGTCACCACCACCGCGGCCAAGCCGCCGAGGATGGTGTAAAAGCCCACCACAAACACCGTCATCCAGATTGCGGTTTGCTCGGGGATCCCGAGCACGGTGTTCAGGAACACCGCCGAGGTCCACAGCATGACGGCCAACATCGACAGCAGAAATCCAAGCCAGATGACGGCCTGAAAAAAACGAACCGCCGGCCCGTATCGTCTCCCGAGGAATTCCGGCAGCGTGCAGACGCCGCTGCGCCAGTAGAACGGCACAAACACAAACGCGACGATCACCATCGCCGGCACGGAGCCGAGCCAGTCGAAATTGGCCTGGGCTAAGCCGTACTTGTAGGCAGCGCCAGCGCCAGAAACCATGTCGATCGCCCCTATGTCACTGACCACGATCGACATCCCAATGGCCCAGAACGGCAGCGACTTGCCAGCCAGGATGAAATCGCCGGATGACTTGACGTATCGGCTGAACAGGAATCCGAGCACCAGCACCGCCACGAGGTAGGCGGCGATGATGACCGTGTCGATCGGGGTTAAAATGCTCTCGGCCGCTTCCATTGGGTTGGCTGCCCTGGCACAGGGCCGGTGACTTGCCAACGGCTATAACACCCCGGCGGCCCGGCGTGCAACCCTTTGCTGGATCAAGCGGCGCCCATCGAGGCGGCGAGATTCATGACTCGCGCTTGGCCAAGCGGGCGGCCGCGACTGCCACGCGGCTTGGGTTGAGAGCCTTCAACGCCATCAACGCCGCCCCCTCCGCGGCTGGCAGGCGCGGCGACTCGACGGACAGCGGGCGCCTGGCCAAGGCCGCCAACTCAGCCTCGAACGCAGCACGCACCGTTGCGTTGTGAGCCAGCACCGAGCCGCTGATGTGCACCACCCCGGGCCAGTTGGCCAAGTCCGACCCGGTCAGCAACGGCCCGCACAGCTTGGCCAGGCGCCCACCCGCCCGCCGCACAATGTCCAGCCAGAACGGCTGCCCGTTCAATTCGCTTTCAGCCATCGCTTGGCTCAAGCCGGCCAGGCGCTTGGCCGGGTCGGCCCCGGAATAAACCTCCGGGATCAATTGCTGAAACGACACAATCCCAAAATGGGCGCAGATCAGGTCCGTCAACGCGGTGGGCTGTTCGCCGTTGCACGACTCTGCGCTGGCGTGGAGCAACACCTCGTTGGCTATCCAGCGCGCGCTGCCCGGGTCGCCGCCGATCGCCGGCCCCAGTCCACCGGTGGTGCGGCATTGGCCATCGCCGTCCATCGCAGCCGCGATCGATCCCGTGCCGGACACTACCAGCAGCCCCGGCGCGCCAAGCGTCGCCCCAAACAGCGCGGAGACCACATCGCCGACGACCGTCAGCCGATCCGCCGGCAGCAACCCGCCACAGAGCCGACCCGCCTCGTCGTGACCAAGCGACGTGAACAACGACGCCGTGCCGATCACCGTCTGCTCCGCTGCTGACGCATCCAGACCGTGAGCCTCGCGCAACTGCTGAAGCATGCCGCCCAGCGACGCCGCAAACGTGCCGGACTCTGTCGTGTTGACATTCAACGGCCCGCCACCAACCTCGCCAAGGACTGCGCCCTCGACCGACACGGCGACCGCCCGGCTGCGCGTGCCACCCCCGTCAACGCCGATGACAAACCCAGCCGCCATCACGCAGAGTCACCCGCTGGGTTGAGTCGTTTGCCGAGGTAGATGGCCTCGTTTTCCCCGGTTCCGTCGCGGGCCAATTCTTCAAACCCAAGTTTCAAATAAAACCCATGGGCGCGTTCGTTCCGTGCGCTCATGCCGAGGTGCACACCCGGCGATCCGTTAGCTTCGATCCGCGAGACGACTTCCTCCACCAGCCTGCGGCCCAGCCCCCTGCCCTGCGCCCTAGGCACAAGGTCGATGTGCAGTTGAGAGGGATACAGCTCGTACGGTTCCGGACAAAAATAATCCGGGTGATGGTACAGGTGATACACCTGCTCCACCGGCGTCCAGCCCGACGGGTCGCCGCCCGGCTCTGGGTATCGCTTGGCCAAGCCGGGACGCCATTCCCGTTCGTAGCGCTCGAACAGTTTCCGCGAGTCCATCGCCCCGAGGCAGTAGCCGCAGATCCCCTCGCTGTCCTCAAGCACCAAGGCCAGTTCCGGTTCGAACTCCAGGTACGGCCCGACATAAATCCGGCCCAGCGCATCGGGGTCGTCGGCAAACAGCGCCTCGCCGTCGGCACCGTGGTCGCCGGTTTTGAGACAAACCCAGTAGGCCGCCTCCCGGTCAGCGGACGTTGCTTGTCTGATGTCGAATCCTCCCGGCATCCTGTGTTGTCACTCGTTGGCGGGGATCAAAATGCCATCGGCCCCAAACGAGATCAGTTGCTGCAACCGCCGGACGAGGCCGCCGCGATAGGTGCCCGGCAGGTAGTTCCCGGAACGGAACGGGTTCGCCGCGGTGTCGCCGCCCGCCTTCTTCCAGTCCATGAATTGTTCGATCAATTCCAGTTCCTCGCGCAGTTCCCAGACCTGCCTGTTGAGTGCGTAAAACAGTTCCCGCTGCCGCAGCTCAGTCAGTTTACGGGCCAACTCCACGACCTGCCGGATACGTTCGCGGAGCCGATCCTCCCGCTCGCCCCAGTCGCCGGGCGATTCCCCCACGATCGCCCGCACGTCGTCGTACAACTGTTCAGCGAGTTCCCCGTTTTCGTGAGGCAAATAATAGGCGTCACCGAGCAGCATCAAGTCGTCGAGGCTCACCCCGTCCCCGCCCACTGTCGAGAATCGCGGCAGCCATTTCGCCAGTGCGGACTCGTATGCGCCCCGACTGTCCCAAGAACCGGTGGCGGCCAGAAATGCGGCAAGCGTCTTGAGGGCCACGAAGTTGGCCTCGAACTCGCAGTTCGGGTTGAGGAGAATCCCGCCCACCTCGTCGCGCAACTCGATCGGCCGCCCGGAATACGGCCCGAGAAAAATCCGGGTCATGTCGTAGTCGTTCGCGTGCAAGTTGTCCCAGAGAACCGGTTTGCGTTGCAGCTTTTGTCGCAGCACCCCGATACCCTCGGTGGTGATTTCCCGGGAGATGATCTCTGGCCCGGTCCAGAAAATGTCGATGCCGTTGGCCAAGCGCTGGCCAACCTCCTCCAGGTAGCCTGCCCCGCCGTGGCCGTCATCGGCCATCCGCTGGCAGTACGGCGTCGGGCAAAAAATCAAACGCCCGTCCTGCTTGGCCAAGTGCTCGCTGTAAAGGCTGTTCGCCGTCTCGCACTGCGCCTTGGCCAAGCTGCCGAATGCGGCCCGGTCGGCCTCCGCCATCTCGTCCGGGATGTCGTCGAACAGGATCGCGAACGACCGGCAGCCGGCCCCGGTCAACTGCTGGATCCGCGCCCTCAGCCGCTCCGTTTCATCCGGGTCGGAGTAGCGAATCGTCAGGCCGGGGGCGATCCCGTAAAAAAAATCGACCCCCCGGTCGCCGCACGCTTCAATCAATTCACGAAGCCTCTGCAGTTCGTCAGCGGTGTATTCGTCCCGCCACAACGCACGGTGCTTGAGGTCATCCTTCGGGCAGTACAGGTAGGTGTTCAGGCCAAGCTGCTGCATCCGCTCCAGCATCTCCAGTCGCTGCGACTGGCTCCACGGCCGCCCGTAAAACCCCTCAATGACGCCCTTGAGAAAGGATTGCTCAGCCCTGCCCATCATTCGTTCGATGATTCAACAACACACCACACAGCACAGTCACGGTTTCGCGTTCTCCCTCTCCCCGACCCTCTCCCGCTGGGAGAGGGAGTTACTGCGTCCGCTTGGCCAAGCGCGCTGTAACACACGGCGCACCGTACCCGCAATCGCATCCCAAACCAATCGAAGAAACACGCAACGATCATGCGCCCGGCTCGCGCTTGGCCAAGCGGTGATTGATCAACGAAGCCAAGAGCCAAGCGGTGGCAATCGTCCCGGCCAGGATGAGGAAGGCCGCCCAGCCGCTGTGATCCCAGTATGCCTTTAGGCCAAGCGCGAAGAACAGGATCGCCGCGATCGTGTTCAGCAGGGTGAGCAGGAGCGGTGTCTTGAATGTTCGCCGCAAGTGCCGCCGGTCGGCCCAGCCGGAGAGGATGCAAATGATCCCGCAAGCCAGTACGCCAGTGAACAGGTTGGCCGGGGTCAGGATGGCGATCAACGCGGTTGGCTTTTCCGCGCCGGTGAACTGCTGCCAGCCGAGGTTGCCCGCCAGCACCAGCAGGCCACCGAGGCCCACCCACAGGAGGGTCACGCGCCGGGTCTTGGCGGGAGTCATCCCGACCGTGGAACGGGGGAAGGCGTTTTGGATTTCGCGCATCACGGCCGGGGCCACCTCGATCGTGCCGTACAGCGTGCCGAACATCGCCAGAAACGCACCCGCAAAATAGAACGGGCGCAGCCACGGCGAGGTGGCCTCGACGAACGCCGCCTGTAGGTTCAGCAGGTTGTTGCCGTCCGGCACCTTTTGCACCTTGCCGAGAATCTCAGTGCCACACGCCACGAACACCGCGCTGAACAGCAGCACGATGGCAAAACTGAGCGTGCAGTCGATCAGCGGGGCACGGCACCATTGGCGCAACCGGAGGCGGGCCGTCTCGTCGTGGGCGTCCGGCTGCACGGGGCTGGGCCGCTCGTTGGAGGCGAGGCCCCACTGCTTGTCGCGCAGGTAGGCGACGTAGGCGAGGTAGTCGTAGCCGGATCCGCCGATCACGCCAACGTAAGTACTCAGTTCGACCCAGACCGGGCGCTTGGCGATGTCGGGATGCGCCCCGACCCATTCCGGGTATGTCGGCAGGGTGATATTTGTAAATCCCGCGAACAGCGCGCCCCAGTCCGGTTGGACCAAAAACAGGGACACCGTAACGGCGAGCAGCATCAGCAGGACGAACAGCAATTGAAGCTTCTCCAGCCGCTTGTAGCCGCCGGTGAAGGCCAGCCCAATGACAACAAGCAGGATAATCATCCCCCAAAGGAGATGGGTGCCGGTACTGGCCGATTCCGGATGCAACAGGCCGGACGCCAGCGTACCGAGTGTCCCGGCGTGAAAGCTGATCCAGACCGGAAAGGACACGACCGCCAAAAGCAGGAATGTCACGGGAAGCCACCCTCGCGGGCCGGGCAAATCCATCCACCGTTGGAACGGGTGCGCGCCGGTCAGCACCATGTGCCGGGCGGTGGTGAACACCAGCGCCCATTTGAACACGCAAACCACCAGAAACAGGCTGAGCAGTTGATAGCCGAACAACGCCCCACCCCGGGAGGAAAAAATGAGTTCGCCCGAGCCGATCGTCAGCGAGGCGATGATCGCCCCCGGCCCGAAGATCGTCAGCCACGACGCCGGATTCCGCGAGGTCAATGCAGCCAAAGGTGTCCGGCAACCGCTCATGGTACGCTCGGCTAATTATTCCGCTGCGATAAAACCGTGGTACAGGCCCATGTAGTACGGCAGCGTGTACACGGTTCCCGAGCCGATCACGTGGCCGCTGCCGCCGGTGTCCAGCGCCCACGGGCTGGCATTCCAATGGTTGAAATAACGCTCGTCCACCGGTAGCACCTTGCCGTTGTTCCGGTAACCCTGCCCGCGGATTGTGTCGTCGTAGGCATCGGCCCAATGGTCGGACAACAGGATCAAGTCCTTCCGGTGATGGTTGGTGTGCCGCCAGTCGAAACGGTCCAGCGGAAACCGCCTGAGCGTGTCGATCGAGTCGGCAAGCCAAGTTGGCCATGGGGACAAATCAAAGGTCCCCCAGATCGTCGTGTACTCGACACCCATCGCCTGCGAAGCGAAACAGAAATTGAAGAATGGATTCATCTCCGGCTCCTCCTGTCGCCAAGAGTTGGCAAAGGAGGCGAGGTACATTTTTTTAAGGTCGGTATCCGGCTCATACTTGACCAGATTGTAATAGGCCATGAAGGCCATCTCGTCGTCGGACTGGTTGCCGGAGCCGATGCCGCGCTGATACTTCGGCCACATGACGTTGGTGTGGTAGGCGTGCTCCTCCCGCAGCCGCCGGGCCACGTCCCGGTATTTGCGGTCGCCCGTCATGTGATACGCGACATTGAGGTATGACAAAATACTCAGTGACTTCAGCCCGCGCTCCTGATGCCACTCCGGGTCTTGATGCAGATCGCGGGGGCCGTACACCGACCACCGTGTTTTCCCTGCGTGATCGTGCATACTGAAGTCATGGGCGATCAGGTGGTCGATGTTGGCCCGCACAATCTCCCGCACGGCGCTCTTTTCCTCCTCGGAGTCGGCCACCAGGTCGTAATAGAGCGGATAGAAAAAATAATGGCCGTCCAGTTCGTCCGAGCTGGTGTCGCTTTTCCAGTAATAGCGGCCGTCGGCCGACTTGGGCCAGCGCGGCTCGTAGATTCGCCAATAACCATCCCGCTCCTCCCGGAATTTCCGCTGGCCCTCCAGCGTGTAGCCGCCGTCATTCGGATCGCGCCCGACGGAGGTCGGCAGAACGGTACGGGCAATGAAGCCCGGCGGCGGTTCATGCTCCGAACCCTTCGGTGCCTCGCTCAAGAAACGCAACGCCTCAAACGCACGCTTGGCCCGGCGCTTGGCCAAGGGGTCTTTCGTCGCGCCGTAGGCAAAGCATTCCCCCGCGCCGTACATGCTCGTCCACAGGCCGTCGTTGTCACTGTCGCCAACACGGGTGTCCGTTTTCTTTCCCGCTTGGTGCGCGTGGGCCTCGATGACGTAACCGAACTTGGTGCGCCGGTTGTATTTGTCGATCTCCTCCTCGTAATGCCTCGCCTTCTCCGCGAGCGTCATCCCGTTGAAATGAATGAACGACATTCCCCCGTCCGTGGCCACCCAAGCGTTGCCGTCGGCGTCGACGGCGATGTCGCGCACCGTGTCGCTTGGCAGCCAGCGTTTGCCCTGCCGATACGCCCAGGCTGAACCGTCAAAGCGAATCGCGCCGATCGCAGTTCCGAACCAGACCGTGCCGTCCGCGGCGGCCGCCACGGCGGTTATATCGTCATACGGCAACCCCTCCGCGCCGGTGTAGAGTGTCCACTTGCCGTCGGCGAAGCACCCCACCCCCTGCCGGCTGGCAAACCACAACCGCCCCAAGCCGTCGTAAGACACCGTGACGTTCGTCGGCGCCCACCGGCGGCTACCATGCGACGGGAACACCTGTCGCGCGCCCGCTTGGTCGGACACGAACAATCCCTGCTCCGTCCCCACCGCCGCCTCGCCTTCCGGGCCAAGCGCCACGGCCAGCACCTCCCCCGCCTTGGCCAAGCGCGGGCGCATCGCCGGCGGCACGGTTTTTTTCGCCGCGAACAACGCCGCGAACCGGGTCGTCGCCTGCCACCGCCCGCCCTCCAGCACGGCATCGCCCTTGGCCGTCCGCGCCACAACTTGGCCCCGCTTGGCCAACGCCACCGCGCGGACGTCGTTGCTCGGCAGCCCATCGGCCTCCGTGTGGAACTTCCGCATCTCTTGCGGGAACACCCCCACCATCACGGGAACCTTCGGTTGTTCAGCTGAAGCAAATTCGGCACAAAGCATCGTTGAAACCATGATCACTTCGAAAAATCGAATCATCTTTTTCGCTCTCAACTTTGCCTCTCTACCATTGCCCGATAACAGAATTGTTTTTGTTGCCATAACCACGATAAATCCGGGGAGAAACGTACAGCATTCCATCTGATAGGCAACGTCTTTGTCTGCAATAGAGGAACCTGCTTTTTCTATCCTGCGAAATGTCTTTTTAACCCTCATCCTCTTAACATCAAAAGGCTGTACTTGCGGTTCACACTATGGCTACTGTCCTTCCTGTATTTTATCCAGATAATCAATTTAGCAAAAACCCAAAAGATCAAATGAAACCATTGGAGATTCCAAAACGCCCGGACATCGTATCAGGCGCATGCCGGTTTATTTTTTTGTACATCATTGTCGCCCAATTCAGCATGAATTGGGTATTGGCCGACTTGAATGTCCGCAAAATTTTCGGATCTGAAGTACCCACCGGAAAATACAAGCACCCCTGTTCATTTGATGAACTCGACAACGGTGATCTCTATCTGGCCTACTACGGTGGCGCCGGGGAATACTCCTCGGGAACAGTGGTTTACGGGGCGCGCCTGAACAAGGGATCCAGCCATTGGAGCCAACCCAAAAAGATTGCCGGCAACCCGTTTCGTTCGCTAGGTAATCCGGTCGTCTGGCAGGGGCCCGATGGGCTGGTTTGGTTGTTTTATGTAACCCGTTTTGGCGACACATGGTCGACTTCGCGAATCAAGGTCAAAATATCCAGGGACGGAGCTTCATCCTGGTCGGATTCCGCCCTGTTGACCATTGAACCGGGCACCATGGTGCGGGCTCATCCCATCGTGCTTCAAACTGGCGAATATCTGCTCCCCATCTATCACGAAACCGGACACGACACCGAACTGGTGGGGCCAGACACCACA
>NYYJ01000192.1 GCA_002686755.1 Verrucomicrobiales bacterium
TCCGAGGCGAAAGCGTCGGTGAGCGCGTCGTAGGCTCTGCGGAAGCTCAGCGAGGGAAACAGGTCCTCCCGATACCGGTAGCGCGCGAAGGCTCCCGGCTTGCGCACCAGCGAGCGGATGATGTGGCGGTAGTCGATACGGTGACCGTGGCGTCCCCGGAGCCGCTCGACAACGAGCTGAGGTTTGCCCGCGAACAGGATCTCCAGCCGGTCCTCATACACCCGGACCCGAACCTGCTCCCCGATGAGCCGAGAGGGAACCGAATACACGTTGCGGCGCACACGGATCGTGCTCGAGCGGCTGACTCGGACCCGCTCCTCGACGAACTCGGGCAACCGGGACACGTCCATCGGACGCATCACGGTCATCTCCTCGGACAGTCGCTTCTGGCGACCCCGGTTGACCCGGTCGAACACGTCGGCAAGCCACACCTCCAACGCCCCGACCGACGCGAACTCCCGGCTGCCACGCAGCAGCAGATGCTGCTCGAGCCGCCGCTTGAGGGCGCCGTGGATCGCCTCGATGTCGCCGTTCTGATGCTTCTGACCGATGGCGATGGTGCGGGGTTCCAGACCCAGATGGCGCATGAGCGACATATACTCGTCGTTGAACGCCCGCTTCCCCGAACCCAAGTGGTGGGTGGCAGCGGTCGAGTTGTCCGTCTGGTGGACCTTCGGTCGGCGACCCAGCCGGAACAGCGCCTCCTGCACCCCACGCCGCAAAGCCAGCAGCGACTCCGAATGGCACAGCGTCGCCCACTCCCAGTTGGAATACGGAAGCACGCAGTGACACAGCATCGGTGGCACTGCCTCTCCCGCGAGGGTGACCTGCAACTCCGTGATGTGCGTGAAGTCGGTCTGCATCGCCTCCCCGGGGCGGTGCTCCTGCCCGAAGAACACCTCACGGTCAGGACCGTGCTGCGCACGCCACTGCCGCACGCGCCGCTGGAACGTGCGCAACTGACCTTCCGCGAAGCGACCTGGATGCTGCTCGCACAGGTGCTCGAACAGCGCCTTCGCCTCCAGCGTCGGAGCTTCGGACAGCCGCGCCACCACCTCGTCCCAGACCTCCGCGAACGAATCCTCGCGAGTCTGCCAGGTACGTGGGCGCCTCTTTTCCGACGGCAGCTTGCCTTCCCTGCGATACTGGCGCGCCGTCTTGGGGTCCATCCCCGACCGCATCGCCGCCAGTTCCTTCTTCCCGTGCTTGCTCAGCTCTTCCATCAGCTTCCTCACCTGCGCGTCGGTAACCACCACCTGCTCCTCCTCGAAGGATCGGTCAGGTGCGATTATCGCTCTCCAGACGCCGCGTCAGGATCGGGAATTCTAGTTGTCGTCGACCGGGAAGAGTAATTGTCGCCGAGCACAGCTCGATGAACTCCCGGCCGGCGTAGCCAACGAGCCGTATGTGCACTTCGTGCGGGGGTCCATCCTCGATCGGGGCACCTACGAACGGTCACGGCTGCGCGACAACCGCGTGGTGATCGTGTTCCCGATGGAATCGTCGGTGCCGGAATCCGATGGGTCGACGCGCACCGTGGTGGACCTGGTGTTGAGGTACGTGGGGGACGAGACGCGCATCCTGCACGTGCTCGTCAGCAGCGAAAACGCGTGGATGTTCGAAGAGATGGAATCCACGGCGGTCATGGAGAGTCTCGAGGTGCTGGCGCTCGTCCAGGAGTGTCAGGATACGCACAGCGCTCTGATCGTGCAGCGCCTACTGCTGAACACCGAGGGCGGCAATCCCAACACGGTGTTCCCGCACAAGGTATTGGGCTGGTCATGGGCCGACTTCACGCGATACTGCATGGAAGCGGCTACGCAATCCGGCATCGTGGCCAATCCTCTGGCGATAGTAAAGCCCGGCGGGCCACTGGTGTGTCCGGCTCCGTCCGAGCTGATTCAGGAGGGCGACGAGGTCTCGGTAATCGCGCTGCCCGGCTTCGACTGGGACGCGTTCGAGACGCTCATGGTCGAGTGCCGCGACGGCGTCTCGGGCGCGTGAAGCGCGTGGCTTGGCGAACCGGATCGATCGAACCCACCGGCGAAACCGAGGGCCTCATGGTGGGGCGATTCGCGGTGCATGGGGCTCAGGCCCTGCGCGGGATTCACGTGCCGGCAATACCGACCACTGCTCCGCGTGTGTGTGTGAATTGCGATGGCTGATGGTCGCCCGCCCTCCCATCCCGACGAACTGGGACGGCCTCCAAGGGGCATACGGATAGAACCCCAAAGCGTGGGTCTGCACATCAGGAGACGCTGGTTCTCGCTCCACTGCCTTGTACCGGTCGTGATCTCCCTCGTCCTGCTTGGTACGCTGACCTACGCGGCAATCGCATCCGACGGCGACATGCCGCTGATGCAGGGGCTGGCGCCGCTTATTGTACTGACCGTCGGCATCGGCATGGCGTACTACGGGCTGGCAGGATTGCTGAACACCACGCACCTGGTCATCGGCGGCGGGAAGCTGAGCGTGCGACATCGCCCTGTGCCTTGGTTTGGGGTCCGAGGCATACCAACGGATTGCATAGAGCAACTGTGTGGCGCCGAGCACTCCATCCCGACCGGTACTGGAGCGGCAACCACTTACCGGCTGTACGCCCTCCTGACCGAAGGGCGGAAGTCCAACCTGCTCTCCGGCCTGCGCGACTCCGACCAGGCTCTGTTCATAGAGTCGGAGATCGAGAGACACCTCGGCATTGAGGATCGGCCTGTCCGCGGCGAAATCCGCAAGCGACCCGCCTGATCCACAGCAGGTGGGCAGGGCCATTTCATGAGGCACAGGGACGTGTAGTCCGTATCCGCGCGTGAGCCGAAACCAACGCCAGGAACTGTCATTCCGAGACGAAGGCGAGGAATCCCGACCCAACAGCGTTGCTAGCTTGCCGCTGACGAGGCACAGCACGCGCCTCCCGCGGGCAGCCAAACCGTAGACGACTTCATGAAATGGCCCGAGCACGCGGGTCTCTGGGTAGGCAGGCAGCCGTCCGCTCCGTGTGGTATTACTGTCGATCGCGTTTGCTCTGTCGCGCGCGGCGCCGGACTCCAGGACGGGCCGCCAATCGCGCGAAATCTCCACAGAACCCTCTGTGCCGGGATTCCTGCGGCGGCGAAATCGGATGGAGCGATGTATGCGCGCGGACGTGGTCATCATCGGTGGCGGGATCATTGGGCTGGCATGCGCCTACGAGCTGGTTCGACGGGATGTCGATGTGATCGTCGCCGAGAGAAACGCGCGCGTCGGCCGTGAGGCGTCATGGGCGTCGCTCGGGTTGCTCCGCCAGCGCGTTACTAGCGACGACGCGTACGGCCGGATCGCCCAATACAGCGCGGACGCGTATCCCGACCTCGCGGCGTCTGTCCACGAAGACTCCGGCATCGACCCGGAATACCGAAGACGGGGCGGACTCGAGGTCGCCGTCACTGATGAGAAGCTCGCGTCGCTCGGGCGGTTCGCCACGTTCCACGGGTCGCGTGGGCTCGCCGTCGAGTGGTTGGAGCCGCGGGACATCCGAGCGTGTGAGCCGGCGCTGTCGGAGGCGTGTCTCGGCGCGATCCTCTACGCCGACGACGCGTACGTCCGTCCCCCGCGGATGCTGCGGGCCCTGGAGGCGGCGATCGTCGCTCGGGGCGGACGCGTCGTGAAGGGGTTCGCGGCGTCACGGATCGTCCGCGGGAGGGGTGTCGCCGTCGAGTCCGAGGGAGACACGCTATACGCGAGGGCGGTCGTTATCGCGGCAGGGGCGTGGTCGGAGCTTCTTGGTCGCGGCTCCGGTCTGTTTCTGCCCGTGCGGCCGGTGCGTGGTCAGGCGCTGATGTACGACGCGCCTGCCGAGATGCTGCGGCGCGCGTGCGGCGTCGAGAAGACGTACGTGGCGCAACGCGACGACGGCGTCCTGCTCGTGGGATCGACGCGAGAGGACGTCGGGTTCGATTCCGGCACGAGCGCGGAGGGCATCGCCGACCTGAAGCGGCGTGCGGCGATCGCGTGCCCCGCTCTCGGCGAGATGGCGCCCGCTCGCGCGTGGGCAGGTCTGAGGCCAGCTCCCGCGCGGAGATTCCCGTATATCGGGGAGGTGGAGTCGAACGTGTGGGTAGCTACGGGGCATCACCGCTACGGCTACATGCTCGCGCCCGGGACGGCGCGCGTCGTCGCGGACGGCATCACGGCGGACGAGACGCCCATTCCACTCGACGACTTCCATCCCGAGCGGGATCGGGCGCGGGTCGAGGGGGATCAGTCGGGGTCGTAGCTGCGGACGGCGTCGCGCATGTCGCGGGCGGCGTCGCGCGACTTGATGGCGTCGCGCTTGTCGTACTGCGTCTTGCCGCGTCCGAGCGAAATCTGCACCTTCACGAAGCCGCGCCTGAAGTACATCCGCGTCGGGACGAGCGTCATGCTCTTCTGGTCGACGCTGCGGGCGAGCTTGCGAATCTCCGCCCTGTGGAGCAGGAGGCGTCGAGGTCGCTCGGGGTTGGGCGCCGAGAGCGTGTCGAAGTCGTAGGGCGTGATGTGCAGCTTGTGGATGAACACCTCGCCGTTCTGGACGCGGGCGTAGCTGTCGGTGATGTTCACCTTGCCGGCGCGCAACGACTTCACCTCGGGGCCGAGTAGGGAGATGCCCGCCTCCACCGGGTCGGAGAGGTGGTACTCATACCGCGCCTTGCGGTTGACGACGATGTTGTTCGAGCGCTCTTCTTTGGCCATCTGTTCTCGTCCTTTGCCGGGCCACGCGCCTGTGAACTATACGTCCGGCGAGCGTGAAGGGGGAAGGCCGCGCCGAATCTCCGCCCGCAGCGGCTTCCCGTATACCGGTCTTACATGTTAGGCAGTTCGTGGCGCAATGCCGTTTACTCACTGGGCTGAGGCGCTGCCTGCTGCCTACGCGACGCCGGATCGTGCCCGTGCGCGACTGAGGCGGTCACTCCTGCAAGCCGTGGAATCCCTCTCGCAACCGCGCCATCTCCGCGTCGGCGTCCCGCCCGGCCAAGGGCCGTCGCGAGGCGGCTGTGCCCATGCCGGTTGTCGTGATGCTGCCGCTGACGCTCCGCGACCAGTTCATCTGGTGGCCGCTGCACCCGATCGGGTTCATCACGCCGGGTCAGTTCCCGACGAACAACGTGTGGTTCCCGATCTTCCTCGGCTGGCTGCTCAGACCCATCATCGTGCGACAAGAGGCCAGAAGGGTACCGGGCCGGGCGCCCGCCCGTCCTGGGGGTCGTGCTCGGTGAAGCGTGTGTCGCTGGGGTGCGGGCGGTGATCGGCCTGTTCACGGGACAGGGCTACGATTTCCTCTACTTCTGACGCGCTCATTGTCGGCTAGGAAGGCGTCGGGACGGCATGTCTACCGGCCGGCGTGGCTTGTGAAACGGCATTCGCATGGTCTATACCCTCGCTTGCCGGAAGTCGAGGTCGCCGCACCCGCGCGGGCGGCGGCGGCCGACTTGACGCCACAGCCGTGTCAGCCGCGCCCCACGCCGGAGTGGACAACCACATGATCAGCAAGCCGATCTTGCCGCTGTGCGCGCGGCGCGGGCGACATCTCACAAGGCGCGTGCTGTGCGCCGTGCTGCTTGTCGCCGCCATCACGCAGTCTCCGCTCTTTGTCCAGGGGGCGCCGTCCGGCGTCTCAGGGGAGCCCGCGCCGCCTGTCCCCCTGGCGCGGCGTCGCATCGTCTTCGCGCTCGACCAGTCCAGTTCCATGGACGCACTGGATCCGCAGCGGGTCCGAATCCATGGTGTCCGTAAGCTGCTGCACGGGCTCACCCCAACGGATGAAGCGGGGCTCGTCCTCTTCGGCGACACTGCGCGTATCGCCGTGCCGCTGGGAGCGGTAACACCCGGGACGCTGGACTCCATCCTGTTGGAAGCGGAAGCCGCTGCGACGGGCACGGTGGCGCCCGATCTGAATCACGCGCTGGACACGGCGTTGGGTATGGTGGCCCCGGCCCCCGACGGGGTCATGTCTTCCGTCGTCCTGATATCCAGCGCGCGGATGGCGGAGGGTGAAGACGCCGATGCGACGGCGCTCGCCCTACGGAGCGCGACGGACGCCTACACACAAGCCGATGTCGGCCTGTATGTCATTGCGCTCGGGCCGTTCTCGGCGAAGGCCCGTGCGCTCGCGTCCATTCTGCATGGCGAGGCGCGCAGATACCTGATGGATACTGGCAACGACCTCCCAAGGGCGTTCGCCAGAGTGCTCCCGCTCGTGCTGGGGTATAGTCAGCGTCTACGCCTGGCGCGGCTGGACCCCGACGCCGATTCACGAGCGCAGCGCGAGCTATCGCAGACGGTTCGGATCGGGATGTATGCCGAGCTGCTGCAGATCGACATCGCGTCGGAAGCGGATTCCGCTGGCGTGATCCCGTTCAGTCTGGCTCTCGAGGATCCGCGGGGGGAGACCGTTGCTCCGACGCTCGTCGGCGTTGGGAACGCCTTCTACCGGATTCCCTTCCCCATGCATGGGGATTGGCGGTACGGCGTCCGTCCCGCCCGCAAGGCGCGAATGACGCACGGTGTGATCACCGACAACGGTCTGAATATCGTCCACTACTGTCCTTCGGCGGCGGAGGTCGGGAAGGCCATCGCGCTGGACTTCGCGGTCCTCACACCCCAGGGCGAGATGGGCCAGGACCGCTTCACGGTCGGCGCCGCCACCTATCAGTTCGACCGGGCCGAGGTTACGGTCGCGCGTCCGGACGGCGAATCGGAGACGATTCGACCCGATCTCGCCAAACGCCGATCGCGGTACGCAGCCGAATACGGGATTGCTGACTGGCGAGCCGATGTAGTCGGCTCGCATCGCGTCGATGTCGTGGTATATGTCCACAGGGCCGGCGATCCGCAGGGCGATCTGTTCGCAATTCGCAACCGCACGCCCATCAGAGTCCAGGTTGTGGACGACCGCAGCCAGCTGCCGCTGGTCTCCCTGGCGTCGGTAGCGCCGACGCCCGCCGATGCGGCTCCCATCCCACCCGCGGATAACGAAGGCAAGACTCCAGAGCTTGCCGTGCGTGCGGAGGTACTCGATCCGGGGATCGGTGTGCCATCACCAAACATGCTCGGCCGTACAATCGCAGCGCGCGTGGAATACAGCGACGGGTACGAATTGGTCGGGCCTCCGGGCGGGGCAAAGCTGACGGGCGACGCTCGGCAGATTGGTCCTCCCGCGCTGCTTCTGGAGTCCGACACGACTGTGGCACGGCGCATTAGGTATGCCTTCCCCACGCCGACGACCGACGACGGGGACAGGGTCTACTTCGAACGACGGGGTTACTACTACGTGCAGCTCGTCGACGGCCCGACGTACCGTGTGGATCCCGACCGGCGGGCTGTGATACGTCATGTTGGGCGGCTGTCGGTGCTCAGGCTGTTGGGCGCCAGGTACGAGCCGCCCCCGGATCTCCGCCCACTACCCCGGCCTGACGCGTTCATCCCGTCGAGGACGCCGGCGACAGACCCCAGATAGGCGCCAACACACGTCTCACGACCTCGGCGCCATAGTCGAGGACGCCTTTCGGTAGACGACTCTATCCGTTCCGAGCGTAGGCCGCCCGCACTCAACATCGTCGGCTTGCCGTGGCGCGGATGCGTCCGTTGACGGCCCTCACGGATCTCGTGACGTGGCGTGTTCCGTCGCTCTCGTTGTGTCGGGATTCCCGCTGGACTACGCTCGCCATTACGGTGGGCGCCGTCGGTCACGCCATGCCGCGCGTCCAATGCGGCGCTGCGCGTAGCCATTGACGACGATCTACCCGCGAGACACCGCTGCACCCGACCAAGAGCGCGTCCTCCAACACCGGCATAACGGCGCGGTCCATGATCCTCGGCGTCGTCCTGTCGGTGATGAACGCGTACTGGCTTGCGTACACTAGCGAGATGATGTCGTCGTTCCTGAACGCCGTGTTCTGCCTGTTCGCGTTGATCGCCGTCAGCCGACCGTTGACGCGCTACGCGCCCGGCGCGGCTCTGTCGCGGCAGGAGTTGCTCGTCGTCTACATCATGGTCGTCATGACCTCCACCATCGACAGCCAAGGATGTCGCGTTGACGCGCCCTTGCAGCCCTACCTATGGCCTCCTACTCACCACGAAATGCTCATACCCGCTGCCCGGGCCCTGCTCCTCAATCGCCAGACCGGCTTGCCTGATCCACGTCCGCGCCTGATCCAGTGACGGGCAGTAGTGATACGCCGCCACGTCCGCCAGTTCGACCGACACCGCCGTCGGCTCCGCCGCCTTCGCCTGCTCGTAGGCTTCGTCTACCTCGTCCACCAGTTCCCCGAACACCACCGGCAGCCCATGCCCCTTCGCCCGTTCGTAGGCCTCCGCCACCTCGTCTGCCCATTGATCCGCGCTGGGCA
>NYYJ01000193.1 GCA_002686755.1 Verrucomicrobiales bacterium
GCTGCATATCCATGAAGGGCGACTTGCCCGGCTCGTCGAAGTGCTGCCCCGGCACCATCGGGTCGTACCAGTAAAGGACCTCCTCGCATTCGGTCGCACCACCGCCCATATTGCTCGCACCACCCTGGCCTTCACCGAGCTGCGAGAGACCATAGCCGGCGGCAAGACTGATGAGCGCGATTGTGCCTGCCATCGTCCAGGATTTCTGGCGCGGCGACAGCCTGTCCCACGCGGCTCCCATTGCGGCTCTCATCGGCCATACTCCCCATAGGTCAGTCGCAGGTTCGCGGCGGCTTCGACGGTCGCCTCCTCGCGTTGCAGAATGTCCACCCGCAGCACGGCAAGCGTTTTGATAGCGTCGATGACATCGAGCAGTTCCGCCCGGCCAGCGGCGAAGCTTGCTCGCTCGAGGTGCACGCGGCTCTCGGCTAGCGGGAGCAATTCGTCCGTCGCGCGCTGCCATTGTCGATAAGCGCTGCGCCATGCGGCGAGATCGGTCTCGAACTGGGCTTCGAGTTCACGCAGCCGGTCGGCTCGGGCCGACTGTGCCGCAGCCGCTTCCGCTTCGGCGGCGGCTATACGCGGGTTCTGCCGTCGACCGGCGAAAATTGGGAGTGTGATCGAACCCATGACCGAAACCACATCGCCGAAGTCGGGATCGCGCCGCCCATAACTCACGTTGACGCCGAAATCCGGACGCCTTTCGGATCGGGCGAGTTCGCTTCTCGCTTCCGCTTGACGGACCTGCGCAAGCGCCACGCCAAGTTCCGGATTGCTTTGCAGCATAGCCCGCAAACCTTCGGGATCGAGATCGGTCGAAGGGATGGTTCCCGCCGCGGTAGCATTCGGCAGAGCGGTATAGCGCGACAGTATGGCCTGAGCGGCCTCTCGGTCGGCTTCGATTCTGGTCCGCATGTCTTCGACATCGAGTACGGCACGGCGCATTTCGAGACTTTCGGCCGGTCTGGCTGAACCGGCGGCGACAGAACTGCGCGCGAGGGGCACGAGCCTCTCGATTTCAGCAAGCGCATCCTCGGCGGCAGTCAGAGCCTGTTGGGCATAAGCCAACGATATCCATGCCATTCCTGCTTCGACGCGCACCCTGTATCGGGTTTGATGCAACTGTGCTGCGGCAAGGTCGATGTCGGCGTCCGCCATTCCAAACCGTGCCCGGCGTTTGGCGAGATTGGGAATTTCCTGCTCGATACCGACTTGGATTTGCGTTGGGAGCTGGCGACCCACCCCGAACGCAGCCGGCCCGCTTACCGGCAGGTTCTGGATGCCCGCGCGAAGGCGCGGGTCAGGCAGTTCATCGGCAGCGTCGGCTCTCTCCCGCCGGGCTGCCAGTCGCAGCTCGCTCGTTCGAATCTGCGGCTGGTCGCTCGCCGCTGCTCGCAAAGCTTCTTCATAGCCTACCGACTGGGCATTACTCGCCGGCGCGAAGGCCAGCAGGACCGGAAGCGCGGTCCAGCTTATTCGTTTCATGATCGTTCATCCGCAAAGAAGCGCGTTAGACACGCGGTCCGGATCAGCGGCCCGCGTTGAGCGCAGGCCGTTCATCCAGAGGCAGGAGCGCGCAGCCCTAAACCGGTGCGCGGGTCATGCCTGGAGTTGCGGAGGTGGCGGTTCTGGCCCGAGCCCTGTGGCTGCGAGCGATTTGGAGACCAAACCGCTGAATTGATTAGCCTGCGCCGGCATTTCTCGCACCAAGGGTGCATCGCCGCCAGGAGCGAGCGGCGCTATGCAACCGAGTGCCACCAGGCAATCCAACCGAAGGTTCTTGCAAGGCGCAGGGCGGCGATCATCCTTCGAAGCCGCGCCCGCCAGCATTTTCATCTCGGCGCAGGCCGTTTCGCCTGCATCGACGATCCGAAGCGGAGCAGATGCATTCGCGGCCGACTGGACGAATAGCCCGCAGGCGATCAAAAGCAGTCCTAGGGTCCGCAAGGCTCGCATCACATTCACCTAAAGCTTTGCCGCTATCAAAACAAGGTCACGCAGGCGGCGCCAAGCCTCAGGGTCATCGCAACCCGTCCCGATTATCGCCAGACGCTTCTTGAACATACGACTTTCCCCTCAGTCGATTCCGAGTTGGGCTTTCAGCGCTGTGATGCTCTCGAAGTGTTCCGCTTCCGGCCGGGCGATAGCGGGCTTGGCGTTGATCCAAGTGCTCTCGCAGACAAATTCGAGCATCGCCGCTGCGAGGTCAGCGTGCCTGCAGCGAAAGCAACCCTCAGCAAGGCGCTCATCGGTAATCACGGCCTCACCCGTATAGGGTTCGTCCAGGAGCCAGCCCGGTCGCGCAGCCGTCCATTCCAGGCCTTTCGCGCGCTCCAGAAGGTCTTCCATCGCGCGCATCTGTTCGAGAATATTGTGCAAGGTTGGTCTTGCTGTGAGCTCGAACCAGGCCGGAACGCTGGGCTGCGGCTCGACAAATGCCGCCGATATCACGACGATCCGGGAAATGCCGGTCGCCGACATCTCTTCCACCAGCTTGCGGGTCCCCTCCGTATAGAGCGGAGGCGGATTGATCGCCGTGGATGGGCTAAATCCTATACCGAGTGCGGAAATGACAGAATGACAACCCTCGAGCTCACTGCTGAAGTGGTCATTGAGGACATCGCACTGAAAGTACTCGACATTATCAATTCGGTCTGATGGCTCGGGCAGGGTATGGTCAAACGCTCGAACCTTGATGCCCTTACCGACCGCATGACGCAGTATTTCCGTTCCGGTCTTCCCTCCGGCACCGAAGACGGCAATGGGTGATGCGGGGTTCGCGGGCTGAGCTTCCACTGTCGTACCTCATCATGAAACTTGGCGGCCCGTGCTGGGCCGATCGTCATCATGCAGCGGGCGCCGGCGGCTGCCGGCGCCCGCTCGCGCGTCTTCACGCCTTGCCGATGCCGCAGGTCGTGTAGCCCCAGAATCCGAACTCGTCCTTCATCCGGGGGCCGGCGACGATGAGCTCTTGCATCTGCAGGCCCGCGTCACCTTCGTCCTCGAGAAGGCGCGTACGGATCCGAAGCTCGCCGTTCGCGTAGACGCCCGAGGCGCTGGCCGTGACGGGGATCAGCTTGCCGTTGATCTTGATCGCTCCGCGACCGCTGTTGTCGTAGACGAACGACGGAAACGCGACCTCGGTCAGGCGGAACTGGCAAGTATTCTCGGCTCCCAGCGCGGTCAGGTCCGCATCGCTCATCGTTTCGGGCAACATCAGGCCGGGACTGAGGTTGGCAAGAGCACTCACGGCGCTCTCTATTGGCGCCGCCGTTGCCGGAGGATCGAGCTGTGCTTCGCGGTCATTGCCGATCGCGGTGTTGGTATTGCAGGCCGCCAGCGGGAGGGCTGCAAGCGTCAGAATTGCGATCTTGTTCATTGCTGCATCTCCTCGGGCAGGCGTTCTTCGGTGCGCGGACCGTTCTTCTCGATGTCCTGGATGAGATATTTCATCTCGGCGATCTCACGCCGCTGGGCGACGATGATGGCCTGCGCGAGTTCGCGGACACGCGAATCCTTCAGGCTCGCCCTCTCGCTGGTCATGATCGCGATCGAGTGGTGCGGAATCATTGCGGCCATGTATTCGGTGTCGTCGACCGTGGTCTGGCTGCGTACGAGCCATAGCGCGAGCGCGAAAACGACGGCCCCGACACCCAGGATGATGAAGTTTTTGGTCCGGTCCTTGTACATGCCCCACATAAAGAGCAGCATGACAATCATCATCATCGCGCCCATGACGAACATCATCCAGAAGCGCGTCTCGCTCCAGAACACGTCGTCCACGTCGAAGCTGTTGGCATACATCAGGAAGAACATGATCACGGTCGAGGTCGATACCATGGCCATGAACCGCCAGTAGTTGCCGCCCCCTCCCTTGTCCGAGTGGGATGTGTTCTCAGTCACGCGTTTTCTCCTTCCTTCATCATGGTCCAGAACAGTTGTGCCGAGCAGCTGATGAGCGCGAAGCCTGTCAAGGCTTCGACGCCGGCAATGACGCGCAGGTGCTCGGTCGGGTAGATGTCACCGAGCCCCAGCGTAGTCACGTTGATCAGCGAGAAATAGAAATAGTCCATCGCACTCATCGCCGGTGTCTTGTCGAACCCGCCGAGGTCCAGCTCTGCAGCCAGCCAGAAACCGGCAGCGAAAAGCGTCGCGACAAGCAGGTGCGATGCCAGGACAAGAAGTACGACAGCAAGCTTGGCGGAGAAGTCGCGGCGTGCGTCCAGCATGCGACGCCCGACACCGAGAATCGACAGATGCGCGCCGACCGAGGTCAGAAAAAGCGCAATGGAAAGGACAAGCGCGGCGATCATCGATGATCTCCATCGTGTGTGGCGGGCATTTGACGCAACGCAGTATTCCGACGGAGATAGAACCATTCGGCTGCGAACACTGCGGCGATGCCTGCGACCGCATAGGCGACGACCGCGGGGTCGGTTTTGAGCTTGGCGAGGGCAAAAGCCGTCAGGACTACGCCGTCTGCCACGAGGGCCAACCAGAGGATCCAGGCGCGCGCGCCTATCTCTTCCCGCAAACCGCGCAGCACGCCCCAATGGACGAGCATATCCATCACGAGATAGAAAAACGCTCCGAGCGAAGCGATCCGCGAAAGATCGAACAGGACCGCGAGCGTGCCGGCGATCACGACGGTATAGACCAACATGTGACTGCGGATCGGTCCGCTCATGCCAAAATGGCTATGCGGGATCATCTTCATTTCGGTTAGCATGGTCAGCATTCGCGAAACGGCGAAAACGCTGGCAATGACACCCGAGGTCGTGGCGGCGATGGCGATTGCAACTGTGAAATAGAAGCCAAGCTCTCCGAGCGCGGGGCGCGCAGCTGCCGCAAGCGAGTAATCGCGCGCCTCAGCTATTTCTGACGTGCTGAGGCTGGCACCGACCGCCACCGCGACGAGAAGGTAGACGACCACGCATACTGCGATCGAAATGATGATGGTCCGACCGACATTCCGGTGCGGATCGATGATTTCGCCGCCGCTGTTGGTGATAGTGGTGAAACCCTTGAAAGCGAGGATCGAGAAGGCGACCGACGCGAGCAGCGCGTCGAGGCCCGAGAGCGCGACTGACTCTGAGAAGGCCCCGTTCGAAAATCCGCTGGCCCAGATCGCAGAAATCGCGAAGAGGGCGATGCCGCCGATCTTGATCGCTGACATGACGAGTGAGAACCCGCTGACCGATTTGTTGCCGGCGGCATTCACGAAATAGGCGAAGACGATGAGCGCAAGCGCTGCGGCGGAGACCAGAATGCCGCTGCTCTCGAGTCCGAAAGGCCGCAGAGCATAGGTCGCGAAGGTCCGAGCGACGAGGCTTTCGTTGATTACCATCGAAAGCGCCATAAGAAGCGATGCCGAGGCTGCAACGACGCCCGGTCCGTAGGCTTTCTGAAGGATCATCGCGATGCCGCCGGAGGAGGGCCAGCGGTTCGACATCTTGATGTAGCTGTAGGCGGCGAGCGAAGTGACCAGAGCGCCGGCTATGAAGGAGAGCGGAAAAAGCGGTCCAGCCAGTTCGGCAATCTGGCCCGTCAGTGCGAAGATACCTGCGCCGATCATGACGCCGGTCCCCATCGCTACACCGCCCAGAAGCGTTATCGAGCCCGTGCTCTCGCCGTGTTGGTTATCGCCACCAGTCTGCAAATCTTTCCCCTGTCGATGTCCTCACGTCCGAGAAACATCACGACAAGCAGTACGTTGCGCAGCGCCTCATCCCTCAAAAAAAGTTTGATGAGGGCGCGTGCCTTCCGCAAATAGAGCTGTTGGACGAGGCATGGCGTACGGTTTCCGTGCATTTTCTTCGATCGCGCGTGCGTCCGTATGAAGCAACGCCCCACGCCCGCGTACTGCGGGTTGTCATACCGTTAGCGGATCTCGCGAAAGCTGTCGGGCGCTGTTCGATCAATTTCACGGGCCTGCGGCGAGATTAGGATCGGTCGGGAGACCGATTGCGCAGATGTGCCTGCGCTTCGCGCACATCGAGCTCACGCGTGCTGTTCCCTATACGTAACATCAGGCGTGCGGTACCTCCCTCCTCGAGATAGACGGGGTCATTGCTCCTTTCGACGATAACGCGGCACACCGTCTTCTCTTTCACGCCGTGAAAGCGGCAATGGACCAAAGCGCACGCGTGTCCGCCGAAACCATCCTTCACGAGGTCCATCAGAAGGCGCTCGAACCCATCGCGATTGGCGTGTTTGAGTGTCTGCATATCGGCTTCAATGCCAGTGATGTTCCCATCGTCTCCGACCCCGATAAGCAGCGTCCCGCCCTCATGGTTGAGAAAGCCGGCAACCGTTTTGAGTACGACCTGCTGGAGCGACCGGTTGACCCGGTTCTCACGCCTGTCCCATCGCAAGGACGATTTGAATTCCAATCGCTCGCCCTCGCCGCGTGCGATAAGAAGCGGCAACTCCTCGTCGAGTTCGCGTTCGAGAAAAAGTACCTTGGACTGAGCCCGCGCCAGCCGCATGTGATACATGCCAAATCCCAGACCAAGGGCGCCGCCGATCACCGCGTAGATGGCGCTCATGGGAAGCATTTCGAACGCGAAAGCATTGACCAGCCGGCCGATCATGAACTCAATGGCAGTATTGCTGCCGGTGTCATGCGACGGACCGAACTCGTACCAGAAGACGAGCGTGGTTACCGGATGGAGGATCGTGATGCCGAGGGCAGCACCGAGGACCGCATGGGCGGTTAGCGTTCGAGCGCTCTGTGAAGGCTTTGTCCTGTAGATCGCGCACTCCCTTTCTTCGTCTTTCCGGGCATCCCGGCTACTGGCTTTGCGTGCAAAGCGTCTTTTCCCGCGAAGGGCGTCGGGAAATCACACCGAATTACCAGTTCGCCTCCGGAAATACCGATAGAGCGGAACCGCAATGAGTGCGATGTACCAGCCATAGAGAAAGCTCCCCACCGCTCCGGCGAGGAACCCGCGCGGCGTTAGCCATTCGAACCATGGCAGCAAGGGAGCCCAGGCTTCGTGCATGTGGAACCGCTCGGGTGCGAGGACTCCGAAGGCAATGCATAGGAGATAGCTGACAAGGAGCAATATGCTGAGCGTCCAGCCCCATGCGAGCACCGCGTTTGTGATTGAGCCTCTGACCATCGCATTTCTCCCACTTCGTGCGTGCTAAAATCATACAACTGGACGGGTCCGGGACGGTGGGGGCAGCCAGGCCCGGACCCTGCGAGAAGTTCGATAGGCTTCTTACCGCTTGTCCCGGCTTTGCCGGGTTCTGTGTCGCTTCCCGCAATTAATCCTCATCACCTGCATCCCTTTCACGGTGACGCATGGTGTGGTTCCACACCCTCACGGAAAGGACGCGAAGACGCTCTGTCCGGTCGGACCAAAGGCGATGACCTCGTAAGGCTGGATCCGGTTTCCGGCTTCCATGCCGGGCGATCCCAGAGGCATTCCCGGAACCGCGAGGCCAGCAACGCCGGCGGGCCGTTCGCGCAAAAGTCGGGCGACGGCTTCGGCAGGCACGTGACCTTCGATGATATATCCATCGACCTCCATCGTATGACACGACCACAATTCTTCCGGTACGCCGCGCGCGGTCTTGATCGCCGCCATGTCCTCGCTGTCGACCGATGCCACCTTGGTGTTCATCCCATCTTCGACATGGCCTGCCCAGTTCAGACAACATCCACATCCAGGATCCCGGAACATCGTATAGGTCGCTGCCTGAGCCACGTTCGAGCAGGCTGCCAGGACGAGCAAGGCCGCGCCGCTAATCGGTCGCCGGAGAAGCGAAGGCTTTTTCCAAATCATTGTGCAATTCCTTTCTTGTATCCGCGCCAAAGCGAGATCGTCCCGGTCACCGTCGGAATCCGGTCAAGCAGGCGTGGCTCGGTGAAGATTTCGGCGAATAGCTTTTCGACTTCGCCGTCGGCGCTGGGCTGCGTGTCGCTAACACCGTCGAGCGACTGGACGGTCGCCCGGAAGAGGGTCCGCATGAGTGGGCTATCCTGCTTCATGTAATCGGCGATCAAGACGGTACCGCCTGGTACAAGCAAGCTTTCTATGGTTTCTAGGATTGCCTGTTTCTCGCGCAAGGGAACCTGATGGAGGACAAGGCTGCTGACGACCTTGTTTGGCTGCCAACCGGCAGGCAGTTCGAGGCTTTCGAGAAAGCCATTGTGCCATTTGATGAGATCGGCTCCCGCGCCGAACTTGCGCCGTGCAAGCGCGAGCGCCTCCGGGTCGGGCTCGACACCGATCAGGCCGGCTTCCGGGCAATCCACCATCAAGGCCTTGAGAAGAGTGCCGGTTCCGCTGCCAACATCGATCACCCGGTCGCCTGGGGCAAGATGCAGCTCTCTGACGATCTTTTGTCGCCAGAGATATTCGCGAGTGAACAGACCGATCGCCCGGTCGTAAAGCGGCGTCAGAAAGCTCTTGCCGAGCAGGGGCGTGAATTCGCCGCGATCTTCAGGCGTGGTGATATTACGCACGACTTCGCTCCCATTCATCCCGGGTTCGATCCTATTCTGACAGACCCGTCTCGATTACGTATGGCGGCGCACATCCCCTCAAAAAAAGAAGTTTAAGGGATATTGCAGGTGAGCGCGTATAGGACACGTGCAACCCACCGGAGTTTTTGAGATGCGTGACGATCACTCTCTTGATGCTGTGCTCGGAACTCTTTCCGCCACTGCCGCCAACGAGGTCCCTGCCGACTTCATGGATGGTGTTTGGCAGCGCGCCGGACAGCTTGGCGAAATCGCTGACCGACGCCGCCGGACGGCGCTGTTCGTCGGTCTGTTCGTCGTCGGGCTCGGGGCCGGCGCAGGAACGAGCGGTTGGCCCGTGGGCTATGGCACCTCTTCCGCGCCTTTCGGCGAGAGCCTGATCCTCGGCGAACAGCTGTCCCCATCGGCGCTCCTTCATGTGGAGCAGTAAGGTTTGAAAACGACCCATATCGTTCTCGCGGTGCTTCTCGCAGCGATCGCTGGATGCCTCGGCGCGATTGCCGCAGACCGCTGGGCCAATCACGAAGCCGACTCCGGCCTCCACGAATTCGTGCATGACGAGCTCACCCTGACGACCGACCAGGAGCAGCGTCTCGATGCTCTCGAGGGCCGTTTCGGGGTCGAAAGGGCACGGCTCGAAGGATCGGCGCGCGCAGCCAATGCCCGGCTCGCCCAGGCGATGGAAAATGAGCACGAGTACGGTCCCGAGGTTTCGGCC
>NYYJ01000194.1 GCA_002686755.1 Verrucomicrobiales bacterium
GGCACCAGTCGATGATCACCGAGGAGGGGAAGAAAATCCTGGGCATCGCCTGACCGATTTGTTGCGCCGCCGGACAACTGATCGCGTCGCTTGGCCAAGTGCCTGGCTGGCAGTCGCGACGCTCGTCGCTTGGCCAAGCGGAGCCAATGCCGTCCCGGTCGTCAACGAGATGCAGCCGCGCCACGGACGGCCCGGCACGCGCGTCGTTTTCACCGGCAGCGACTTGCAGCCGGTCAACGCAATCCGGTTTGGTGACGCGCTGGCCGACTGGGAGCCGGTCACCGTTGTCGACGGGCAGGGCCGGCCCCGGGTATTCGAGATTCACGCCACGGTCCCCGACGCAGCCACCACGGCCAAGCCGATCCTCGCCACCCCGCTCGGCGAGATTACCGTGCCGATACCGTTCGCCGTCGCGCCGCGCGTCACCGGCTTTCATCCCGCGCGCGGTTGGCAGGGGACGATCGTGACCATCGAGGGGCAAAACTTCACCGGCGTCACGGCGGTCAAGTTCGGCAACCGCTTGGCCCAATTCACCGTCACGGCGGCGACGCAGATTCGCGCCGTCGTCCCGGTGGGCGTTGCTGACGGCACGATCACCGTTTCGCACGACGAGTCTGGCACGAGCAGCGAGCCGTTCGTCGTCGCCGGCCCGGGGCCGATCATCGACAGCCTCGACTCGTGGGTGGGCGCGCCCGGCGACTCGGTTGTCGTCCGCGGCGTCAATTTCAAGCCGGTCGCCGCCGTCTGGTTTGGCGGCGTGCGGGCCGGCTTCACCGTCGTGGCCGACACCCAACTCAAGGCCACCGTCCCGGCCGCCGCCAGCGGGAAAATCACAGTCGCCTCCGCGCTTGGCCAAGCGGTCACCGCGGAGCCGTTCATCATCACCCGCGCGCCGGTCATCGCCAGCGTGTCGTCGCCGGTCGCCGCGCCCGGGATGAAAGTGACGCTGCGCGGCGTCAATTTCCGGCAGGTCAGCGCCGTGCACATCGGCGCGGCCAAGGCGGCCGGGCAGAGTACCCCGTCGCCGCAGCAACTCGACTTCACCGTGCCTGCCAACGCGACGAGCGGCTTGGTGAAGGTCACCAACCCGTTCGGCTTTGGCACGAGCAGCGCGGCGCTCAAGGTGACCCGCGCGCCGGTGGTCGAGTCGTTCGACCCGGCGTTGGCCAAGCCGGGCGGCTGGGTGACGCTGCGCGGGGCCAACTTCACCGGCGCAACCCGTGTGCTGCTTGGCGAAATGGCGGTGCGGTTCACCGTCACCGCGCCGACACAGATCCGCGTCGAGTTGCCGCTCAACGCCGCCACCAGCACGCTGACGGTCCAAAATGCGTTCGGCTCCGGCACGACCGTCGGCAAGCTGACAATCATCGGCGCCGGCCCATACCTTACCGGCTTCGAGCCGGGCAGTGGCGTCGCCGGGACGATGGTGAAGCTGCACGGCCGCAACCTCGACCGCGCCACGGCGGTGGAATTCGGCGGCGTGAAGGCGGCGGCATTCAACGCGCCAGCGCCGACGCAACTCAGTGTCACCGTGCCACCGGACGCCCGTTCCGGGGCGGTCAAGCTGCTCAGCGCTCTAGGCGATTTCACAAGCGCGGAAAACTTTTACCTGCCACCGCGCTTGGCCAAGCCGGAGCAACTTGCGGCCAAGCCGGGCGACGTGGTCGAGTTCGGTGGGCGAAATTTTCTCGGGCTCGAGTCACTGCAAATCGGCGGGCAGGCGGTGGCGTTCGAGGTGGTGAGCAACGACAAGCTCAAGTTCACCGTGGCCGACGACCTGCTCGGCGGTGGCATCGAGTTGGCCGCGCCGGGTGGGCGCTGGATCAGCACCAACTCGTTCGCCGTGCTGCCGCGCATCGACTCGTTCGAGCCGGTCATCGGCCCGGCGCAAACGATGGTCACCGTACGGGGCGCGGGATTTCACGAGATCCTGTTTTTGAAGTTCGGCACCGGCGTTGCGGAGTTTGAGCGAAAATCAACCGGCGAACTGCTGGCACGCGTGCCGTCGAACGCCTCGACCGGCCCGGTGTCGATCATCACGCCAGACGGCGAGGTGGCCAGCGACGCGGTATTCACTGCGACCGCCCCCGGCGATTTGCAGATGACCTCGGCCGCGGCCAAGCCGGACTTCCGGCCGGGGCAACCGGTGCAAATCAACAGCCGCTTGGTTTTCTTCGGGCCAACTGTCGCCACGCAGGTCACGGTGACGAACCAACTGCCGGCGAATGTCACGCTGCTCCTGGCCAAGCCGGAGCCAACGCAGGTGCTCGACGGCGGACGAACGCTCGTCTACGCGCTTGGCCAACTGGAGCCGGGTACCACCACCGAGTTTCAGCTCACGCTGCAGCCGTTGGCCAAGGGCCAGTTCACCAACGTCATCCGTGCCACGGCGCACGAGGGCGACG
The DNA here is from genome assembly GCA_002686755.1 of Verrucomicrobiales bacterium. Lineage (GTDB taxonomy): Bacteria > Verrucomicrobiota > Verrucomicrobiia > Limisphaerales > UBA1096 > UBA1096. The sequence goes on from NYYJ01000194.1 coordinate 2,406, forward strand.
TCGTGCCGACCAACAACGGCGCGATTGCCCGCTTCATCGTGTACGAGCCAAGCGACATCCGGCTGGGCATCGCGGTCGATCCGTTCGGGCACACATTCACGCTGGATTGGACCGAGCTCGGCCTGCCGGTGACGGTGGAAACCAGTTCATCACTGCCCGGCAACGCTTGGCGCGACCTGCCGTTCGAGCCGTGGACGGTTGGCGGTCGGACATTTGTAACTTTGAAAAAATTCGGCTACCAAGCCTTCTTCCGCCTGCGGATGGATTTGGCAGACAACTAACGGCTTCCAACGCAATTCAACTCCTTGCCTTGACCCATAAGGCGAAAAAATCTTAGGTTGCCGACGCGGGGGGAAGCCAAGCCAACAACTGTTTGTGAGTCGTCTTGGTGAGGATGCCGGAGGGTTGGTGATGGCAGTCCAGGCAGGAGCCGATTTCTGATTAAGAGCGAGAGAGTTGCAATTGTTGTGAACGTTATTTGCATGAAGTGGGGGGATAAGTTCGGCCCCGAATATGTCAACCGTCTATACGGAATGGTTGCCAGAAACCTGACACTTGATTTCCGGTTCATCTGTTTCACAGAGGTTTCCGGGGGGATTCGCCCTGAGGTGGAAATCCAACCGCTGCCTGAACTTGACATACCCGCAGGGTTGCCCGAGCGAGGCTGGATGAAATTGACGTTGTATGCGGAAAACCTTGGGAACCTTTCCGGCCCAACGCTGTTCCTCGATTTGGATGTCGTCATCGTTGGGAATATCGATTGCCTGTTCGAATATGAAGCTGAATTTGCGATCGTTCATGACAAGCATCGACCAGCCAGGATGATCGGCAACTCTTCTGTTTTCAGGTTTGAGATCGGGAGATACCCGCACATACTCAAGAATTTCACGGATAATTTCGTCGAGATCAGAAAACAATTCAGGCACGAACAGGCTTACCTGTCCTCTGAAATTCGAAAACTGGGTGTGTTGAAATTTTGGCCTGATGAATGGTGTCCGAGTTTTAAATACCATTGTGTTCCTTCCTGGCCCAAGTCTTGGTTCCAAACTCCCCGGATACCTGCTGATTCGAGAGTGATCATCTTTCACGGGAACCCCAATCCACCGGATGCCCTGATCGGGAAAAGCGGGAAATGGTGGCGCTTCATTCGCCCATCCCCCTGGATTGAAAAATACTGGAAAGAGTAGCGTCATGGCGAAGCACCCGTTCTTGAAGTTTTGTGTCAAAGAATACAGGAAGCGTGTCTCAAGAAGCTTGTTTGAACGGGCAAAAGGCGTGGTGTTAAGGGGTGGCTTCTCGGGGATGAGACTGAATAAAAACGTCCATTGGGGAAAGGGGGATCTTGCAGCAAAGATTTACGGGTTATATGAGCCTGAAATTTTGCAGGTGATCGATGCCTGTTCTCTGGACTATTTGGTTAACCTTGGTGCGGGAGATGGTTATTACCCGGTTGGCATGTTGATACACAAGAAAGTTGAACACGCTTTTTGTTTCGAGGAGAACCCAAAAGGAAGAAGGTTGATTCAGGAAAATTCCATCGAGAACAAAGTTCAGGAAGGCATCACGTTATTTGGGCGGGCCGATGCGGGATTCCACCGATCCCTGCCTACAGAAGTATTGGATGGCAGGACGTTGGTTTTATGCGATATCGAAGGCGGAGAGTTCGATGTGTTCACGCCGGAGGTTGTCTCCGCCTTTAGGGATTCAACTTTTATAATAGAGTTGCATGATTGGAAATTTGAAAACAGACATGAAAAAAGGGAGGCGTTGTTGCGGCAATTTGATGGATTTAACATTCGAGTGTTGAAATCCAAGCCAAAGCAATGGGCTGGAATCAGTGACATTGAAGAGTTATCTGAAAACGATCGTGCCCTGGTCTGTTCGGAAGGCCGCAAGTTCCTTGGTGAATGGCTCATATGTGAATCGAAATGAATCCCATGCGTTACTTTGCGCCTAATCATCAGCCCAAAAGAGGGTATGCTTTTCGGTTTCCACTCCGATATTTGTGATGCTTGAAATAGATAACGATGTTGCCAGCCCCTTTGGCACCTACGATATCAGTCCGCTCCAAAGAGTTGTCCTTTCAGTCGCCCGGCTACCCTGCTTTTGCAGAGGATGGGCGCGCCCAACTTGGACGAGAATTCTCGATCGATTACGACCAGGCGCGATCGACTACGTAGATGATGCAGGCGCCTTTCGCCTGTATCCAACGACCAACCTGACCGAGAACGGTCTTCTTCTTCGCAAGGATTATAACCTTGCCGAGATCAATTTTTTGAAGGCCGATCTGGGCTCCAACTCGGTGTTTCTGGATATCGGGGCAAACATCGGCCTGTATTCAATTCGCATCGCCAGGGCAATCTCCAATACCGGCGGTAAAGTAATCGCGATCGAGCCCAATCCACCGACCCTGGAAAGGCTGAGGTTTAACGTGAACGCAAATGATCTGGATAATATCTCGATTCATGCAGTGGCCATAGGTGATTATCGCGGGTCTGCCAACCTGGTGGTGGCCGAAGAAGATTTGGCAATCGTAAACGCAGTGCGAGATGACGAATCTGGCGAAATCCCTGTGGTGCCGCTGGAGGATATTCTGAATGAAGAGGGGGTTGCCCAAATCGATGCGCTGAAAATAGACATTGAGGGATATGAATACCGGGCGTTGCACCCTTTTTTCACTCACTGCTCAAAAAGAATGTGGCCCAAAAGGATTTCGATCGAGCACTTGACAACCGAACATTTGGGAGACAAATCGGATATTGAGACTTTGCTCATCGATATCGGATACATTTTCAGGGGCAAGACTCGCTCAAATGCTTTTTATAGTCTTGGCGACTGACAAACTTCTTCACCTTTCCCTGCATCGGATGGCGAATGTTCAAGCCAAGAGTCAAATCTATCATGAAAAGTGGTTCGAAATGCGGATTCGCTTCGAGATGATGCAGGGTGGAGGATCGGGTTCGCAATGGAATGGTGCTGAAACGGTCGCTTGGCCAAGCGAGTGGTGTATGATTCGCGACGGCTCAAAAGGCCCCGAAAAACAGGCGAAAAAGTTCAAAAAGGGGGTTGCAATGGGGGTGGGGAACGCATACGGTGCGCGCCCCCAATTTCGGGGCAGTCTTGGTTTTGCGGGCTAATTCACACCAAACCTCCGCGGAATCACCTGTATTACGGACATGGTAAAAATTCGTTTAAGGCGTTTCGGGAAAAAGAACACACCGATTTATCGCGTTGTGGTGGCGGACAAGCGTTCGCCGCGCGACGGCAGAATCATCGAGGAAATCGGCACGTACGACCCACTCCTCAAGAAGGATAATTTCACCCTGAAACTCGACCGGGTCGATTACTGGCTCGGCGTTGGGGCCCAGCCGTCGGACACGGTGGCATCTTTCATCAAGAAAGCCCGCAAGGGTTCGTTGGAAGAGGCCGTTGAAGAAGCGGCGGTTGAAGCGGCCGAGGCACCGACACCACCGGCTCCTGCTCCGGAACCAGAAGTCGCCGCAGTCGAGGAACCGGCCGCCGAGGAATCCCCCGAGCCGGAAGCAGAGGCGACTGCCGAGGCATCCGCTTCCGAAGCGACGCCCGAGCCGGAAGCGCCCGTCGCCGACGAGGCCAAGGCGGAAGAGTAGATATCATGCAGGCTTTTTTGGAACAGGTCGTCAAGGGACTGGTCGATCATCCCGATGAGGTGAACATCACTGAGGTCGAGCAGGAACGCGCGACCGTTTACGAGCTGCGTCTTCACCCGACCGACGTCGGGCGGGTCATCGGCAAGTCGGGCCGGACGGTGAACGCCATCCGCTCCCTGATGCAGGCAGGCAGTGCGAAGGCCGGCAAGTTCACCCGGCTGGAGATCATTGACGAGAAGGACGACGCGGACGAGTGACACGGCGTCGCCCGGCCCTGGTGGCCGGTGGGAATTTTTAGGCAGCCATGAAAATTGATGTGCTGACCTTGTTCCCGGGAATGTTCCCGGGACCGCTGGATGAGAGCATCATCAAGCGGGCGTGCGAATCGGGCCGGCTCCGGCTCGGCATCCACGATCTGCGTGACTACGCGCATGACCGCCACCGCAAGGTGGACGACCGGCCGTTCGGCGGCGGGCCGGGGATGCTGATGAAGCCGGAACCGCTGTTTGAGGCGGTCGAGGCGCTGCACGGCGACACGGCGCGCGTGATCCTGACCAGCCCGGCGGGGCGGCCGTTCCGGCAGGAGATCGCCCGGGAACTGGCCGGCGAGGAGCACTTGCTGCTGGTTTGCGGCAGCTACGAGGGATTTGACGAGCGGGTGCGTGAGAGTCTCGCGGACGACGAGTTGTCGATAGGCGACTACGTGCTGACCAACGGCGCGCTCCCGGCGATGGTGGTCATCGACGCTGTCACGCGGCTGTTGCCCGGCGTGCTGGGCGATGACGAAAGTGCGTTGGACGAGTCGTTCAGTGAACGGCTGCTGGAGTATCCGCAATACACCAGACCGGCGGAGTTTCGCGGGATGAGCGTCCCGGAGGTGCTGCTCTCCGGCGACCACGCGGCGATCGAGCAGTGGCGGCGGGAGCAGTCCCGAGACCGGACCGCGCAGCGGCGGCCCGACCTGTTGAAGTGAGATTTGCCGGGAGACCGGCGGTGAAGAGTGAAACGAAAGAGAGAACAATGAATCAGGAACTTTTGGACAAGATCGAGGCGGCGCAACTCCGCAAGGAACCACTCGAGTTCAGTGTGGGCGACTCCGTCAAGGTGCACACCCGGGTGGTCGAAGGGGACAAGGAGCGCATCCAGGTGTTTGCCGGGCTCGTGATCGGCCGCCGCGGCCACGGCGCCAACGAGACCTTCACCGTCCGGCGCATCAGCTACGGTGAGGGAGTCGAGCGGGTGTTCCCGGTTCACTCGCCGCGCATCGACAAGGTGGTGGTTGACCGGCAGGGCAAGGTGCGCCGGGCCAAGCTCACCTACCTGCGCGAGCGTATCGGCAAAAAGGCGTTGGCCGTGAAGGCCCACGACACGCGAAGGCAGAAGAGTTAGCGCTTGGCCAAGCGGTGATTTTCAACGGCGGCGGGGCATCAAACCCCGCCGTTTTATTGTGCGCTTGGCCAAGCGCCTGGCCCTTCATTTGGTCTTGATCCTGCGGGTGGCGGCAGCCCAGCATCTCTGAGGACTCATTATGAATGCACATCGCCATACCCCCAAACTATTGTTGTCGGCGCTTTTTTTAGCCGGCTTCACCACCCTGAACGCACAACTCAAGGACGGCCTGATTGCCTACTGGCCGCTGGACGAGGTGCAGGGCACCAAGACGCCGGAATTGGTCAACGGCTACGACATGCAACTGACCAACCTCTCCGCGGACGACGTGGTCGAGGGCAAAATCGGCAATGCCTTTTCGTTTTCGAATGAAAAGCAGACGCTACTTAGCCGGGTGCACGACGCGGACGATCAACTACCGGCGAACAAGTATGATTCCTTTTCTATCTCCATGTGGTCGAAGGTGGACGGCAACGGGCAGAACGACCTGCGCCTGTTCTCCGAGGGTAACACCGGCAACAGCAACCCGCTGTTCAACATCGGCACCGACAGCGGCGGGGCCAGTGGTTCGATTGATTTTTACATTCGGCAGAGCGGTTGGCCGACGGTCAATCACATCAAGTCCTACGCTGAGCCGTATGACGGGGAGTGGCATCACGTGGTGTTTGTGCAGGAGGATGGTGAGCGCCGGGTGTACGTGGACGGCGAACTGGACGACGTGGAGATGGTGGCCAAGCCA
>NYYJ01000195.1 GCA_002686755.1 Verrucomicrobiales bacterium
CCCGGGGACTGCGTCCCCGAACACAAGGAACCGATCGGGAATTCTAATTGTCGCTGAAGGGGAAAAGTAATTGACGCCGAGCAGCATCGGCGGGAGCGCGACCCGCTTGAACGCTGGGTCTGTATCGGTACGGATGGTCGTCATGTCGCATCTGCGGGGTAGAACGCGACATCCATCGGCAGACCGTAGCAGTTAGGCGGGTTGCGCCGCATACAAGGGTACGGCACGATGTGCAGCGACGCCTAGATGGCGTGAAACCGCAGTCTTAAGCTCAAATCGCCGCCTAGAGGTGTAGGAGCCCTAGCGGCGACTGAGCAAGCCTTAAACTGGTCCGTTCGGTGTTGTAGCACCGATCGGGACAGACAGGTGGAGTGTGTCCCGACGCTGTAATTCTACGACAGCGTTGGCCCCCGGTCAAGCGGCGCGCTCCACCACACAGAATGGTGCAGACATTGAGAACCCCACCGGCGCTTGGAACGCCGATAGGGCATCTCGTTGACATACAGGCGGCAGAGCCGCCGGCGTGTCCGTTCTCTACTGGACTGATGCTACGACACGCCGCGGATCGTCGCCAACAGGAACAGGACTAATGGCGACCCATACCGCGACCGCTCTCGATCTCGCGACCGACGAAGCGAAGACCGACTCCCGCAACTACTGGAGCGTGCTCGAAGGGTGGTGGGAGACCGACCGACGCGATGGACTCACCCCCATCGCACAGCTGACATTCGCCGCGTTGCTACACATGGCGAACCGACGCTGGTTCCCGAACGTCATGGACGTCGACAAGAAGGAACTGGAAGCCCTCGTGGGGCATTCGCGCGAGTCCGTACGACGCGCGCTTGCGCAGCTCACGGACGTAGGCCTGATCCATCTCGCGGCAACGACAGGCCGTGGACGCGTCCAGGTGTGCGTCCGCTACGAAGAGTTCCAGGCAACGCGGGCGCCGCGGCGTGGCGTTCGCCCACAATATGGGCGTGAGAAGGTCGTTCGCGCACAATATGTGCAGAACGAGACTGCCGAAGAATCGCCTGAAACCCAGTTACAGCGCAGCATATCGGCAGATTCGTGGCCGACCCAAGTACAAGACTCCAGAGAAACTCCAGATTGTCCTGGACGGACAACTTCGGTTTCGGAAGTAGGAGGGGATCTGCGGGACGGCTCCATCTGTCCTCGATGCCAAGAGCATCCTCTCGCGGTTCGATTCAAGACCGATCCCAGTGCTCGAACCAAGCAACGCTTCCTTGCCTGCTCCGGGTATGAATCTGGCGGATGTAGCGGGTTCACGTGGAGCCTTGGGTCGACCGCGTATCAACCCTCGCGGCGCATCCTGTCACAAGCACTTGTAGGCGCGCAGTACGTTCCCGGGAGGCCGCCCCTCGTGCGGGACACACAGTGTGACGACGGAACCTCAGCAACCGAAGACAATCATCGGCCCACGACACTCGAGGAGGTGTTGCACAGCGGGCGCTACCTGCCCGCGGAGCTGCTCTTGGACGAACTCGCCCGTGTCGACATGGAACTCGCGGATCACCATCGATCGCAAGGGAGCGAACGAAACGTCATCTTGCGAGACGTGAAGACGCGGGCAGCGGCCGCCATGTCCCCGATTACGGTTCCGACGTCGAGTGGTTGAGCGCGGGACGGTACGTCAGCGTATTGCACGATGGCTGGCACTGTGGCCCTCCCTGGCAGCCAGGGCAGCCCACTGAACATAACAGAGCAAGAAGCGCAACTCGGGATACCTGTGAAGGTGCATGGTTTTACGTGTCAACGGCGGCGGGAGCATCCCCATAGTGGTGGCGTGACTCCGCAACATCCGCCGTCGGCAGGCGTGCCCACATCAATGAGCCACACGGATCTGCGGCTGAGGCCTCCAGAACTGCCACCAACGCCGAGGGACCACGGTGTCCCTAGAGGGGACATCGCACTGAGCCGCTTGTAGAGCGGCAATACGCGAGTCCTGCGACTGCACCGTCTCCGCGAGGGACCTCAGCATGCCGTTCTGAGACTCTAGCATTTCCAGGAGACGGTCGCGTTCCCCCCGTAGTCCCTCTACGTCCCTCATCAGGTAGTCATGGAACGGAATCGCCGGGAGATGTGTGCCCTGCGAAGGGGACTCCGCCGTTCCCTGGGGAATCGCGTCAGGGGACTCCAGCGTTCCCTGGGACGTTCCCTGTTCCCCGTCGATGTCCCCCAGGGGAATGCCCCAAAGAACGCGGCCGTCGCGTTCCTCGACCGGGTATTGTCCCCGCTTTCGGCGGCGATACATCTGGGACTTCCCGACGCCCTCAAGTTCCATGGCGCGGGCGAGGGGCACCCACTGACGGGACACATCCGTCTCCTCCGTCACGACCACATGCGACTCCGGCGTTCCCTGGGGCACCACAATCCGTCTCCTGTTCCTCGATAGGGCACACGACGATGTCATCGTGCCCTACGGGGGAACAGGAGGGAACGTTACTGCTTGGGGTCGTCGGAAGGCGTGCTACGCGTCCTGATGCTAGGGGAGATCTCGCACTTACAGCGGCGGACCTACAGCAGGCTGTCCCAAAACCCCGGCAAATGGGTGCATGTGGATCCGCTTGTCATGCGGATCGGATCTGGCGATATTGGAGGTGTCCCATCCGGGGATTCGGGACAGCAATCCGCATCTGGTCTGCGCAGGAACGCGACGCAAACGCCCTCTTCCCAGACGCTACCGCTTCAGGGTCGCCCACGCTAGGGCAGCCTTTCCCAACGGCTCGACCGGGAGGAATCCTTGGATGTCGGCCGGATTGTCGTAGAGGGCCACGTTGTCGATCTTGTAGTTATGTCCCTGGTTCGTGTGGAAGCCGATCGTGCCTTCGGAATGGAGGCCGTCGGCGTCGGTCCAAGCGCTCACCAGTTGCGCGTTGAGCGCGCCACGTTCCTTGATGTGCACCTCGAAGTCGAAGCCGTTGCCTCGTAAACCCAGCGAATACCACGCATCGGTGGTTACGGTTATCGGCAGCTCCGCGCGGAACTCCGTGTATTCCTTCCATGTGCCTCGATCTTCGCCCTCGCGACGGTACCATCGGGCGCTGTTCTTACGCCCGAATCCGTTCGCGGGGGTGATCACGAGTTGGTAGAAGGCGAACTCGGTGGCTCGGAACAGCAACTCGATCTTGCTCGCCTGCGGCTCAGACCCGAGGCGAAAGTCCATCTGCAGACCGAAGTCCGTGAACACGTCTACGCCATACCCGAAGTCGTCGGGGCCGTTGCCGTCCCCCGCGTCGCGCAGGATTTCTAGCACGCCGCCATCCACATTCCAGGAGATCGCAGGAGCCCACAGATCCGCATTCAGCTTGCCCTCGAAGTCGTCCTTCATGATGACGGCGGCGGCGGCCGAGTGACACAGTGTCAGCGCACATGCCAGCGCGCATACCATCGCCGTTGCCCGGGCAGGCACGAAGCCCGACCCCGGACTGAATCCATCCCCTATCATCGTGATCGCTCCTTGATGTGTCGTGCGGCGCTGAAGTCGGTCATCGCCGCTTCAATCCGGCCCATGTCAGGCGCAGCTTTCCACGCGGGGCCACCGACCGTGGATCGGCCGGCGTACCGGCCGCGATTTCCGCGGCCAACGCGTGCGCTTCCGCCTCGCCGCCCGCCCCGAAGCCCACGTAATACGCGATGGTATTGCTGTCGTTGGGCTGTAGATTCTTCGCCTGTCGCCCGTGGTCCAACCGGATCACCGTGTTGTTGGCCTGCCAGTCGCCAAAGCGGGCTTTGGACTTGGACGAGTCTGCATATAGACCAAGGAACGTGTCCCCCGTCCAGTAGACCGCATGCGGGTTCGGGTCGTCCGACAGCGCGATATCGCCCACGTGCGCGGCGTCATCCCAATCGACGCCGACGCCCGGTTCGAGTAGCGGGTCATATCCGGTAATGGGCCACGCGGCCTCCTCAGCCCCTTTGTCCAACGTGACGGTGATCTCAAGCCGGAAGTAAGGCGCGGAGTCCCAGAACAACGCGACTACGCGGTATCCGAGTTCTCGGTCGTCGTGCGAGGTGATCTCCAGCAAGGCGGAGTCATCTCTCTTTATGAGGACTTCCGTGTCCTCCTCGTCGCCCCAGTTGTGGCGACCGCCGCGATAGTCCAAGTCGTGGTAGAGCTTCCCCGCGGACATGGCGTCTTTGTTCGTTTCGGAGAGCGTCACGGTGGTGAGGCCCATCGGGCCCGCTTTCGCCCACACGGCCTCGTACAGAGATGTCCTGACGGTGAGATCAAAGGCAGTATCCGTGACCGTCACGGCCCACAGGCTTCGGGCGGTGATGGAGATGGCGATCAGGCACACGTAGGGGAGGATTCGCTGGTGACGCATCGTAGGTTCTCCCGTGTGCGTCGGCGAGGCGGGAGGATGGCGTATGCGCTGAGGGCAGGTCACCGCGTCCCGGGACGCAAGTCGTGACCTGCCCATCGCGCCGAATGCCGGAGTCGACACGTCGGTGTCTATTCCTGCTTCAGGTTGCCCCAGATCGTGGAGAGCTTGCCGCCCGAGTCGACGGACAGCCCCAGGTGACCCTTGTCCGTGAGCCAATTCGTCACAAACTCAACGACCACCTCGCCGCGGTTGTCGTCGTCGTCGTTCGGCAGCGGCCAGTCCTTCTGGATGATGCAGGCGAGGACGCCGCCCGTCACGGAGTTCACCGCTACCGCCGGGTCCGCATCCTGATTTCCCGAAAGGGCGAACGGCGTGACGTCCCAGTCGGTGCCATCGAACTGCTCGAGGTGCCACGGGCGTGCCGTGGTGAAGTCCTCTAGCGACGGGAGGTACTTCTCGCCGTCGGCGTTGACTTCCATGTTGTTCGAGCGACTCCCAAAGGACTGCCCCGGGATGTCCAGGATGTTGGCGGCGCCGGCGCCCCCGTTGTCGGCGCTACGCACGCCACCCTCGTAGCTCATGTAGCCGAACCAGTCGGCGATGTTGATGACGACGTTCCCGCCGTCAAAGTAGTCCTCGATCCTCGATCCGTCGGGATCGGCGTTCGGGAACTGGTACAGGCCGCTGGGCATCGTTCCACACGAGATTATCAGCACATCCTTCTGGCCGTTGCTTGTGTGGTCCTTGGTCCATAAACCGAGGGGCGAATCATAGCCCACTTCGTCGCCATCTCCGAAGATGGTGACAGAGTCGAAAATCCCTGCAAGGCCGTCCACCATGTCGTTCGTCTCGCGCTCGACAGCCTGTTCCGAGATCCATCCCGGGTTCGGCGGGCCGGCGTAGAACGCCAGATCGACGGCGTGTGCCGAAGTGGCGACAACACCAAGCCCTAGGGCGAGCCCGATACACAGTTTGGTCACGCGTTCCATCATAGAGTCTCCTCGTGTTCGTGGCGCCGGTAATGCGCCACCGCTCGTGCACACCGAAAGATACGGGAAACACTCCCGCATGTTGCGCCCAGCGGCCACGTAGGCACTGGGGCTTCCATCCGAACGCGTCGGCGTGCAATCGCCCATTCAGTGCCCTGCCCACAGGGCAGCGCTTCCTGTGGGGATCAACAGGCCCTGCAGTAAGTGTAATTCCGCGGGCATCTTGACGCAATGAGGCCATGCACTGCCCAGGAGCGCCGGTTCTTGGCCGCGGGTGGTGTCCGGTGCGTTCGTTGCCGCCTATCGCACAACATGCATCACCATCGCAAAACAGGAGGACACGCGACGAAGGAGGCGCGTTGGCGCACTCCGCTGCAAGATTAGTGTTCATGCCGTTTTGCGGGCCTGGTCTCCAATCCTCAGGGCACGACTCCATCGCGTACGACGCTAGAACACATGCTCCTCCGATGAGCGCAAGTTGGTTGCGCGACGCCATTCCATGCTCTATGTTTCCATCGCGCGCAGGTCGCGGGGTCGCGGGGTCGCGGGGTCGCGGGGTCGCGGGGTGCCGCGCCGTCGGCCCGACCATACCCGGCAGCGCCCATTGCGCAGCAATGGGGAGCACGAATCTCCGCGAGAGCACCTAAAGCGAACCGAATCCAAAGGACTCCCATAAGGACAGGAGAGACATGCGCTGCAAACCGAACGGCCTGTCGATGTGTGTGTGTGCCCTGTTGGCTTTCATCGCCTACGGATCCTCGGCATCGGACCTTGCCATATACGCCGGCCCACCGAACCCGGGTTGGATATCGCCGGGCTCGGTCGCCCGCGAGACTGCGGACATCGAGTCGGGACTTGGCGGCATGTTCCCCTCGATGACCACCTTCCGCGATGGTGATGAAGTTGGCTATGACTCCCCGCTCGGGTTGTGGACGCAGAACCACACGAGCAATGGAGCTGCTGACGTGCTGGTTATCTCTTGTGGCACGATGCCCAGCGGCCTCTACCAGTTCCCCAACGTCGACCCGGACGGGTCTCCCATTGAGGAGTTTCTCGATGGCGGCAATGTCGTCATCAACATCGCCGACTGGTTCGGCTACATGAGCTACGAAGGTGGCGTGCGTAGCGCCGACAACGCCGCAGCAGGCGCCGCCAACATCTTCGATATCCCCGGCCTGTCGTTCGGCAGCCGTGTCAACGCCATGACGGTGAACGATAACGGCAGGAACTACCTGCCGTCGCTTGTGGATTTCTCCAGCGCGCGACCGTGGCACCTGGAGCAGTTTGCTGGCACGGACTGGGATGTCACGACGTTCGCGGACGCCGGCCCGGACGACGCGGATCCTGCTGTCGCCGTCAACTCCGTCACGGGTGGTGTCGTGGCAGCCATCATACAGAAGGACTGGCCCGACCCCTCTGACGCAGACGACAATCGAGGCGAAGTTGTGGTGGAGTTCGTTAGCAACTGGCTGACGGCCGAGGGAGTCATCACGGCGGTTGACGCAAAGGGCAAGGCCTCCACGACTTGGGGTGACCTGAAGGCCGGCCGCTAAGCGTCTGTGTCACCACCTGATCTCGGCAAAGAGAGCCCGTCCGTTGGTGGCGGGCTCTCTCCGCGTAGTGCGCTCGGCATGGACACGGGCCTGGAGGTGTAAGTCCTCCCGGCACTTGACCATAGGACCCGAAGGGAAGCGCAAGGGCG
>NYYJ01000196.1 GCA_002686755.1 Verrucomicrobiales bacterium
ATTAATGAGGTGGTCAGCAATAACGAGACCTCGTTGGCTGACTTCGCTGGCGATTTTCCGGACTGGATTGAATTGTACAACGGGACTGAATCTGACATCAATCTTGCTGGCTACAGGCTTACCGACAATCCGACCGATTTGGCCCGAGGCTGGCTTGGTCAGGCAGTTGTTCCAGCCGGCGGATTTTTGGTCGTGTTTGCCTCTGGCAAAACGCAGCCTGCCAACATTGCCGAATGGCATGTCGATTTTCGCATCAACTCGGTTGGAGAGACAATTTACCTGTTCGACTCTGACGGTGCATTAGTGGATCGAATCGCGCTTGGTCCAATGGATGGAGATGAGGCGACCGGGCGTGAGCCGGACGGCAAATCCAACTGGTTCATGGCTGATTTGCCGAGCCCTGCCAAGCGTAACGAGTATGCCAAGGCTAAGCCATACCTCGAAATGCCGGAGTTTTCCGTTCAGGGTGGGTTATACTCAGAAGCGCAAACAGTGAAAATAACGAACGCGCCCAAGTTTGGCTCGATTCGCTACACGCTGGACGGCCGCGTGCCGGATAGAGGTTCTAAGCGATATACTGGGCCGATTACCGTTGCAAGGCCGACCACAATCCGGGCACGCAGTTTTGGCATCGTAAGTGGGGAAAGTCGCACCCGGACGTTTACCTACTTGGTCGGCAGGGAACACGATCTGCCGGTGGTTTTGATCAGTGTTGATCCGAACCGGATGTTCAGCCCGACAATCGGTATTTATTCAAAAGGTGCCTCTGCCAGTAACCGTTTTCCTTATTACGGTGCCAACTTTTGGAAAGACAAGGAATTGCCGGCTAATGTCACGCTTTTTGAGATGGACGGCACGACGGCGTTCAATCTCGATGTCGGTTTGAAAATTTTTGGTGGTTGGACTAAAGGGTATCCACAAAAGTCGCTCGCTGTTTTTCTACGACGAAAATACGGTGCAGGTAGTCTGGATTACCGTTTGTTTCCCGAAAGGAAAATTGAAAGTTATGAGTCATTTGTCTTGCGAAATTCCGGCAATGACAATCCAGGGTCGCACCATGTCAGCACCTATTTCACTAATGGCAACTATACGATGTTTCGCGATGGGCTGATGCACCGGTTGTTGGAGGGGGAAGATTTCGAGACACAGGCATACCGGCCTGCCGCTGTTTATATCAATGGCAAATATTATGGTTTATATAATTTGCGCGAAAAAATGAATGAGCACTTTATCGCATCTCATCACGCTGTCGATCCAGACAAACTCGACATCATCGAATCGCACTCAAGCATCGTCAAAGGAAGCCTAAAGGATTACAGTGCCATGATCCGTTACCTTGAAAGGGAGACTCGTTTTACGGCGAGTTTAAAGGACAAGCCGTATCGGCATATGCAAACCTTGATGGACACTGGCAACTTCATCACACATCAGGTTTCGGTCGCGTATTTTCAAAACTTCGACATAGGCAATATCAAGTGCTGGAAGGAAAGAGATGTCGGCGCGCGCTGGCGTTGGATGCTGTTCGATCAGGATTACGGGTTCAACTTGTGGAAACCGGCTAAGTACATCCCGGCGATGCGCCGGGATTATTCCGACTATGAGAACATGTTCGATTTTCTCACCGAGAGCGGGAGCTCGAGGGAGTGGCCTAACGGCCCGAAACGCACGTTCCTGCTACGTACATTGCTGCGAAACGACACTTTCCGCAACGATTTCATCAACCGGACTGCTGACCTGCTAAATAGCCGGTTTCTGCCCGAAACGGTGCTTGCGAAGATCAACTCGATGCAGGAAGTGATCCGTTCCGAGATGCCGATTAACTTGAAACGCTGGAGAGGGAAGATGGCTGATTGGGAAAAACACATCGACGTGATGCGCGACTTCGCCCGAGAACGCCCCGCCAAACTTCGACGTCATTTGAGCGATCATTTCAAGTTGAGCGATCACCGAATGATTACCATTTACAACAGTCACCCGAGTCGGGGAGTGGTGCGAGTCAATTCAATCACAATCGATCGTATGCAATGGAGTGGAGTCTATTTCGATGACGTGCCGGTGAAGCTTACTGCACAGCCTGAGCGCGGTTTTCGTTTCATGGGCTGGAGTGGAGGCATCAATTCCGGTGAAAGCGACATCAGTATCAACCCTCGGCTAGTTCAGGCTGTGTCGGCCCGGTTTGAACCGATCGAGTCAAACGCCCCAAAGGTTCTCATTAGCGAAATCAACTATCATTCGGAGAGTAATCGAGATCCCGGTGATTGGTTGGAATTGCATAATCCCGGTTCCGTTGATGTGTCACTTGCAGGATGGACGTTGACCGATGAAGGTGACCAAGCTCCACTCGAACTGGTCGGGAATTTAATCATTCCGGCCGGCGGGTATGTTGTTTTTACACGAAATCCAGCGACTTTTAAGGAGGTCTTTCCCGGTATCACGCCGCTTGACACATTCGCGTTCGGCTTGGGGAATGGTGGCGATCAGCTTTTCCTGTACGATTCCGACGGTGCGCTTGTTGATCATGTTGAGTACGACGACAAAAGTCCATGGCCAAGCGAGGCGGACGGCGACGGCTACACGTTGGAGCGTGGTGCTGATAGTCGATGGGATGCCTCGGCCAACCGCCTTGGCACCCCTGGTGAAGTCAATGGCGCTGGATTTGCTCAAACTAGGCTCAATCTCGCTAACCCAGCGCTCGACACCGAAGGTAACCTTGTCTTAAAGGCAAGCGCCAAGGATGGTTACATTGTCGAGTCCTCTACGGATCTCCGAATATGGGATCCTGTTGGGGCTACTATCGTCCGAGATGGGCATCTGCTAATCCCTCTGTCTCCCAAGCTGGGCCAGCAATATTTCTTCCGACTAAAGGCGAAGCCTTGAGTGCGCGTCACTTTTTTCGTTTTTTTATCAACCACTCGTGGTGGACTCGGGCGACCTGACCCATGTAGCCGTGGGCCTTGTGGGACTTGGCGGCCTTGGCGATGTATTTGGCGGCTTTTTTGGTTTTGCCCTGCGCTTCGAAATAGAGGCCGAGGTAGAGGTGTCCGTAAAACCGATTGCGCGCGAGGGCGGCCGGGCCGGGGTCGTCGGCCTTAATGGCGTCGAGCACCTGCTGTTCAGTGCCTTTGCCGGCGAAGAGCGCGTGGATTTCCTTCAGCGGCACGCGACGGTCGGAGGTGATCTTGATGAACAGTTTTTCCGCCGCCTTCACGCCGTCGATTTTTGAAACGCAGAGGTAATGCCAGACGGCGTTCTCGACGTCCTGCGTGTTGACGGTTTGGTGCGACTCAAATTGTTTGCGGCCGGCCTCGTATTTGCCGGCGTAGTAATGCACGAGGCCGCGCTGCCAATGGTACGGCTCGCGGCTGGGTCTCATCTCTATGAATTTGTCAAAGTCGGCCAGCGACTCGGCGAATTTGAGCTGAAAGAAACGTACCACGCCACGCTGGTGGTACAGGCTGGCGTTGTCGGGTTCGCGTTTCAGCGTGGCGGTGTGGTCAGCTTCGGCTTTGGCCAAGGCGTCGGCGGGAGTCTCGGCTTGGCCAAGCGCGGTCATGGTTGTGCTGGCGATGAGGAACATCGCGGCTTTGGTAATTCGGACGAGTTGGTTCACGTCGGTGATGGTGGCCAAGCGCAATTGACTTGGCAAGGGCGCACGGGCTTGGCCAAGCGCGGTTTGGCAGGTAGCCTCCCGGCGATGTTCAAGGTGGTGATCACGGATCTTGTCGCTCCGCCGGCCGAGCCGGAGGAGACGGTTTTTGCCGACTTGGCCAAGGTTGAATGCCTTCAGGCCCGCTCCGTTGGTGAATTGGAGGGCCGCATTGAGGAGGCCGACGCGATTATCGTTTTTCACGAGGTGTCACTGCCTGCGGACATCATTGACCGGCTGCAGCAATGCCGGGTGATTGTACGCGGCGGGGTGGGGTACGATGCGGTGGATTTTCGTCGGGCCGCTGAGCGGGGTATCCCGGTCTGCAACGTGCCGGACTACGGTGTGGACGAGGTGGCCGACCACGCGATCGGGATGTTGATCGCCTGCAACCGGCGGTTTCTCCTGCCGGAGCGTGGGCTGAAGGCGTCACTCGAGCCGTGGGATTGCCGCGCCGTCGAGCCGGTTCCGCGCTTGGCCGGCGCGACACTTGGCATCGTCGGACTGGGGCGGATTGGCCAAGCGACGGCGCAGCGAGCCAGGGCGATGCGGATGCGGGTGATCGCGCACGACCCGTACCTGCGCCCCGGCACCGAGAAGGTGTTCGGGGTGGAGAGGGTTGACTTTGAGTCATTGCTGGAGCAGAGCGACGCGGTGTCGCTGCATGTGCCGTTGACGGATGAAACCCGGAACATGATCGACGCCGACGCGCTTGGCCGGATGAAGCCGGGCGCGATTCTCGTGAATACGGCACGCGGCGCGGTGGTCGATACGGCGGCGTTGGCAGCGGCGCTGCGCGAAGGCAGAATCGCAGGCGCCGGCGTGGATGTGCTTCCGGCGGAGCCTCCCCCGGTTGACGAGCCGCTGGTTCAGCTTTGGCGCGAGGCCGGCGAGTCGAACGCCAACTTGATCCTCACACCACACACGGCGTTTTACTCGGTCGAGGGGTTGCAGGAGATGCGCACCAAGGCGGCGCAGGAAATCGTCCGGGCGTTGCGCGGCGAAAACCTGCTCAATTGCGTGAATGCTGTGTGGCTGCCGGAGGAGGTGCGCGAACGGGTTTTGGTTGGGACGCCCCCGACGGTCTGATAGGCTGCGCCGACGTGGGTTTTGATCCGGCACAACTGGCGACCGGCGCGGCGATGTGGCTGTGCCTCGTGGCGCTGCTCTCCTTTCACGAGTTCGGCCACGCGTGGGCGGCGCACAAGTGTGGTGATGACACCGCGCGGCTGATGGGCCGCATGACGATCAACCCGGTCGTTCACATCGATCCCATCGGCACGGTTCTTTTTCCTTGGGCACTGATTCTTCTGCCCATGATGGGGCTAGCGTTGCCAATCGCCATCTTTGGATGGGCCAGGCCGGTTCCGGTGAATCCGAGTAATTACGGCAACCGCACGCGTGACGACATCTTCGTCTCAATGGCGGGGCCGGCGATGAATGTGCTTCTGGCGATCCTGCTTATGGTGGTATATCGGCTGGCTGTCGAGCTGCCGATCGACGTGAGCGAGGGGGCAGTCGTGCACAAATTGCCGCTCGTCGCGTTCATCAGCATGATCCTCTGTGTGTTCAACCTGATCCCCATCCCGCCGCTCGACGGATCGCACGTCTTGCGTCATCTCATCGGAATGAGCGAGGAGACCTACATGCGGATCGCCCAGTTTGGCTTCATCATTCTGCTGGTCGCGATCAATGTCTTCCCGCAGTTGTTCCAGATCGTCGGCACGCTCTCGTTTGGGACGATCCAGTTGCTGCAAACGATACTAATGTTCTAGCCGATGAAGAAGCGGGAGAAAACCTTTGCGCAGCTCGGCTACCCCGGGCGGTTGATTGCCGTGGAGGGGATCGATGGTTCCGGCAAGTCGACGCAGGTTCACCTGCTTAAGCGGTGGCTCGAGTTGCAGGGGCTCAAGGTGTTCTTCAGTGAGTGGAACTCCTCCGAGTTGGTCAAGAGCGCCACGAGCCGTGGCAAGGAGGAGCGACTGCTGACGCCGACCACATTCAGCCTCATTCACGCCACCGACTTTGCCGACCGCTACGAACGGCAGCTCGTGCCGCTGCTCAAGGCCGGCTACATCGTGCTTTGCGACCGGTACAAGTTCACCGCATTCGCGCGCGACACGGTGCGCGGTTGCTCACCAGATTGGGTGCGGCGCATTTACAGCTTCGCCGCACTGCCGGATTTGACCTTCTTTTTCAAGGCGCCGCTGGAGGTGTCGCTGCACCGTATCCTGCAGGGGCGTCCGCAACTCAAATACCATGAGGCCGGGATGGATCTTGGCCTTTCCGGTGATGTTGAGGAGAGTTTCCGGCTGTTTCAGGGTAGGTTGCTCAAGGTGTATGCGGCGTTAAAAAGCGAGTTCGGCCTGATTCAGATCAACGCAAACCAGCCGATCGAAAAACAACAGGAACAGGTGCGCCAACGCTTGGCCAAGTCGATCGACCTTGGTCAATACGTGCTCGACAAACTGTCATGACAGCCAAGCGCAAACCCAACGCCAAACGAAAGGCGACCTCCCGGGTGAAGTCGCCGAGGCCGTTGGCCAAGCGCTTCCTCGGGCACGCGCTGCCGGGGGTCAAGTCTGGCGAACTGACCGGCCGCCTGATCGTCATCGAGGGCGCAGACGGCTCGGGGCGCTCGACGCAGATCCAGCGCTTGGTTGACTGGCTCGAGGCCGGCGGCCGCGCCACGACACAGGTCGGCCTCAAGCGCTCAACCCTCGCCAGCAGCGAACTCGAGCGCGCCAAGAACGGGAACATCCTCAACCGCACGACGCTGAGTTTGTTTTACGCGACCGACTTCGCGGATCAACTGGAGAACATCATCATCCCGTCGTTGCGTGCCGGTGTCACCGTGCTGGCGGACCGGTACATTTACACCCTTATGGCGCGGGATATGGTGCGCGGTCTCGACGCCGACTGGGTGAAGAGCCTCTACAGCATCGCCATCAAGCCGGACGCGGTGTTTTACCTCAGCCTCTCGCCTGAGAAACTGATCCAGCGTAACTTCATGAAAAACCACACGCTCGACTACTGGGAAAGCGGCATGGATCTCGGGCTGTCGCTTGATATGTTCGACAGCTTCGTTCAGTATCAGCAGTTGATGGCAGCCAAGTTCGACGAGCTCCACCGGTCGTGGGGCTTTACCACGATCGACACCGACCAGTCGATGGAGGCGCTGAACCGGGAACTGCGCGGCAACATTGAGCGCGTCCTCGGCTGATCGCCCGGCAACCCATGGAGGAGCATTACATCGGGGTCGACCTGGGCGGGACGAAGATTCTCGCCGGCGTTTTCGACGCCGAGCATCAATGTCTCGCCACGGACAAGACCAAGACAAAGCCGGAGGAGGGATACGACGCCGTTTGCAGCCGGATCGTTCGGGCGATCCGCGCCGCCGCCGAGTCGGCCGGCATCGACCCGGCCAAGGCGAACGGTGCCGGCATCGGTGCCCCCGGCTCGATCAGCAGCGACGAGTCGCAGGTGCTGTTTGCCCCAAACCTTGACTGGCGAGACGCCCCGCTTAAGGCCGACCTCGAGGCGCAGCTCGGCTGCCCGGTTTGGCTCGGCAACGACTGCAACGTGGCGGCGACTGGCATCCACCGGCTCGAGTTGGAGGCCAAGCCGAACGACATGGTCAGCATTTTTCTCGGCACCGGCATCGGCGCCGGGATCATCACTAACGGCGTCTTCCTCACCGGAGCCACCCGGGCGGCCGGCGAGGTGGGGCACATGGTGCTCGACCCGGACGGACCGGTCTGCGGTTGCGGCACCCGCGGCTGCTTCGAGGCGCTCGCCAGCCGCACCGCCATCTTCAACAAGGTCAAGTCGGCCGTCGACGACGGCGGCGAACTGACCCCGATGCTCGAGGCTGGCGACCACTCCGTCACCCGCATTCGCAGCGGCAAACTGCGACGCGCGATCGAGGCCGGTGACCCGCTGGGCAAGCAAGTGCTCGACGAAACCTGCTTTTACACCGGACTGGCCATCGCCAACCTCTGCAACTTACTCAACCCGGAAGTCGTTGCGCTGGGAGGCGGACTCGTCGAGCAGCTCCACCCCTTCATGCTGCCAAAAATCCGCGACGCCGCGCTCGAGCGGATCATGCCCGGCGCACGGCGGGTGCGGATCATGGCCACCACCCTCGGCGATCACGCCGGCATCACCGGCGCGGCCATCCTCGCCCACGACCACGCCTGAGCAGCCATGCGGCGCGGCGTCATCGACATCGGCACCAACTCGGTCAAGCTGCTCGTCGCCGACGTGCGTTCTGCCGAGATTTCGCCGCATCTCGAGACCAGTCGGCAAACCCGCCTTGGCCAAGGACTTTACGACGCCGGCCAACTTCAGCCCGGGCCGATCCGGGCCACCGTCGCCGCCGTGAGCGAACTGCTCGACTTGGCCAAGCGGCACGACTGTAACGACACACGTATCATCACCACCAGCGCCGTGCGCGAGGCGACCAACGCGGGCGAGTTGCTCGACACGCTTGGCCAGCCGGCGACCGTGCTCAGCGGCGACGCCGAGGCCCGGCTGGCCTTCGATGGTGTCCGCTCCTGTCCCCGCTTGGCCAAGCGACCCGCGCTCGTGGTTGATGTCGGCGGCGGCAGCACCGAGTTTGTTGTGGGCGACGCGGACGGAATGCGGCATCACGAAAGCCTCCCGCTTGGCTCCGTGCGCCTGATGGAGTGCCACACAGTCTCCGATCCGCCCACGACCGGTGAGCGGCAAGCCGTCCGCGACTCGATCAAAACCTGCCTCGCCGGGGGCGCGTTGGTGGAACTGCGCGGGCACCTTGGCGCGCTTGGCCCGCCGCCGGTCACCCTCGTTGGCACCGGTGGCATGGCGAGCCTGTTCGCCAAGATGGAACTGGCCGACGACGGCTACGACCGCGACCGCATGGAGGCTGTACAGTTGCCGTTGGCCCAAGTGACCGCCTTGCGCGAACGGCTGTGGGACTTGCCCTTGGCCAAGCGCCGGACGATCATCGGCCTGCCATCGAATCGCGCAGACGTTGCCCTGTTTGGCAGCTTGATTTACGAGCAACTTATGCGTGAGCTTGGCTTCGCCGCCCTGAGGATCAGCACCCGCGGCCTCCGCTTCGGCGCGCTGCAATCTTGAGAGCTCCGCAAAAAAGACTCGCAAAACAGGGGGTTTGCCACTAAACAACCGCCCGCCACTGTCCCGTGGTGTAATGGTAGCACAGCGGTCTTTGACACCGTTAGTTTAGGTTCAAATCCTAGCGGGACAACCACCGCTTTTTCCTCGAAAAAAAACTCTTTTCTGACTTCTTGTCTTTTTCTGCTTGCAGATATTGCAACACTATTGCAACAGTTTGCGCATGACAACGAAGACTAAGCGCAAGCGAGCTTCCAAAAATTGGCCGAGAGAGATCAAGCACGGGCGAGCCAAAGTGAAAGTCTATCGGCGCAAGATGCCGAATGGTCACTGGGGTTTCATGGTCGCCAATTACAGCACCGGGAAGCGCCGCTGGGACTCCTGCCCAACCGAAGCTAAAGCAATCGAAGCAGCCACACTTCTGGCTCGAAGAATGAGCAAGCAGCAAGTTGTCGCGGCCAGCATGACAAACGCTGATGCTGCCGCATATGCCGCCGCTGTAGACACTTTGGAACCGTACGGTGTCTCACTGCCGGTTGCCGCTGAAACGCTTGCCAGGTGCCTCAAAACGGCCGGTGATCCGGCCACTGTTCTGTCGGCGGTCAATTTCTGGTCTTTGCGAAGCAAGCCGGTCACCCGGGCGCGTGTTTCGGAAGTCTTGGAGAAGATGCTCATCGTCAAACGCAAGGAGCGGGCATCGGAGCGTCACCTCGCCGATCTTCGCAGTCGGTTGAGTCGCTTTGCTGCTGACTTCCAGAAAGAATGCTGCAACGTCACAACTCCTGAAATACAGCATTGGCTTGATGACTTGGAACTAAGCAATACCAGTAAAAACAACTACCGGACGACCATTCACAGCTTGTTTGAGTTTGCGGTTGTTCGTGGACACGCCTACGAAAATCCAGTCAAAGCCATCCAATCATTAAAGTCGGATCAGCTCGCAATCGAAATCTACACACCCGCTGAAATGCGGAAGCTTCTTGCCGCTGCGTCCACTGAGTATGTCCCGAGCATCGTCTTGGGCGGCTTTGCCGGGTTGCGAAGCGCCGAAATTCAGCGCCTCACTTGGGAAGACATCCGGTTGGTCGAGCGACATATTGTTGTTGGGAAAGATCAGGCAAAGACAGCAACTCGCCGGATCGTGCCGATGTGGGACAACTGCGCGGAATGGCTGGCCCCGTACGCTGGCCGGACCGGGCTGATTTGGGGTGGGGGATACTCACAGTTCTATGATGCTCAAAACTTAACTTCCGACAAAGCGGGGATTGACTGGAAACGCAACGCACTTCGCCACAGCTATGCATCTTACCGCTTCGCCGAAACAACTGATGCGGGTAAAGTGGTGGGGGAACTGGGGAACAGCGTCAACATGGTTCACAAGCATTATCGTGAACTGGTAACCCGCCAAGACGCTGATAAGTGGTTCAACATTAAGCCGGATAAAGTAGCCAGCAATATCATCAGCGTCGCTGGAGCCACAGCATAGTCATGAAACATAACCCAGAAGACTTCCCCACGCCCACCGAACTGGCTCAAATAGCTGCGCCACTTGCTGCTGGGAAAAGAATCGCCCAGTTCTCGAACGCTGCCAAATCAGCTTTAGAGCTCTGGAAAGCATGCGCGGAAGAACAGGAGCATGCGCAAATTGAATCTGACCTGATACAAGCCGCTCAAAATGCGGATGATGAGCTTTATGGCTTTCTGGAAAAAGATTCTTACACACTAGACGAACTACTCAAACTGGCATTCCCAAAAG
>NYYJ01000197.1 GCA_002686755.1 Verrucomicrobiales bacterium
AAACAGGTTCACCGGGCCGGTGATGAAATGCAGCAGTCTCGTGAACGGGATCATCGCGAAAAACCCAAAACTCATCCCTGCGTGAACCCACCACACACCCAAATGGGCGTAGCGGCTCGTCGATTCACTCATGCCATCGAAGAGCTTGGCTATGCAGGCACCCACCGGCGAACACCAGAGCGCCAAACCCTCCGGCTTATCCCACACGATACGCAACCCCTCCACGAGGTAGCCGGTCACGCCGATACCGAGGAACAGGCCAAGCGCCGTCCAGTCGCTTGCCCGATGGCCGATACTGTTTGGCCGCCGCATCCGCCGCCACGCGAACAGGCAAATCCCGACAATGAACAGCAGGCCGAACACATCCAACGTCGCCTCGTAAACGACGTAGTACCAGCCGTGATGAAAACTAAACCGCTCCGAGAGCTTGGCCGCCAAATGGTCGATCTCCAGCAGCGTCGTGCCGAGAAACAACATCATGAATCCGGCGAACATCATGATGTGCGCCCAACTGGCAAGGCCTCGACCGCGCACCCGCTTTTGTCCGAGACCCTCCTTGAAAAGTCTGCCGAGGCGCGGTTTCAACCGTTGAAAATTGCCGGTCAAAATTTGGCGAAACGAGATCGGTCTGCCCTGCTGCCAAAGTTTCCAGCGACGCCACACTCCCCAGACAAAAACCAGCATCGACACCACGGCCATGATGTAAAACGCCACCACCGACGAAGGCGGGATATTGCCAAACGTCTCGCGTGTTATTTCCACCGGGTTGTCCATCACGCCTTCACCCTTTCGGACTTCGGATCGTAGGCCGGTTGCAGGGAGAGCCTAGCCGGTACGCGTTCGCAGGCGACCTCGAGTTCGTATGCGCCGCCGCTCAAAAAATCGCGATCCACGCCAGCCTTGTTTCGCACGTAGCCCATGCCAATCGCTTGGCCAACGGTGTGCCCGAAGCCGCCGCTGGTCAACCAACCCACGCGCTCGCCGTTGCGGTAAATCGTCTCGCGGCCGAGCAGCACGACCTCCGGATCGTCCACCGCAAAAAAGGCCAGGCGCTTGGCCAAGCCGTTGGCCTTTTGCTGCTCGAGTGCCTCGCGGCCAAGGAACGGCGTGGTGGTCTTCAGCTTGGCCGCCCAGCCAAGCCCGGCCTCGAGCGGCGTGTGGTCGGGTGTCACGTCAGCACCCCAAATTCGGTAGCCTTTTTCGAGACGTAAACTGTCGATCGCGCGGTAGCCGGCGTTGGCGATGCCATGCTCTTGGCCAAGCTCCATCAGCCGATCGTAAACCGCCTCGGCCGACTCCACCGGCATGTGCAGTTCCCAACCCAGTTCGCCGACAAACGTCACGCGCATCGCCCGGACAGTCGCCCCGGCGATTTGAATTTCCTGTGAGGTGGCAAACGGAAAGGACTCGTTTGAAAGATCGGCATCGGTCGCCTGTGCGAGCACCTCACGGGCCAGCGGCCCCATTAATCCCAGCACAGCATTCTTTTGCGAGACGTCTGCCAACTGCACATCGCAGTCGCTTGGGATGTTGCGCTCGATCCAGTTAAAATCACGTGCCGCCGAGCCAGTGCCGGTGACGAGGTAAAATTCGTTTTCAGCCAAGCGGCAGACGGTCAGGTCCGCCTCGATGCCGCCGCGTTGGTTGCAGAGCTGCGTGTAAACTAGGCGGCCCGGTGGGACAGCCACGTCATTGGCGCAAACCCACGACAGCGCACGCTCGGCGTCCGGCCCGTCGACCCGGTACTTGGCGAACGACGACTCGTCGAAGAGCGCTACCGCCTCGCGGGTTTGCCGATGTTCACGGGCCACGTGCTCGAACCAGTTCGCGCGCCCGTAGCTCGGCTCGTCCCTCGGCTCGACGCCGGCCGGCGCAAACCAGTTCGGCCTCTCCCAACCAAATTTGCTGCCGAAACAGGCACCGGCCGCCGTGAGGCGTTCGTAGAGCGGAGACGTCTTTACCGGTCGTCCCGACTCGTGCTCCTCGCTTGGCCAAGCCATGGTGTAATGCTTGCCGGTCGCCTCGGTCGTGCGCTCGATGAGAAACTTCGTATCGCGGTGATGAGCGCCGAAACGCCGGATGTCCACCGGCCACAGGTCCATCGACGGTTCGCCACCGACAATCCACTCCGCCAACGCCCGCCCCGCCCCACCGTTGGCCGCGATGCCGTAGGCGTTGAAACCGGTGCCGACAAAATAGCCGGGCAATTCCGGCGCCTCGCCGAGGATGAAACTGCCGTCCGGCGTGAACGCCTCCGGGCCGTTGATGAGCTGCCGGATTCCGGCGTTTTCCAGCGAAGGCACCCGGCCCGCCGCCTGCAAAAACAAGCCCTCGAACTGATCCCAGTCGCTGTCGAGCAGTTGAAAATGAAAGTCGCGCGGGATGCCGTCCTGCGGCGTCCACGGCATCGGCTCCAGCTCGTAGCCGCCCATCACGAGGCCGCCGACCTCCTCCTTGAAATAGCAAAGTCGATCCGGGTCGCGCAGCGTCGGCAGGTCGGCGGTCACCCCTTCAATCGGCTCGGTGACGAGGTACTGGTGCTGCATCGGTTGCACCGGCACGGAAACGTTGGCCAAGCGACCGCATTCGCGCGCCCAGATGCCGCAACAGTTGACCGCGACCTCACACTCGATGTTGCCCAAGTCCGTCTGCACCCCGGCCACCCGGCCGTCGCGAATGTCGAACCCGGTCACCCGACAGCCCTCGATGATTTTTGCGCCCTCCATCTTCGCGCCCTTGGCCAAGGCCTGACACAAATCGGACGGACTCGCCTGCCCGTCGGTCGGCAGGAACGCTGCGCCGATCACGTCCGAGACATCCATCAACGGCCAAAGCTCCTTGGCTTCGCCGGGCGAAAGCAGATGCATCTCGAGCCCGAAACTGTGCGCGGTGGTCGCCTGTCGCTTGATCTCAGCCAAGCGCTCGTTGTTGCAGGCCAAGCGCAAACCGCCGTTGGCCTTCCAGCCAGTCGCTTGGCCGGTCTCCGCCTCGAGCTTGCTGTAAAGCTCGACGCTGTACTTGAGCAGTTGCGTGATGCTGGCCGAGCTGCGGAGTTGGCCGACCAGACCGGCGGCGTGGAACGTCGAGCCACCAGTCAGAGTCTTGCGCTCGAGTACGACGACATCCTTCCAACCAAGCCGCGTGAGATGGTAGGCCACGCTGCAACCCACGACGCCGCCGCCGATGATGACCACCCGCGCACGCGCCGGAAGTGTTGCGCTGGTTTCAGCTTCCGAGGCCATAGTAGGTTTCGTAGATGCGCTTGGCCGAGGTTTGTGCGGTAGGCGTGTCCCACTCCGTGTCGAGGAATCGATCCGGGCTGAGGCTGCGGACATAGTCGGACGGCTCCGGCTCGAGCATCGACTCGACCACGTGCCGACCGATACCAGCCGATCCGCTGACACCGTGGGCGTTGCAACCACCGGCCATAACGAAGCCCTTAAGTCGCTGACTCTCGCCAATGATGAATCGGCCATCCGGCACGAAGGTCGGCCAGCCTTTAAAAATACTGCGGACACCCAAGTCGGCCGCCTTGCTGTAGAGCGGCGTGATTTGCTCAATAAACCAGCCCATCACGTCCCAGTCTTCCTCGATGCGCGGCGGAGTCTTGCCGTTTTCGAAATCGTCCGGCTTGAGCGAGAGCGACTCTGGCTCCCAGCCTCCAAGCAGCAACCCGTTGATCTCGGCGCGCAAGTAAAGCGAGGCGTCCGGCACGCGCATCACCGGGAGATCGGGGTGCATGCCATCGGCGTCAACGCTCACGAAATATTCGTGGCGCACAGGAAAAATCGGAAGGCTCAATCCGGCCATTTGCGCGACGTGCCAGGCGTGTGCACCGGCGGCATTAATGACCGTGTCGCAGGCGATCGCGCCGCGACTGGTATCGACCCCAGTCACGAGACCGTTCTCCGTGCGGACACCTTCGACCGTCACACCAGTGGCCAAGCGGGCACCGGCCTGACGGGCGCGATGCGCGTAGGCCATCGCAAGGTCGTTGGGCTGAAGGTAGCCGTCGCTTGGGCACCACAACACCGCCTTGGCAGGGGAAAAATCGAACATCGGCCACTTGGCCCGGGCCTCGTCGGCGCTGATGAATGCCGTCTCGAGCCCGGCCTCGTCGGCGGTTGATTTCATCTGCTCAAACTCCGCCACTCGCTCGTCGGTCAGAGCCACTCGCAATGAACCGACCTGCCGCCAGCCCGGCTTGGTCTCCGGCTCGGCCTCCATCGCGGAGAAAGTCTTGACCGACCACATCGCCAGCTTGACGCGATCCACGCTGGTGCGCACCTGGCCAACGAGACCGGCTGCCTGCGAAGTGGTCTCCGAGGCGAGCGCCTCGTTTTTTTCGAGCAGCAAAACGTCGGTCTTGCCGGCCTGACAGAGGCTGTGCACCACGCCGCAGCCGACGCCCCCGCCACCGATCACTACGATTTCTGCGTCGCCAAGTGTGTCCATCAGATCAACTGCCGTTCCGGTTTTTCGCTGCCTCGGCGAGGAGGGGGACAACCTCGAACAGGTCGCCGACGATGCCGTAGTCGGCCAACTGAAAAATCGGCGCCTCCGGATCGGTATTGATCGCGACGATGTGCTTCGAGGTTCGCATGCCGGCCAAATGCTGGATCGCACCACTCACTCCACAGGCAATGTAAACCTGCGGTGACACGACCTTGCCGGTCTGCCCGACCTGATCGCGGTACGGGCGGTAACCGGCATCAACCGCCGCTCGGGACGAACCAACCGCGGCGCCGATGGTGTCGGCAAAATTCTCGATGATACTGAAGTTTTCCGCGCTGCCGAGTGAGCGCCCGCCGGTCACGATGATCGCTGCCTCGGTGACGTCGGGCCGCTCCCCGCCGCCGGCGATTATTTCCTTGAGCGCGGTTTTTTGTTCCGACAACTCGACGGCAACGGTGGCGACTTCAGCACTCCGACCGGCGTCCGGCTCCGGTGCTTTGGCCGTGCGCGGACGGACGGTGATCACTTTCAAACTATCATCCGTGAACTCCACCTCCGCCGTGGCTTTGCCGGCGTAGATCGGACGGCGTGCGGTCACTGTTTCGCCCTCGCAACCCAACTGGATGCAGTCGGTGGCCAGAGCGGCGTCGAGCGTGGCGGCCAAGCGCGGGGCCAAGTCCCGGCCCTGCGGCGTGTGCGCGGCGAGCACCACGTCGGGTCCGATTTGCGGGACGACTTGGCCAAGCGCTTGGCCAAGCGATTCCCCAGTGCCTCCGGCCAGCGCCGGCGACTCTACGAGGTGCACCTTGGCCGCGCCCAATTGGCCAAGCGGTTCGGCGAGCGGCGCGACCTCCTCCCCGGCGACGACCGCGTGAATCTCCGCCTGGCCAAGCGACAGCCCAAACAACTCGCGCGTGGCTTCGGCGAGGGTTCCGTTTTTGTGTTCGGCAATAATTAAAATCTTCATTTTCGAATCTCCGGTCAGATGGCTTGAATGTCCTCCGCGAGCACGCGGATCAGCTCGTTTGCCTGCTCGGCCGGCGAGCCCTCGATGAGGCGACACGGCTGCTTGGGCGGCGGTAGTTCGAAATTCCGCAGCCGCGTTTTGCGGTCGGCCTCGGTAATGCCCAACTCGTCGGCAGTTATCGTGTCGATCGGTTTTTTCTTCGCCTTGATGATGTTGAGCGCGGTGGCGTAGCGCGGCTCGTTAAGACCGACCTGCGCCGAGATGACCGCCGGTAGCGGCGTCTCGATAATCTCAATGTTACCCCCGCCGACATCACGCCGACAGGTGACGGAGCCCTCACCGTACTCGATGCCGTTGACCACATTGATAGACGGAAAGCCAAGCCTCACGGCCAGCATTGTTCCCACCGCACCCGCACCGTCATCGATCGCCTCCTTGCCAACAAACACGATATCCGCAGCGCCAAGTTTGCCGATAGCGGCAGCCAGTGCGCGGGCGTTCGTCGCCGAGTCGGCGTCCCCCGGCAAATCCAGCCTCACGGCGGAGTCGGCCCCCATGGCCAACGCCATCCGCAGCGAGTCGGTGACCCGCTCCGGCCCGGCCGAGAGCACGGTGACCGTCGAGCCGGGCTGGCGGTCGCGAAGTTGCAACGCCTCCTCGATCGCGAGTTCGTCATGCGGCGAGATGATCCACTGGATATCCGCCTCGTCAATTCCATTGCCGTCCTCGCGCAGCTTGATCCGCGTCGTGGTGTCCGGCACCTGCCTGATACAAACAAAGATGTTCATCAAAAAAATTCTGTTTAATTCAGCTTCGATTTGAGCCGTTAAATCATTGTTCGCGTTCTCCCTCTCCCCGGCCCTCTCCCGCTGGGAGAGGGTGTCGCATCCCACTTGATTCCTCCTCCCCCAGGGAGAAGGTGGCCGAAGGCCGGATGGGGGTGAACGTCCGTATGATTTGTTGCAAAGTTCACGAGTTGAACGCCGGTCTAATTATATTCCACTCGGATGTTGCCGTCGGCGAGATCGCACTTGGCGCCGGCCTGGGTGAATGCCTCGGTCAACGCGGCGCGGAGGATGGCCCGGACGTCGGGGCCGTGTTCCAGGCGACGCAGGATGGCCTCGCCCTTTCGATCGCCAAGGCTGACGGTGATCTTGAGCCCGCGGCGTTTGCAGGCAAGGCGCACTTCATCCTCCAGTTCGCAGTTGAGCGGCTTGAGAAAAGCGTCCACGTAGTTGGCACCGATCCCGGAGCCGTCCGGCTTGTTTTCGGGCAGCCACTCGGCGGCGGCCGGGTTTTCCTCGATCAATTTTTCCATTATTCAGAGTTGGTTTGTGTCTCGATAAATTGGTTCATCCGGTCGCGCAAACCGTCGATGTGCGCGGGCGTACTGCCGCAGCAGGCACCGAGGATGGCGACGCCGGCATCAAGAATATCCGCAGCATAAGAAGCCATTTCATCGGGGGTCTGGTTGTAAATGACCTTGAGATTCTGCAGGACGGGCTGCCCGGCATTAGGTTGAGCCATGATTGGCAGAGCGGAGCAATTTCGATAACGCTTCACGGCAGCCTTGGCACTTGCCATGTCGATATTGGTGCCACAATTGAGCCCGAGCACATCCGCCCCGGCCTTCTCCAAAAAGTCAGCCGCCTCATCCGGATCAGTCCCCATCATAGTACGAAGCTCGCGGGTTTCATGAGTGAGGTCAAACGCCATGGAGGCGATCACGCACGGCGCGCCGGCGGCCTTGGCGGCGGCGATCGCGGCACCGGCCTCATCGAGCACCGTCTGCGTCTCGACAATGATCGCGTCGGCGCCGGCCTCGACCAATGCCCGGGCCTGCTCGGCGAAGGCGCGATCGACCTCCGCTCGGGTGATCTCGCCATACGGTTCCATCAGCCCACCGAACGGCCCGATGTCGCCCAGCACGAAGCCGTCCCGCCCGCCGAACGCCCGCCGCGCCACCTCGACTGCGGCCTTGTTGATGCCGACAACGTCCGGGTTTTCCATGTGACGCTCGAGCATAATGCGACTGCCACCAAACGTGTTGGTGATGAGGCAGTCGGAACCAGCCTCCACGTAGCGGCGCTGGATCGTCTCAACCCGATCCGGCTCGTCGAGGTTCCACGCCTCACCGCAGCCGCCGCTCTCGAGGCCGGCCTCCTGAAGCTGCGTGCCCATGGCGCCGTCGCCCAGCAGCGGGCGCTCCTTGAGGGTGTCCAACAGTTTGTTACTCATCGGTGTGTAAATTGTAATGAACGGTTTGCAGGGCGATCTTCCATTTGTGGTCGCGGCTGGGCTGGCGGCAGAGGCAGCCGGCCGGCTCGACCACCGGGTTCCACGCCAGCGCCTGGCCAAGCGGCTGGCCGGTGAAGCCGGGCGTGCCGACCATCTCGCGCGGGAAGCCGTCCGGATCCTCCAGGCAGGAGCACATCGACTGGTAGTCGGCATCGCTTGGCCGACAGGCCAGTTCGCGGATCGGAAAGCCGTCCCGGCGCGGCCCCAGCTCGATCGAGTAATCAACCCCGAACGGCACGCCGAGGTTGCTGCACGTTTTGCAGTCGGGCCGGAAGGTGGCCCGCACGGACTGCCCGTCACGCGACTCGACCGTGAGCAGCTCGCGGCTCCAGCGGCGCAGCGCCTTGTCCGGATAGGCGTACCCGTTTGCAGCCGCAGCGGCCGGGGCCGGGGCGACGGCGGCGAACGGCGCGCGCCGAGAGAGTGCCAGCGGGTTCCAGTCGGCGCAGTTCCGGGAGTTGGAGTACGCCCTCGGCATCAAGGACCCACAGCACCTCGGGTACTTCGCCGAGGGCTCA